>PNMC01000039.1 GCA_013823365.1 Parvibaculum sp. | reverse complement strand
GAAGCCGTCTCGACAGCCTTCGCCGCCGTGCCGGACGTCGATGCCGCGGTGAGCCTGCTCCGCATCGCCGACAGCGTTTCCGGCGGGCAGGTCTCCACTTTCGAACTCGTGCCGCGCATCGGCGTCGATTTCGTGACGACGCATCTCGACGGCGCAACCGACCCGCTCGCCGACCGCTCGCCCTGGTATGTGCTGATCGAAATGACGGCGGGGACACGGGCGCATCTCGATGAAGCGATGGAGGCCTCGCTCAAGGAAGGGCTCGAACAGGGGCTCGTGACGGATGCCGCCCTTGCGCAATCGGAAACGCAGCGCGCCGACTTCTGGCGGTTGCGCGAAAGCCTCTCCGATGTGCAGCGCCTCGAAGGCGGCAGTATCAAGCATGACGTGTCCGTGCCGGTCTCCCGCATGGGCGCCTTCATCGCCCGGGCCGAAAAGGCGGTCGATGAGCGGTTGCCGGGCGTCCGCGTCGTCGCTTTCGGCCATATCGGCGACGGCAACGTGCATTTCAATCTCAGCCAGCCCGTGGCGATGGAGAAGCAGGCCTTTCTCGACCTCTGGGGCGAGATGAACGGGATCGTCCACGGCATCGTCCGCGAGATGGGCGGGTCGATCAGTGCGGAACATGGCGTCGGTCAGTTGAAGCGCGACGAGATCGCGGCCACGAAATCGCCGGTCGAAATGGACCTGATGCGCAGCCTGAAACGGGCGCTCGATCCGAAGGGCATCCTCAATCCGGGCAAGGTCGTTTGAGGTCAGTCCGCGCTGCGGGCGAGCGCCGCACCGATCGGCAGGTTCTGCGCCGGCACCACCAGCACCTTGTCGATGCGGGGTCCGTCCATGTCGACGATCTCGAAGCGGTAACCGTTCCAGGCGAAATAGTCGCCTTCCGTCGGCAGGCGCCCGAACCAGTTGAACATGACACCGGCGAGCGTGTTCACCTCCGGACTTTCATCGCCCGGCAATTTCTGGATCTTGAGCAGGCGCCGCACTTCTTCCACCGAGACAACGCCATCGATTATGAAGGAACCGTCCTCGCGCACCGCGACCGCCGAGTTGTTGTTCGCCGCATGATCAGAGAGATCGCCGATCATGGCAAAGAAGATTTCCGACATGGTGATGGTGCCGACGACATCGCCATATTCGTCGATGACGAAGCCCATGAACATGTTTTCCGACTGCAGGATGCTCAGGGCGCGCAGCACACTCGCTGTGCGCGGAATGTAGAGCGGCGGCGACATGCGGGCGAGAAGTTCGTCATTCGTCCCTGGATCGAGAAAGAGGTCCTCAAGCCTCACCATGCCGACGAAAGGCCCGTTCGCGCCTCGGCGCACCGGGTAGCGCATCTTCTGGTGCTGGCGGATCAGCGACAGGTTGTATTCCACCGGCTCTGCCACATCGAGCCAGACGAGCTGCACGCGCGGCGTCATGATCTCCGCCACGCGCGTGTCGCCCAGATGGAAAACGCGGTTCACGATATCGCGCTCGACGCCTTCGATGGCGCCGGCCGCCGCACCTTCCTCGATCAGGTGGCGGATTTCATCTTCCGTGACCTTCGGCACCTCGCGGCCCGTAAAGCCATAGACCTTGAGCACGGCTTCCGTGGACCAGGAGAGCAACGTGACGGCAGGGGAAAGGAGCCGCGAGAGGCGGCTCATGGGCCAGGCGATCGCGGCGGCGATTGCTTCGGGATTGGACAGCGCGATCCGCTTCGGCACCAGTTCGCCAAGGATGAGCGAGAGGTAGGTAATGGCGACGACGATGAGACCAAAGGCAACCGGCTCCGCCCACGGGCCGATCATCGGCCAGTCCGCCATCATCTCGCCGATGGGGCCAGCGAGCGTCGCCCCGCCAAAGGCACCGGCGAAGACGCCGACCAGGGTTATGCCGATCTGGACGACGGAAAGGAAACGGCCGGGCTCGGTGTTGAGCTGGAGCGCGGTCTCGGCGCCCGTATGCGGCGCACCGGACTGCTTGCGCCGGGCAAGAAGCGCCTGCAGGCGCTGGCGGCGCGAGGAGACGACTGCCATTTCCGACATCGCGAAAAACCTGTTCACAAGAATCAGAACGAGCAGGATGATGATGTTCGAGAGCATGGCGTCCCCGGGAGCTGGGAACCGATTATAGGGGGAAGCGCGAGGATTGGCGACGGGGGAAAAGCCCCCTCACGGAAAGGGATTATTTCGGCATGCTTTCCAACCGGACGTGCCACCCTCCTAGAACAGCCCCATCTGCCGGACATCGGCAGTCCGCCGGGTGCGGGGTTTCTCCGGCGCCTCCGCCGCAACCTCCGACCGCTCGATCAGCGAGGGATCGTCGTTTGCGGCGCGGTTGATCCGTGTGCTGACGGGGATCGCCTCCAGCAGATCGTCCGGGGCGGGACGGAGCAGCGCCAGAAGCTCCTTTTCCGTGGCGGCGGGATCGAGCCAGAGGCCCCAGTCCTTCTCGGGGAGGATGACAGGCATACGATGATGGATCGGCATGAGAGTCGCGTTTGCCTCGGCCGTCACCACGGCGCAGGTGTCGAGCTCGCTGCCATGCGGGTCCATCCAGTGTTCCCAAAGCGCGGCCATGGCAAAGGGCGCGCCGTCCCGCCGGCGGATGAAATAAGGCTGTTTCGGTCCTCTTCCCTCAGCCTTCCATTCATAGAAGCCATCGGCCGGCATGAGCGCCCGGCGGTGGCGGAAGGCGCCGCGGAAAGAGGGCTTCTCCGCGACCGTCTCGGCGCGGGCATTGATGAGGAGCGATTGCGGCATTTCCTTCGCCCAGGAGGGGACGAGGCCCCAGCGGACCAGCAGGAACCGGCGCTCCCCACCCTCGCGGATAACGACCGGCACGGGCTGGGACGGCGCGATATTGTAGCGCGGCGGAAACGCCGGCTCGTCGAGATAGCCGAAAAGCTCGCGCATGGCTTTCGGGGGCAAGGTGATCGCATATCGTCCACACATGGGACGGAGACTAAGCCGAGTCGCGCGGGCAAGACAGGGAACTTTGTTATAGTGTAGCATTGGCCATTACCCAGGAGGCAGCATGGCGCGCGGCGCGGCACAGCAGACAGCCCATCACACGCATAACCACAAGGCGTGCATCGAGGATGCGCTGACGACGGCGCGCGATCTCTGCGCCGAGCGGGGCGTGCAGCTGACGCCGCTGCGTGAAAAGGTGCTGCAGATCGTCTGGAAGAGCCATAAGCCGGTGGGCGCCTATGACGTGCTCGACGAACTGGCGCGCAGCCACAAATCGGCGCGGCCGCCGACGGTTTACCGCGCGCTCGACTTCCTCATGGCGGAAGGCTTCATCCACAAGATCGAGTCGCTCAACGCCTATCTCGGCTGCGTGGAAGCGGGCGCCCCCCATTCAGGTCTTTTCCTCATCTGCCGCAAATGCGGCGCCACGGAGGAAATCGCCGATCCGAAGCTCGAAGCGGCGCTCGACCAGGCGTCGAAGCGGGCGGGCTTCCAGGCCGAACGGCGGGTGGTGGAGATTTCGGGCATCTGCGCGCAATGCGCCGCGTAAGGCGGAGCCTGAAGACCGGGATTTTGAACGCCGGGCGCGATGATCTAAGATCACACGTTTGCCACATCCCGCAGCGGAGCCTGCTTTATCCCATGTTTTCCAGAACAGTTCTCATTTCGGCGGCACTTGTCATGTGCGCCACGGGGCCGCTTGCGGCGCAGAGCGAGCCGAAACCCGGCCGATTCGAGACCGGGTCCAGAGCAGGGCCTTTCGTGGCGACCGACAGATCGCTCACGGACCTCACCGGCGACGGCTACGAGATTCGCGGCAATCTCGGCACGGCGCTGATCCTGCAGAAAGGCGCTTCCGTCTATTCCTGCCAGATACCGCCCGACCCCGAAGCGCTCGACTTCAAGCCCTATTTCGTCTGCGCGGAACTCGTGGAACTGCCGCGCAAAGCCTCGGCAGCGCCGGCCGCGCCTCGAACGAAGAATTGACCGGCGGCGACAGCACCGCGATGCTGCCCGCATCGCAACCGGGCTTTTAAAAATCAGAACAAAAAAGGGAGACGACGAGATGAGCTACAAGCCTTTCGATCTTTCGGGAAAGGTGGCCCTTGTGACGGGCGGCAATGGCGGCATCGGCCTCGGCATGGCGGATGCCATTGCGCAGGCGGGCGCCGATGTGGCGGTCTGGGGAACGAATGAGGACAAGAACAGGAAGGCAGCCGAACAGCTCCGCGCGCATGGCGTGAAAGTCTATACACGCAAGGTAGACGTGTCGGACGAGGCGCAGGTCGTGGACGGTATCGGCGCGACCGTGAAGGAGCTCGGCCGGATCGATTCCGTTTTCGCCAACGCGGGCGTCGGCTTCGGGGCACCGTCCTTCGTCGACATGTCGACGGAAGTCTATCGCAAGACCCTTGCCGTCAATCTCGATGGCGTGTTCTGGACGCTGCGCGAGACGGCCCGGCATATGGTCGAGCGCGCGAAGAAGGGCGATGCCGGCGGTTCCCTCGTCGGCGTGGCGAGCCTTGCCGCCATCGAAGGCGCGGCGCGCAACGAAGCCTATGCAGCAACCAAGGGCGGCGTGATCTCCATGATGAAGGGCATCGCGGTCGAACATGCGCGCTATGGCATGCGGGCAAATTCGATCCTGCCCGGCTGGATCGCGACCGACATGACCTCGCAGGCGCAATCCTCGTCCGCCTTCTCCGAAAAAGTGATCCCGCGCGTACCGGCGCGGCGCTGGGGGGAGCCGGGCGACTTCGGCGGCATCGCGGTCTATCTCACTTCCGATGCCTCCGCCTATCATTCGGGCGATACATTCGTGATCGATGGCGGCTACGCCATTTTCTGAGGACAGATGACGGACAAGCGGAATGGCATGGCAGGCGGCGAAGCCGCCGATATCGACAGGCGCCTCATTCTCATGGCGCGCACCGTCGTCGTGCTGTTCCGCGAGTTCGAGAAGATCGCGCGCGAGCTCGACATCACCATTCCGCAATACCGCTTTCTGCTTTTCCTGAAGCGGGGGCCGAAGCGTGCGGGGGAACTCGCGGTGGAAGCCGCGATCCGCAAGCCCACGGCCTCGGGCCTCATCGCCGATATGGAAAAGCGCGGGCTTATCGCGCGCACGCCCGACAAGGAAGACGGGCGGAGCGTGAAGCTCAGCCTCACGCCGAAGGGGCTCAGGAAACACCGGGAATTCGAGGAGGCCCTGGCGCGCTACCTGCCGTCGCTGCTCGATCTCGGCGATCAGGAGCGGATGCTCGAGGCGTTTTCCGAGCTTGCCTATATCATCGACAGCAGGCGGGAAAACGCCGGTCCGGTGGCGGTCGACGACCTCATGGAGGAGGCGGGCCGGGGCTGACGGACGACAAGAAAAGAACGGGGGAAACCAGATGAGTCTCGATCTCAATCCGGTATCGGTGTCGGACTATCGCGAATTCGCGCGGCGGCGGCTGCCGACCCAGCTTTTCGACTACCTCGACGGCGGCTCCTATGCCGAGCGCACGCTTGCCGACAATGTGGACGCCTTTGCGCGGCTGAAACTGCGCCAGCGTGTGCTGCGCGATGTCGGCACCATCGACACGCGGGCCGAGATATTCGGCGAGACATGGACGATCCCGGCGGCACTGGCGCCTGTCGGCTTTGCCGGCATGTATGCGCGGCGCGGCGAAGTGCAGGCGGCGCAGGCGGCAGAGAAATTCGGCGTGCCTTTCACCCTGTCGACGGTCGGCATCTGCTCGATCGAGGAAGTGGCCAAGGCGACGAAGAAGCCGTTCTGGTTCCAGCTCTATGTCATCAAGGATCGCGGCTATGCGCGCGAGCTGATGCAGACGGCGCATGGCGCAGGCTGTCCTGTGCTCGTTTTCACGGTCGATCTGGCGGTGCTCGGGGCGCGCTACCGCGACACGCGCAACGGCATGAACACCGCCATGTCCTTCGGCAAGCGGCTCAAGGTAGCGGCGGATTTCGCGCGGCGGATCGACTGGCTCCGCGATGTGGCGCTGGGCGGAAAACCTCTCGACTTCGGCAATCTGCGTGGCGCGGTGCCCAACGCAAAAGGCTTCGCCGAATTCGGCGCCTGGGTCGCGCAAAATCTCGACCCATCGATGACCTGGAAAGATCTCGAATGGGTGCGGGAGAACTGGCCCGGCAAGATCATCATCAAGGGTGTGATGGACGCGGAAGACGCGCGCATGGCCATGCAAAGCGTGGCGCCGGAGGGCATCGTCGTCTCGAACCATGGCGGGCGGCAGCTCGACTCGACGCCTGCCACCATCGAGGCGCTTCCCGCCATCCGCGACGAGGTGGGCGACCGCACAACCCTGCTGCTCGATGGCGGCGTGCGGAGCGGCCTCGACATCGTGAAAGCTGTGGCGCGTGGCGCGGATGCCTGTCTTCTCGGCCGCGCCTGGGCCTATGCGCTGGCCGCCCGCGGGGGGCCGGGCGTTTCCGCGATGCTCGGCACGATGCGGCAGGAAATGCATGTCGCGATGGCGCTTACCGGCTTCACCAAAGCGGGCGATATCGACGGCAGCGCCATCGCGTGATCAGAGACCGAGTTCCTTGCGGCAAGCTTCTTTCAGAAGCGGGAGACGGTCCCTGACGGCCAGCCAAACTCGATCCGGCAAGACCGCATCGTAGTCGTGCCGCAGTATCGATCCGAAATCCCGCAACAGCCTGAATTCCACTTCAGGGTATTTGTCGTCGAATCCCGGCCCGATCTTTCTTGCCGCTTCGCATATTCTTTCGAGGCAGCGTTCGACGGCATCATAGATGAGAGGGGCATCCAGGAATTGCTCCCGGGTGATATTCGCGACATGAGACTCAATACGCGCGATCTGGACGAGAATATCGTCGAGACGCTTTTCAGGATGGTCAGAAGACATGGATTTGCTCTCTCTCGATCTCGGAGAGAAATGACGGCTTGAGGCTTTTCCGTTCCAGCACGTCGACCTTTCTGTCGAGCAGTCTCGAAATATCGCCCGCGATGCCGGCGAGGTCGAAAATGTCGAAGTGCCGCCCGGGATCGATATCGACCACGATATCGATGTCGCTGCCGGGGCGATCTTCCATCCGTGCAACGGACCCGAAAACAGCAAGGTGCTCGACACCCCGCCCGGTCAAATCCGCCTTCATTTTCTGAAGCGCCCGCAGCACATCGGCCAGACAACTGCGGTGCCGCTGCTCGCTCTCCCACAATACTGATTTCAAAGCGGCGAGGCTCGATCGATGCGGCTTCGCCTTGCCGTTTTCAAAATTGACCAGCGTCGGACGCGAAACACCCGCACGCCGGGCCAACTCTGCCTGAGTGAGCCCCGCGCGGCTCCGCGCGCTGCGGCAGCCCTCCGGCGACAGAATGTGGTCGGGTGTTTCCATTCCGAATATATGTATGATATTTTACTTTTTGTCAAATATTTTACTGATTTGCGTTCGATTTCGTCTCGCGACAAACGAAAGCAGCGAGGTCTCAGACCTCGCTGCTCGTCAGGTTCGCTCTGGCTTGCGCCGTGGCGATGCTTGCTTAGCGCATGGTGCCCTGATCGTCCGTCAGGCCGCCATCGCCATAGGCGCCGTCGTCGGTGATGCTACCGGTCGCACCGGCAGCACCCGCGGCACCCGATTCAATCTGCACCGACTGCGCGCGGATCGAAGGGCTCGTCAGCCAGCCATCTTCAACGAGGCCGGAGACACGGACCATTTCGCCTTCGCTCAGGCTCGGAAGGGCCTGCGCATTGTCATCATCCATGGACACGTCGATGCTGCCTTCCGCGTGGTCCAGCGTGAAGCTGTCGTCATTCACCTCGCGCACGGTGCCCGAGACTTCAACCCACTCGCCGTCCGAGACGTCAGAAAGGTTGGTCGTCGCGGCACCCGTCGTGCCTTGCGTCGTGCCCTGAATCTGCTCGTTCTGAAGCGGCTGATCCTGCTGCATGTCCTGCGCCATCGCCGGGGCGAGGCCGAGGGAGAGGGCTGCAATGGCTGTAGCGATAAAGCGTCCGTTTTTCATGTCATCCTCCGATAATGGAATCGAGCCCCTGCCCGTTTCATGCCTTGTCAACGGAGGGAACAGCGATCCGTTCCGGATTTTCGCGAAGGATCACATAAGGATCGCAGACGGCACAGCAAGGTTCTCGAAAGGTGCAAGGCTATGGAGAGAGGCACACCTCTCTCACATCGCACACGACAACGGAGCGAAGCGCTATTCCGCTTTCGTGATCCGGATGAGCTTGCCGTCTTCCTCGTCCGTGAGAATGTAGAGAGCGCCGTCCGGCCCCTGGCGCACATCGCGAATGCGGGCGCCCATGTCGGCGAGGAGTTTCTCTTCACCTGTCACGTCTTCGCCGTCGAGCGTCAGGCGATAAAGGCCGGGCCGCGCGAGACCGCCAACAAAGAGCGAGCCTTGCCATTCCGGAATGACGTCTCCCGTGTAGAAGGCCATGCCCGAGACGCCGATCGATGGCGTCCAGTGATAGATCGGATCCTCCATGCCGGGCGCGGAACTTTCGCCCGTGCCGATCTTCTGGCCGCTATATTCGACGCCATGGGAAACGACGGGCCAGCCGTAATTCTTTCCCGCTTCGGGAATATTGATTTCGTCGCCGCCGCGGGGCCCATGTTCGTTCGTCCAGAGCACGCCCGTCTCGGGGTGCAGGGCAGCGCCTTGCTGATTGCGATGGCCATAGGACCAGATTTCCGGCAGCGCCCCGTCCTCCCCGACAAACGGATTGTCTTCCGGCACCGAGCCGTCCGGGAAGATGCGCACCACCTTGCCGAGATGAGAGTTCAGTTCCTGCGCCTCCTCGCGCATGCCGATACGCGAGCGCTCGCCGAGCGCCACGAAGAGATGCCCGTCATTGTCGAAGACGAGGCGTGAACCGAAGTGAAGATCGCTGGCTTTCTTGGGCTCCTGACGGAAGATGACTTCCACGTTGCGAAGCTGCGGCGACATGCTCTCGGTGAGTTCGCCCCGCGCGACAGCCGTTCCGTTCGTATTGCCCTCGCCCTTTTCGGCATAGGTGAGATAGACGAGGCGGTTCTCCTCGAAATCAGGGTCGAGCGCGATATCGAGCAGACCGCCCTGCCCGCGCGCCACGACTTCGGGCACACCATAGATTGCATCCCGCACCCGGCCCTCCGCGGTCACAAGCCGGAGCTGGCCGGGACGCTCGGTGACGAGAAAATTGCCGTCGGGCAGGAAGGCGACACCCCAGGGATGCTTGAGCCCGGACGCAACCGTCTCGACCTCGATCTCCACCGCTTCCGTGCCGATGGTCTCGGCGGAAGCCGCGCCGGACAGGGTTGCCGCGAGGGCGAGAATGGCGAAGGGAGGGACAAGCCTTGTCATCATTGCTTCCTGTTGTCGGTTGGCGGTGAGTCAGGTGGGGGGCGGAGGACGGGGCCGTCCTGCGCCGGCAGGATGTCGCTCGTGGTCCAGGAGAGGACAAAGAGCGCGCTCCACTGCGTCTGCTCGGAGAAGCCCACATCCATATCCGAGACGGAGATGAGTTCGCCGGTCCTGGCGTCGTAGCCGACGGCGGCGAATTTCGCGACGCCTTGCCGGCGGTCGCGCTTGAAGAGGGCAATTTCCGGGAGAGCAAAGGTGCCGGCCAGCGGTACCGGCACATCCATCTGCGGGATGCCGACGACAAGGGCATTTTCGTCGATCGAGAGCGCGCCGGAACGGATTTCGACCACCATGTCCGCCTGTTCGCGGTTCGCCGTGAGGCGGGCGCCACGGCGGAGGAGCCGTTCGCGGATCGCGGCCACGGCGTATCTGCTGTCCGTTCCCTCGAACCAGCTGGCGTCGACAAAGACCAGTGCGCCATGCGGAACTTCGAGCGAAAGGTTTTGCACCGCCCGGTCCACGGCGGAAGACAGCATCAATTGTTCGGAGGCTGTGCGCGAGGGCGCCGTGCGCCGCTCGGTGGTGCATGCCGCCACCAGGGCGGTGACGGCAAGTGCTAGACCGAGGGAAATGGCGGGGCGGAGCGCGATCATGCGGGGAACAATCGCGGGATCAGGGGACGAAATTATGGCGGGAGCGTCAAAAACTCGCGGCATACAGCCGGAAATCCGCACCGGCACCCGCCCTTTCGGGGCGGCGCTTGACAGAAGGTCCCAGCCGGATTTTAGTTAGGTATCCGAACCAAATGACGGGTGGGGAAGAACCGCGCCCGCGCAGGGAGAACATTCATGGCGATCCGCACACCGCTTTGCGACCTTCTCGGCATCAAGTATCCGATCATGCTGGCGGGCATGGGCGGCGTGTCCTATGCGGAACTTGCCGCTGCCGTTTCCAATGCAGGCGGTTTCGGCACGCTCGGCATGGCGGGCCTCCAGCCTGACGAAATCCGCGTCCAGATGAAGAAGGTGAAGGATCTCACCGACAAGCCCTTCGGTGTGGACCTCCTCGCCGCCGTGCCGGAATCGCTCGAGCGCACCGCCGATATCATGATCGAGGAAGGGGCGACCGCCTTCATTTCCGGCCTCGGCGTGCCGACGAATATTCTCGAGCGGCTCCACAAGGCCGGCATGAAGGTGATGAATGTGTGCGGCACCGTGAAACATGCCGTGGCCGGCGAGAAGGCCGGGCTCGACGCCGTCATCGCGCAGGGCACGGAAGGCGGCGGACATACGGGCAAGGTCGCCGGCATGGCGCTCATTCCGCAGGTCGTCGATGCGGTGAAGATGATCCCCGTGATTGCCGCCGGTTCGATCGTCGACGGGCGCGGTCTTGCGGCGGCGCTCGCCTTCGGCGCGCAGGGCGTGTGGATGGGAACACGCTTCATCGCCGCAAAGGAATCCCATGCGGGCGATATGTATCGTCAGGTCATCGTGGACGCGAAGGATACGGACACGATCGTCACGCGCTGCTATTCCGGCAAGACGATGCGGGTGTTCAACAATCCTTACGTGCAGGACTGGGAGAGCCGTCCGCAGGACATCCAGCCCTTCCCGCAGCAAGCGATCCTTTCGCACCAGAACAATGTGATGGGCGGCATCGGCGGGCAGATCGAAGGCCTCGACCGCGACCGCTCCTGCTTCGCCATGGGTCAGGGCGCGGGCGGAATCCACAACGTTCTGACGGCGGCCGAAATCGTCGAACAGACGATGGCAGAGGCCGAAGCAGTCCTCGAACGGCTGAAGAAGTTCGGCTGATCGCGCTGCCGCTTCCCGAATCGTTCCGGGGCCCGCTTCCTGCACCGCAGACAATCCAGCAATGGCTTGCGGGCCGTATGGAGGGCCTTCGGGGCGAAATGGGACATCTGGCGTCCATATTCGGGACACACCGCGCGCGGGCGGCGGCAGGGCTGGTGGTGCTGGCACTCGCCCTGCCCGCGCCCGCGTTTGCCGCCTTTCCGCCCAAAGCCGTCCAGCTCGCCGAGATTCTGGGCGCGGTGCATCATCTGCGCGATGTTTGCGGTGCGAACGAAGGCCAGCTCTGGCGCAACAAGATGATCGAAATGATTGCCGTCCTGCAGCCCAAGGAGGCGGAGCGGCAGCGTCTGGTGAAGCATTTCAACGATTCCTTCTATCGCTATCGGAATGCCTATCCGAAATGCACCGCAACGGCGGCAACCCAGTCCGACAAGCTGATGCAGGACGGGCAGAGGATCGCCGAAGAGCTTGCCGCGAGCGGATTTGGCCGCTGAGCCCGCCATTCCTCCAATGTGACATCCGTTAACCTCTCTTTCACGAAAGGCGAGACTTTCCGCCGCATTGTGTTACAAAGAAGAGAAGCAGGCCCCAGTTCCGGGCCGACAACGAGTGCGTGAGAGCGCCGGAAGAGAGGACCAGATGGCCGGAAATTACTCGAGAGACGCCGGTCTCGATCTGGCTGACGAGGACGGACACGAGGCTTCGCCGCTTTCCGAAGAAGAGCAGCGGCGCATGGCGCTCCAGAACCTTCTCGATGCCTGGGACGACTCGCTTGGCGAGGGCGTCGATGCCGATATTCTCGCGACCACCGCTATCTTCGCCGCGCTGTCCGACATGGTCGAAGCCTATGGCGAGGAAGCCGTTGCCGAGATGGCGAACGGCCTTGCCGATCGTGTGCGTCAGGGTGAGTTCACGCTGAACCGTACGCTGAACTAAAGCGCGCAAGTGCCAATGAAAAGCCCGCCCTCCTGACGGAGCGGCGGGCTTTTTCTTCTGGATGCCTCAGAAGCGGTAGTTAAGGCCGAGGCGGGTGTTGTGGCTTGTGAGATCGACGGTGCCGTCTGCCGGAAAACCGAGCCAGAACCCGCGGTAATCCTCCGAACCGTAATCGGTGTAGAGATATTCGACCTTCAACGACAGAGAGTTCGCTACGGCATACTCTACGCCCGCACCCGCCAGCCAGCCCCGGTGATCCTGCTTCTGTTGAAGGTTGGTAACCGTCGTGCCCATAAAGGTCTGGGTATAAGAGACCTTATGCCGTGCCCATGCGATACCGACCGTCGCATAAGGCAGGAAATCACCCAGCGCATAACCCAGACGGCCACGAAGCGCGCCATAGGCATCGCGCTCCACCCGGGCGTCCGTTACGAAAAGCAATCCGCCGATGTCAGACACCAAAGTGCGCCGGCCGGTGGTATCCGACAGTCCGAAATCGACGCTCAGGCCAACGACGAAATTGTTGGGAAGGTGATGATCCACCCCCGCCTGGATACCCCCTGAGAAACCCTCGTAGTCCTGATCATAGAACTGGTAGTTCCCGATATCCGTATCGAGCCAGTCATAGCCGCCATGGATACCTACATAATAGCCGGACCATGACGCGCTTTCCGCAGCCGCCGCCTGGACCGCAAACATCATGAGGGAAGCCAAGGCGGCAGGCAGAGCGATGATCTTCGTTGGAGCCTCACCCAAAAATAAAATTGTGCGCTCACCATAATGGCCGCCTGTGTGAGGTCAATGAAATCCGGCTAACCGCCCTCTTAAATCAGCACTTCGATGAGGCGGGGGCCCTTCTGCTTCACGGCGGAGGAGAAGACGTCGATGAAGTCCTCGATGGTGTCGACGCGCGTCGACTCGACGCCCATGCCGTTGCCCAGCGAGGCCCAGTTCAGTTCCGGATTGTGCAGATCGAGCATGGAGAGCGCCTTGGGGCCCGGATTTTCAGCGCCGACGCGCATCAGCTCGATATTGAGGATGGCGTAGGAGCGATTGGCGAAGATCACGTTCACGACGTCGAGCTTCTCGCGGGCCTGGGTCCAGAGCGCCTGCAGCGTGTACATGGCGCCGCCATCGCCGTGAAGACAGACGACCTTGCGGTCCGGCGCGGCGACGGCCGCACCCGTCGCGAGCGGCAGGCCCTGACCGATGGAACCGCCGGTGAGCGAGAGATGGTCATGCGGCGCGGCATTCACCGTGGCGATCATGGAACCGATGCCGGAGGTCGCCGCCTCATCGGAGATGATGGCGTTTTCCGGCAGGAAATGGCCGACGACCTGGCCGATGGTGAACTGGTCGAAGGCGGCGCCGGCCTTCGGCAGGTCCGGCTTCTGCAGCGGCGCGATACCTCCCGGCTCCTTCGGTGCGGCGATGGCATCGGCAACGGCTTCGAGCGCGGCCGTGCCGTCTTCATGGGGATGGGCGAGATAGATGATGTCGGCGCTTTCAGGCGTGCACCAGCTCGGCTTGCCCGGATAGGCGAAGAAGGAGACCGGCGGCTTCGAGCCGACAAGGATCAGCTGCTCGACGGACTGCAGCGTCTCGACGATCTGTTCCGCGAAATAGGGAATGCGCTCGATGGCAACACGCCCGGCGCCGCGCTGCAGGCGCGGGGCGAAGGTATCGCACATGATGCGCGCGCCGGATTTCGCGGCGATGCGCCCGGCGGCGGCGAGGCCCTTTTCCTTCAGCGCGGCCCCGCGCACGAGGATTGCGGTCTTCTTGCCGTTCTTCAGCGCCTTCGCCACGCGGTCCACCGCTTCGGATGAAACGGCCGCAGACGCGATGCGCGGCAGGGCGGGCGCCGCCTGCTCGGCATCGAGCCAGGCGGTGTCGGCGGGGAGGATCAGGGTTGCGATCTGGCCGGGCGGCTGCATCGCGGCCTGCACGGCGCGGGCGCCATCGGCGGCAACGGTTTTCGGCGAGGTGGAGGAATGGATCCAGCCGGAGACGGGCCGCGCGAAGCCCGCGAGGTCGGAGGCAAGCGGCGCATCGTATTGCGCGTGATAGGTCGCGTGGTCGCCGACGATATTGACGATGGGTGTCTGCGCGCGGCGGGCGTTATGCAGGTTGGCAAGGCCGTTGGCGAGACCAGGCCCGAGATGAAGGAGCGTCGCAGCGGGCTTTTCGGCGATGCGGCCATAGCCATCCGCCATGCCCGTCACCGCGCCTTCGAAGAGGCCGAGGATCGCGCGCATGCCGTCCACCTTGTCGAGCGCGGCGACGAAATGCATTTCCGAGGTGCCGGGATTGGAGAAACAAACTTCCACACCGGAATTCACCAGCGTGCGCACAAGGCTTTCCGCACCGTTCATTTTCCCGATCTCCCTGATCTTATTTGCCGTTTGAGGCAGCTTAGAACAAAAACCTGATGGCGACACGCCCGAGGACGACTGCACCGAATATGGCGATGAGGATGCCGGACACCTTGTTGACGATGCCGAGAAGGTCGTCGTTCATGCGGTGACGGAAGAGGCTGACAAAGCCCGAAAGCCCCGCCCACCAAAGCGCGGAACCCGCCATGACGGCGAGCACGAGCGTGGCGGCATGGCCGTAATCCTCGCCTGCATCGGTGAGCCCCGCCACGCCGCCGAAAATGGCGATGAAGCCGAGCATGGTGGCAGGGTTTGTGATGGTGAGCACAAAGGTCGTCATGAAGACGGCGGCCATGGCGCCGGTATGCACCTCTGCCGGCGCCTCGGCGAAATGCGGCCTGGCGAACCATGTGCGCAATCCGAGGAACAAAAGAAAAAAGCCGCCGATGAACTGCAGCGCGGTCTCGAAGCGCAGAACGAAATCCATGGCGGCGGTAATGCCGAATGCCGCGATGGTGGCAAAGAGCGCGTCGCCTGCCGCCGCTCCGCCGCCCGACAGAAAGCCGTTTAGCTGGCCGAAGCGCAGCGTGCGACGGATCACGATGAGATTGACGGGGCCGATAGGCGCCGCGACCGCAAGACCGATCGCAATGCCGTTCGCCACCAGACCGAAATCGAACATATCGGCAGCCGCCCCTTCCGTCAGACGACTACGACGTCATTGCCGGGCGGTTCGGCATAGAGCTTTTCGACCAGCGCTGCACGGCGGCCGAGCGCGACCGCCTGATTGATGTACCCCTTGTCGGTGAGTTCGCCCGCATCGACGCTTGGCGGCTCGACCATCAGGAGCGCGCGGACGATGCGCGTGCTCGATCCCGGATGACCCTTGTTATGCGCGGCAAGCCCTTCCGAGAGACGGGCAAGCACGGCGGGATGATGCACGAGATCCTCGACGGCAAGCGACGGGTCGCCTGCAATGTTGCGGCAGGCAGGAATATTCGGGAAGCCGAGAATACCGATGAAGGCGCGGTCGAGACCGGCAACGAGCGCATCGGCGAGTACGCCGTTCGAACTCGCAACGACGTCGACGCGGAGCTTGCCCGCGCTCACCCAGGTGCCTGTCGAGAGCTTGAAATCCTCAGCGACGCGGCCATCGAACACGAGGCCTTCTTCCGGGCGCTCGGGATCGACGAAGCGGGCGCCGTCGCCGAGGCGGTAGAAGCCCTCCTCGTCATAGGCTTCCGCGGTCTTGGCCTCGTTCTTGTAATAACCGCGGGTGATGCAATCGCCGCGGACGCGCACTTCGAGTTTCTCGCCGACAGGGGCAAGCTTCAGTTCGATGCCGGGCAGCGGCAGGCCGAGCAGGCCCATGCGCTCGGTCGGCCAATGGACATTGCAGATGGTGGGTGCGGTTTCCGTGGCGCCATAGCCCGAGGAGAAGACGATGCGCTCGCCTGCGGTACGGATCGCGACCTTCTGGATGCGCTCATAGAGGTCCTGGCTCAGCGCCGCACCGCCATAGGCGAGCGTGCGGAGACGCGAGAAGAAGTTTCTCGCCAGCGTCTCGTCGTTTTCCAGTTCGTCCACCAGCATGGTGTAGGCGGCGGGGACGTTCGAATAGGCGGTGGGTGCAATCTCGCGGAGGTTCTGCACCGTTTCGGCAAAACCACCGGGAACCGGGCGGCCGCCATCGATATAAAGCGTTCCGCCGGAAACGAGCAGATTGTTCAGGATCGCGTTGCCGCCGAAGCAATGGTTCCAGGGGAGCCAGTTCAGCAGCACAGGCGGCTCATCGCCCTCCTCTTCCACCGTCACGCTGCGCGGCATCACCGAGTTCACGCACATCATGCGCTGCGTCGTGATGACGGCCTTCGGCATGCCGGTGGAGCCGGAGGTGAAGAGGTATTTCGCCACCATGTCATAGTCGAGGCGCGCAAAGCTCTCCTCGACCGCATCGCCCGGCGTGGTTTCGAGAAGGGCATGAAAGGGCGTGCCCATCGAGCCGTCGACGGTGACGAGTTCGACGCCATCGAGCGGCAAGGCGGCGAGGCCGCGCGTGAAGGGCGCAGCCTCCTGCATGAAGATCAGCCTTGGCTCCACGAGGTCGAAGACATAGCGGAGCTTGTCGAAGTCCGAGCTCATCGTGCTGTAGGAAGGCGAGACCGGCGCGACGGGGACACCGGCGAGAATTGCGCCATAGGTCATCAGCGCATGTTCGATCGAGTTGCCGGAGAGGATCATCACCGGCGTCGCCTGGTCCAGACCGCGATCGAGCAGGGCCTGTGCAATGGCATTCACTTTCGCGTTTGCCTGCGCATAGGTGAGAAGATCCCACTCGCCGAAGCCTTCCTTTGCCGGCTTGCGCTTGCCGAGCCAGATGCGGTCCGGCGCTTCCGCCGCCCATTTGCGGATCGGTGCGATCAGGTTTGCGGGCGTCTCGCGCAGCGGATGCGGATTGCGCAGCAGGATGGAGCCGTCGGCGCGGCGCTCCACCTCCACCTTGCGTTCGACATATTTCGGATCGCGGAAGGGCGGCAGATTGAGGTCCAAATTCGTCACGCTCCCGTCAGGCATTCACATCGACAATGGCGCGGCCGCGCACCTTGCCCGCCAGGATCTCCTGACCGAGCTTCGGCACATCGTCGAGCTTGGCGCGGAAGCTCATGGCTTCGAGCTTCTTCATGTCGAGATCGGTGGCGAGGCGGCGATAGGCCTCTTCGCGCTTTTCCTTCGGCGCCATGACGCTGTCGATGCCCGCCAGCGTGATGCCGCGCAGGATGAAGGGTGCGACGGAGGCCGGCAGGTCGAGCCCCTGCGCGAGGCCGCAAGCGGCGACGGCGCCACCATATTTCGTCATGGAGAGGACATTGGCGAGCGTGTGGCTGCCCACGGCATCGACGGCGCCCGCCCAGCGTTCCTTGCCGAGCGGCTTGCCGGGGTTCGACAATTCATTGCGGTCGATCACTTCATCGGCGCCGAGACCTTTCAGATAGTCAGCCTCAGAGGCGCGGCCCGTGGAGGCTATGACCCGGTAGCCAAGCTTTGCGAGAATGGCGATGGCGACGGAGCCGACGCCGCCCGCGGCGCCCGTGACCAGCACGTCGGAGCCCGGCTTCACGCCGTTTTTTTCCAGCGCGAGGACGGAGAGCATCGACGTGTAGCCTGCCGTGCCGATCGCCATGGCCTGTTCGTTCGAGATCGCATCCGGAAGTTTCACCAGCCAGTCGCCTTTCACCCGCGCTTTCTGCGCATAGCCGCCATTATGGCCCTCGCCGACGCCCCAGCCGTTCAGCACGACGCGGTCGCCGGGCTTGAAGTTCGGATTATCGGATTTCTCGACCTTACCCGAGAAGTCGATACCGGGGATAAGTGGCCAATGGCGGATGATGGGGGCGGCGCCTGTCAGCGCGAGGCCGTCCTTGTAGTTCACGGTGGAATAGTCAACCGCAACAGTGACATCGCCCTCCATGAGGTCGGCTTCGGTGATGTTCACAAATTCGACCCGCGGCGCTTTTTCGCCCTTCGAGGCGCGGATGGCGCGGAACGTCCCTGTCATTTCCTGTCCTGACTTCTGTTTGATGCCTTGATGGCTTTTTCTGAATGCCTGTTGGCGACAAACGAACCCAAATCCGCCCTTCGGTCAAGCGAGGGGGCGGTGGCGCGGGACGGCGCTGGCACTCACCTACGCCTGTGAGTGCTAATACTTTGTTTTCATTGAGCGAATCGTCTCGGAAACAG
>PNMC01000038.1 GCA_013823365.1 Parvibaculum sp. | reverse complement strand
GGTCCGGGTGACGACCTGGCCCGCATGTTTCATCAGATATTCGAGCAGGCGGAACTCGCGGGGCTGAAGGTCGATCTCCTGCCCCTCGCGGACGACCTTGCGGGAAAGGAGGTCGATTTCGAGATTGCCGACCTGCAGCCGGGTGCGGACCTGATCCGGGTTCGCCCGGCGGACCAGAACCTCGATCCGCGCCAGTAATTCTGCAAAGGCATAAGGCTTCGTCAGATAGTCGTCGCCGCCGGCCTTGAGGCCCTTGATGCGGTCGTCCACCTCGCCAAGCGCCGAAAGGAAGAGAACGGGCGTACGCACGCCTTCCTCGCGCAGCGTCTGGACGACGGAAAGCCCGTCGCGCTTCGGCAGCATGCGGTCCACGATCAGCACATCGAAGCTGCTGGAAAGTGCGAGGGTGAGACCCTCCTCGCCATCCGCCGCGTGATCGACGATATGGCCGCTTTCGCGCAGGCCTTTCACCGCATAGGCGGCGGCCTCCAGATCGTCTTCAATCACAAGAATTCGCATCGCTTTACCCGTTCCTGAGCTTGGGCCAGCGGACGACGCCGCCGATGCCGCGGGGGATGAGCATCGGCGGCGCGCCTTTGCGATCCCTCCTCCCGGAAAGGCGGGGACCGCGCGTTCCGCGCGGACGCCCGTCCCCCGACGGCGTCCGTCCGTTACGACTTCTCGAGCGTCAGCGCCACGAAGCGCTGTTGTTCATTGCTGCGAAGAAGCAGCAAGACCGAACTCTTCTTCGCCTTCGTTGCTTCCTCGACGCCGGCCACCACATCGGCCGGGGTCTTCACATCCTTGCCCGCCACTTTCACGATCACATCGCCGGGGCGGATGCCCTTCTCCGCCGCGTCGCTTGCGGGGTCGACCGTCTGCACCACAACGCCATCCGGCGAAGTGGTGAGCGCGAGGCCGAGGCTTTCGGTCGTGCCGGTCTGCGGTGCGGTTTCGGACGGACCCGTGGCGGCCATTTCGAGATTTTCGGGGAAGGTGCCGATCCGCGCGCGGATCGTACGGCGGCGCTCATCACGCCATACCACGATCTCCGCACGTGTGTCGGGCTGGAGATCGGCGACGGTGCGGCTCACGGCGCGGACATCGTCCATCTCCTTGCCGTTGACGTTCACGATCACGTCGCCGGTCCGGATGCCGGCATTTTCGGCCGGGCTTTCCTTCGCGACCTGGGCCACCAGCGCGCCGCGCGCCTTGTCGAGGCCGAGCGAAGTGGCGAGTTCGTCATCCACCTGCTGGATCGTCACACCGAGCCAGCCGCGCGTTACCTTGCCGTCATCCTTGAGCTGCGCGATCACGCGCTCGGCAATCGAAGACGGGATGGCGAAGCCGATGCCGACGCTGCCGCCGGTCGGCGAGAAGATGGCGGTGTTCACACCCACGACATTGCCATGCACGTCGAAGGTCGGGCCGCCGGAATTACCGCGATTGATCGAGGCGTCGATCTGGATGAAATCGTCATAAGGACCGGCGCCGATCTCGCGGCCGCGCGCCGAGACGATGCCGGTCGTCACCGTGCCGCCGAGGCCGAAGGGATTGCCGACCGCGAGCACCCAGTCGCCGACGCGCACATTGTCGGAATTGCCGAAAGCCACGTAAGGCAGCGGCGTCTTCGACTCGACCTTCACCAGCGCGAGGTCGGTCTTCGGATCGCGGCCGATCAGCGTGGCGGCCATTTCCGTACCGTCGTCGCGAACGGCGGTAATGTCCTTGCCCTCGCCCACCACGTGATTGTTGGTGACGATGTAGCCGTCGGCGGAAATCAGGAAGCCGGAACCGAGCGAGGTCGCCTGACGGCGGCGCGGCGCGCCATCGCGGCCCTGCGGCTGCATATCGCGGAAGAAGCGCTCGAAGGGGCTGCCGGGCGGGAAAGGCAGTTCGGGCACGGCGCTCTGGGCGGTCACTTCCTCGTTCACCCGGATGGAGACGACGGCGGGGCTCACCTTCTCCACGAGATCGGCAAAGCTCGGCAGGCGCTCCAGTGCATTGGCGGTCGGTGCAGCCGAGCGCGTGTCGAGCGGCGCCGTATTGGCGACGACGCTTGCCGAGCCAAGCCCGATGGCCACGATGCCCGCCAGCGCGAGTGTCAGCGCCGGGCGGCGCATTGAACCGTTTCGACCGTTCCGCATCATCTTGAACTCCCGTCACGTTGTTCCGGCCTGCCCGCCCCGCAGGGCCCGTATGGCGGCATGGTTGAGCCTAGGATCATTACCTGATCCTTTCCAAATCATGTCTGAAATATTACAAATCGGTAAGGCAAAATCGTGACGGTCTTACCCGCGCGTTTCTTCGTCCTTTTCCAGCAGCAGGGCGAGCCTTGCCGCTTCGTCGGGCGTAAGGTGCGGCTCCGCAGGGCGCTCGCGGTTCCGCCGCAGCACCGTCAGCACGACACCGCTCCCAAGGACGAGCACCAGCGCCGGCCCCAGCCAGAGCAGCAGGGTCGCCGGTCCGAAAGGCGGCGTCATCAGCACGAAATCGCCGTAGCGCGCGACCACAAAGTCATAGACCTCCCGATCCGTATCGCCCGCGGCGATGCGCTCCCGGACGATGCGCCGAAGATCGCCCGCGAGCTCTGCATCGGAATCGTCGATCGACTGGTTCTGGCAGACCATGCAGCGCAGGTTTTTCGAGATGGCGCGTGCGCGCATCTCCTGCTGGGGATCGTCGAGGCGCTCCGAAGGGTCGACCAGTGCAAAGCCCGGCACGCTGAGCGCGAGGACGATGGCAAGCGCGGCGGCGAAGCTCCGCATCGCGCTACTCCGCCGGCTGCGCGGCGAAGCGCATGCGGGCACCGGTCGGCGCGCCGACGCGAAGCCGCCGGTCGAAAAGCGAGATCAGGCCGCCGATCGCCATGATGGTGCCGCCGATCCAGATCAGCGGCGCGAAGGTGTTTCGATAGGCGCGCAGCACCCATTTGCCGTTCCCGGCCTGCTCGCCGAGCACGACATAGAGATCGGAAATGCCATTGGTGCGGATTGCCGGTTCGGTCTTTTCCTGCCGCTCGGCGGGGAAGCGCCGCTTTTCCGGCAGCATGGTGCCGAGGTCGCGCCCGCCGCGGGAGACGCCCACCACACCCACCATGGCGTCGAAATTCGGTCCGTCGCGAAGCGCGACACCCTGCAGCGTCAGCGTGTAACCGCCAATCTCCGCGCTCTCGCCGGGCGCGACGGCGGTGATGAGTTCGTCGCTCCAGGCGGTCACACCGATAATGCCGATGACGCATATGCCGACGCCGCCATGGGCGAGCGCCGTGCCCCAGACGGCGCGCGGCATACGGCGCGCGCGCGACAGGCTTTCGGCCAGCGGCGTCGAGAAGAGTTTGATACGCCACGCAACTTCCGAGAATGCGCCTGCAACGAGCCAGACGGCGAGCGCCATGCCGAAGGGCGCAAGCCAGGGCCCCTCATGGAAGAAGGCGAAGGATGCGATGAGCGCGACAAAGGCGATGCCCGCCGCGGCGAGCAGGCGTTCGGCGGCCGCCATAACATCCGCCCGCTTCCAGCCGAGCAGCGGCCCGAGCGGAACAAGACAGAGCAGCGGCACGAAGATCGGCACGAAAGTGTAATTGAAGAATGGCGGGCCGACCGTGATCTTCTCGCCGGTCAGTGCGTCGAGAAAGAGCGGATAAAGCGTGCCGATGAAGACCGACGCGGTCGCCGCCGAAAGCAGCATGTTGTTCATCAGCAGCGCGCCCTCGCGGCTGATCGGCGCGAAGATGCCGCCCGCCTTCAGCATCGGCGCCCGCCAGGCATAGAGCGCGAGCGAACCGCCGACGAAGAAGATCAGAATGCCGAGAATGAAGCTGCCGCGCGCGGGGTCGACCGCGAAAGCGTGAACCGAGGTCAGCACGCCGGAGCGCACGAGGAAGGTTCCGAGCAGCGACAGCGAGAAGGCCATGATCGCAAGCAGGATGGTCCAGCTTTTGAGCGCACCGCGCTTTTCCGCGACGATCGCCGAATGGAGCAGTGCCGTGCCCGCAAGCCATGGCATGAGCGATGCGTTTTCCACCGGGTCCCAGAACCAGAAGCCGCCCCAGCCAAGCGTGTAATAGGCCCACCACGAGCCCATGGCGATGCCGATGGTGAGCGAAAGCCAGGCGGCGAGCGTCCAGGGCCGCACCCAGCGCGCCCAGCTCGCATCGACGCGGCCCTCCATCAGCGCGGCGACCGCGAAGGAGAAGGTCATCGAGAAGCCGACATAGCCCGCATAGAGCCAGGGCGGATGGAAAGCGAGCGCCCGGTCCTGCAGGAGCGGGTTGAGGCCCGTGCCTTCGAAGGGTGCCGGGTCGAGCCGGACGAAGGGGTTGGACGTGAAGATCACGAAAAGCAGGAAAGCGACGGCGATCGAGGCCTGCACCGCCAGCACACGGGCGCGCAGCGTGTCCGGCAGGTTGCGGCCGAAGAAAGCGACCATGGCGCCGAACATCGCAAGGATCAGTATCCAGAGCACCATGGAGCCTTCGTGATTGCCCCAGACACCGCTGATCTTGAAGATCATCGGCTTCATGGAATGCGAATTGTCGTAGACGAGCTTCACGGAGAAGTCGGACACGACGAAGGCATAAGTGAGCGCGGCAAAGGCAGCGCCGACAAGCAGGAACTGCAGGATTGCGGCCGGCTCGCCGACACCCATGAGCTGGGCGTCGCGGCGATGCGCACCAATGGCAGGCACGACGGTCTGCACGAGCGAAACGGCGAGCGCCAGCACGAGCGCAAAATGGCCAAGCTCGACGATCATGGATAGGAGCCCTGCCCGTAGGTCTCCGCATGGGAAGCCTCGGCCCCTTCGCCTTGCCACTGGCCGGAGCGCTTCAACGCATCGGCGACTTCCGGCGGCATGTAATATTCATCGTGTTTTGCGAGCACATTGGTCGCGGTAAAATTTCCGTCTTCCCCGAACGCACCCTCGGTGACGACGCCCTGCCCCTCGCGGAAGAGATCGGGCAGCACGCCGCGATAGGTGACGGTGACGGTTTCCACGAAGTCGGTCACGTTGAAGCTCAGCGTCGCATCGCCGAAATCCTGCAGCGATCCCTGCTCCACCAGCCCGCCAAGGCGGATGCGCTGGCCGGGCTCGACGCCGCGTTCCACGACGTCGCTCGGGCTGTAGAAAAAGACGATGCTGTCGCGCATCGCAAACAGCATCAGCCCCACGGCAAGGCCGAGAATGCCGAGGCTCGTTGCGATGAATGTGGCGCGGCGCTGCTTGCGCGTCATGTCGGTTCCGCTCCCTGTTTTGCCGGAACGGGGCCGGCGGAGGGCAGATATAGCCCGCCCCGGCCTCGCCGCCAAACCGCTAAATCGTCGCGGGCCTCACGGCCTCTCGTCCCACGGATTGAGGACGTCCACTCCCGTACCGCCGAAATCCCCCGTGTCCCGCGTGACGACGATGAGCTTGTGGACGAGCGCGGTTGCGGCAATGAACGCATCGCGCACGGGCCGCGGATCGGGCACATGGAGCGCGGCGCTTTGCAGGGCGACAGCCGCATCGACCGGGAGAATCCGCCCGTCGAAGGCCGGCATTACGCGGTCATTCAGCCAGGCGCGAAGGATGGCGCCTTGCCGTTCATCGCGCCGCTCGGCAAGACGAACGCCGAGTTCCAGTTCATGAATGGTGATGACGGAGACAAAGAGTTCCTGCGGCGACACGGTTTCGGCCCATGCGGCCACATTCGCATCGGCCTTGCCCGAACTTATCTTGCGAAGTTCCGAAACGACGTTGGTATCGGGCAGATACATCAGGCGAGGTCAGCTGGCCGGGGGCGATCCTTGAGGCGGGGCGGATCGAACTCGATGTCTTCCGTGCCGGGCATGGCCAGCAAGTCCGCAATGCGTGCGCCGTCGCCGACGAGCTTTCGATACTCCTCGATCGTCAACAGCACATGGGCCGGACGCCCCCGGTCCGTAATGAAGACAGGGCCCTTGCCCGCCGCCTTTTTGGCGCGGCTGGCGTCCTGATTGAACTCCCTGCTCGAAAAAGTCGTGATGGTCATGGGTTTCAAGCCTCGCGCTTTAATGTAGCAACGTACCTACATTTCTCTCGAAAAGCAAGCCTGCTCAAATCCCCAGCATCAGCCCCGTGGCGGGACCGGCGATGCCGTCATCCACCAGCCCGAATTCGCGCTGGAAGGATTTGAGAGCGGTTTCGAGGCCTTCGTCGAAGGTGCCGTCGCAGTTCACCGCATAGCCTTCCTTCACCAGCGCCTGTTCGAGCGCGCGGACATCATTGCCGGTCATGGGCGGATTGGTGAGGCGGAGATTGCGGGTCGCCGCATCTATTGCCGAAACGGTCACCGGCGGGCGGAAGCCGAGTACATCGGCATCGATCCGGACGCCGCGCACCGTCAGGGGGAGATCGAGCTTCCATTTCCCCGCCGCCGCGAGCGCCTTCAGCGTATCCATGCGGTAGACGGTCTTGCGCAGCAGCGTGTTCGGATGATTGGCGAGCCAGTCGCGCCGCATATCGAGATAGGCCGCCGCCCATTTGCGCTCGCCTGTGCGGGCCGCATCGCCATGCTTCGCATTTGTGCGGTCGCGCATAGCGCCCCACGAGCCATGCACCACGCTGTCATAGACGATGGCGACGGAGAGCGGCTCCGAAAGGCCGGCGCGCGCGGCCGCCGCGACGGCTGGCGCCCAATAGACCCGGTCGAAAAATGCGTCCTGCGTCTCGCGCATCGCGGGGTCGCCGCCCGCCTCCTTCAGCAGTCCGCGAAAGGTCCAGTCCGTATCGAGGCGGAGATCGATATCGGCGAGGCGCTGCAGATAGGGCCTGAGTGCCCGGGCATAGGCCGCGCCCGGTGCCTCGCAATAGGCCTTGATGAGAAGGTGAAGATTGCCGCTGCCCAGCGTCGTCTGCGACCGGCCATAGGTGAGGTGACCGCTGTCGCCGGTGAGCAGGGTCACGCGGGCATAGTCGCCCCGCGCCGAGCCCGTTTCGAAAATATTGACGATGGCCTTCGCCGTTTCCTTCTGGAGATCGTTCAGCATCTTGCCCTGCCCTGTCTCGTGTGAGTCGGGCATCATCCTATATCGGGCGGACTACCCCGGGGATTAGTTGCCGAGACGGGCTTCCGCCTCGTCGAGCCGGGCAAGGGCTTCGGCATTACCGGCAAAGGTCTCGCGGGCGGTTTCGAGGGCGGCGCGGGCCTTTTCCGGCTCCTCCAGCACCCCATAGGAATGAACAAGCCGCAGCCAGCCTTCAAGGTCGTCCGGGTTCCCGGCGAGCCGCGCGGCAAGCCCGTCCACCATGCCGCGGATCATGGGCGCATCTTCGGCGGCAATCGCCGGGCCGCCTTCTAGAGCGGCAATCCGGGCACGGACGGAGGGCACCCAGGGCGCGCCGGAGGGTGCCGTGGCGACGAGCGCCTTCCATCGGGCGAGTGCTGCTTCCCGGTCCCCCTCCTCGATTTCGGCAAGCCCCAGAAGGAATTGCGCGCGCGGCTCGGAAGGGTCGAGTTCCACCGCCTTTTCGAGATCGGTTTTCGCACCGGGCCCGACGGCTCCCTCATTGGCCAGCACGCGCGCTTCGGCCCGGGCCGCCAATCTCTCCGCCGTTACCCCGCCCGCGATCATCGCGCGTGTCCAGGCACGCACGGCCTCGTCATAGCGGCCAAGCATCACATAGGCCGGGGCGACCGTTTCCCAGCCCTCGACATCGTCGGGATTGTCCTTCAGGCGGCGCTCCACCCGCGCCACGAGACCTTCGACGGGCAGTTCCTCGGCTGGCACATCGAGGCGCGCCTCGACGGGCTGGCCTTCAAGGCCCGGCGCCCCCGCGTCGAGATAGATGGCGAGCGTCAGCAGCGGCACGCAGATGACGAGTGCAACCGCAGCCATGCGCCGCCAGCGCGGGTCGCCCGGGCCTTTCGTCTCGCGCAGGGCCGAGGCCCGCGCCTCATCGGCCGCGATGAGCCGCCGCGAGACCTCGATCCGCGCTGCTTCCGCCTCCGCCGCGCCGATCGCGCCGCGCTCGAGATCGCGCGAGATTTCGGCAAGCTGGTCACGGTAAATGGCGATTTCGCCTTCGCCCTGGTCCTGCGGTGCAAGCGCCCCACCCGCGCGCAGAGGCCGGAGCAGAAGCCAGAGGGTGAACCCCGTGAGCCCCGCGAAAGCGAGAAAGAGTACAATGTCGTTCGCCGAGAGCAGCAATGTTCCGCCTTTTCGTGCCGTCAGGATCGGGCCGGTCCGGGCCCCTGTATAGAGGTTCGGGGCCCATGCGGAAAGCGGCGGAGGGACGCAGGCCCCGCCGCTTCCGGTTTGACGGCGCTTGCGCCTTCGCTAGGCTGCGCGCAAACAGGGAAGAGGAACGCCCGCGTGCTTCGCATCGCCAAGACTGCATTTTTCAGCATTTTCGCCCTTGCCTTCGTCACGCTCGCCATCGTCCTGGCGCGTGGCGTCATCGAAGCGCCGCAACCGGTGGATCCCGCCCCGCTCATCGCCCAAGCCGAAGCCTATGACGTCACCATCCATCGCGACGAATGGGGCGTGCCGCATGTCTACGGAGCCCGCGATATCGATGTCGCGTTCGGCATCGGCTATGCGCATTCGGAGGACGATTACGCAACCATTCAGGAAGTGCTGATCGCCACGCGCGGCCAGCTTGCGGCGGTGAAAGGCGAGCGCGCGGCGGTCACCGATTATCTCGTCGGTCTCATGGGCATATGGGAGACGGTCGAGGCGCGCTACGAAAGCGACCTCTCTCCTGAAGTTCGCGCCGCGATCGAGGCCTATGCCGATGGCGTGAACTACTACGCTGCGCTCCACCCCGACAAAGTCATTGCGGGCACGCCGCCCGCGACGGGCCGGGACATTGCCGCCGGCTTCATGTTCAAGGCGCCCTTCTTCTATGGGCTCGACAAGACGCTGATCGCCGTCTTCGAAGGCCGGATCGGCGAAAGCGAAGGCCTCTCGAAGGAAGGCGTCGATGCCTTCCTGCCCGCCAGGACACCGCTTCCCGTGGGCTCCAACGCCGTTGCGGTGAGCCCTGCCCGCTCGGCGGACGGCGCGACGCGGCTTCTCGTCAATTCGCATCAGCCCTTCACCGGTCCCGTTGCCTGGTACGAGGCCGTGCTGCGCAGCGACGAGGGCTGGCATGTTGCGGGCGGCTTCTTTCCCGGCTCGCCCTTCATGCTTCACGGGCATAATGCCAATCTCGGCTGGGCTAATACGGTGAACGAACCCGACCTCGTTGACATCTACCGGCTCACGCTCAATCCCGACAACGACAGCCAATACATGCTCGATGGCGAGTGGCGCGATTTCGAGAAGAGCACCGCCACGATCCGCGTCGATCTCTGGGGTCCGTTCTGGTGGACGGTGGAGCGCGAGGTACTGCGCTCGGAACACGGGCCGGTGCTTCGCTCGCCCAATGGCGCCTATGCGGTGCGTTATGCGGGCCTCGGAGAGATCCGGCAGGTCGAGCAATATTTCGCGCTCGACAAGGCGCGGAATCTTGCTGAATGGATCGAGGCGATGAAGCTGCAGGCGCTGCCGAGCATCAACTACATCTATGCCGACCGGCAGGGCAACATCGCCTATGTCTATAACGCGCAGTTCCCCGACCGGAAGGAAGGTCCGGACTGGGCCGGCATTCTGCCGGGCGACGATTCATCTCTGATCTGGCGCAACTATCTGCCCTTCGATCTGGTGCCGAAGCTCTACAATCCGAATTCGGGCTTCATCTACAATGCGAACAACACGCCGTTCCGCGCCAGTGCCGCGAGCGACAATCTGAAGCCTGCCGATTTCCCCGGCCGCATGGGCATCCAGACCGACATGACGAACCGCGCCTTGCGGCTCGAGGAAACATATGGGGCCGACCGCTCGATCACGCGCGAGGCCTTCCACGCCTATAAATACGACCTTGCCTATAGCGAGAACTCGCGTGTGGCGGAGATCGTCGCGGAACTCCTCGCACTCGACGCGGCGGGCGATGCGGAACTTGCCAAGGCGCAGGACATTCTGCGCGCCTGGGACTTCCGGACCGACATCGCCAATCGGAGCGCGGCGCTTGCCGTGCGCACGGCCGAGCCCATCGTCACCGCCGAAATCCGGCGCGAGACGCCCCCCGATGCGGCGACAAAACTGCGCGAGACGATGTCCTATCTGAACAAGCATTTCGGGCGGCTCGATCCCGAATGGGGCGAGGTCAACCGTTTCCGCCGCGGCCCCGTCGATCTGCCGGTCGATGGCGGGCCCGACATTCTTCGCGCGATCTACGGTTTTCCCGTGGAGGACGGCACGCTCACCGCGCGGGGCGGCGACACGCTGATCATGTTTGTCGAATGGGACCGGGCGGGACGTCTGCGTTCCGAAAGCGTCCATCCTTTCGGCTCGGCAACGCTCGATCGCGGCTCGCCGCATTATGCCGACCAGGCGCCGCTTTTTGTCGGCATGAAGACGAAGCCCGTCCGCTTCACGCCGGAAGAACTCGATGGCCATGTGAAGGAAAGCTACCGGCCCGGCGCGCGGGCCGCACGATAGGCCCTACACCGCTGCGCGTTCGTCCGGCGCCTTGTGCCCGACAATGCGCGACAGCGGCAGGTCGACATGCACCGTCGTGCCGCCGCCGACCACGCTTTCGATCGACAGCGTTCCCTCGTGAAGCTCCGTCAGGTGCTTTGCGAGCGGCAGGCCGAGGCCGGTTCCTTCATGCGCGCGGGACAGCGAGCCATCGAGCTGCGTGAAGGGCGTCAGCGCGCGGGGAATATCTTCCTCCGCGATGCCCGCGCCCTCGTCCGCGACCGAAATGCGCAAGGCGTCCGGGCGGATGTAGGATTCGATCCGCACCAGGCTGCCGTCGGGGCTGAACTTCACCGCATTGGAGACGAGATTGATCAGCACCTGTTTCAGCGCGCGCTCATCCACGACGAGAGAGACCGGCGGCTCGGGCAGCGACAGTTCGATGGCGATGTTCGCCTGTTGCGCACGGTGGCGCACGATACGCGCCGCCGCACCGACGACATGGTTGAGGTCGGCTTCATCCTCATGCAGCTTGAAGTGCCCGGCCTCGATCTTCGAGAGATCGAGAATGTCGTTGATGAGGCTCAACAGGTGCACGCCGCTATCGTGGATGTCCTCCGCATATTCGCGGTAGCGCGGGCTGCCGATAGGTCCGAAAAGTTCGCGCTCCAGCGCTTCTGAAAAACCGATGATGGCATTGAGCGGCGTGCGAAGCTCGTGGCTCATATTGGCGAGGAATTCCGATTTCGAGCGGCTGGCCGCCGTCGCCTGATCGCGCGCGTCGCGCAGCGCCTCCGCTTCCCTGCGCCGGGCAGTGACGTCCTGCAGGCCGATCAGGAGCGCCCTGCGCCCCTGGAAATGCGCCGTCGCGGCCGAAACCAGAACATGGATCGCTATGCCGTCCTTCCGCTTCATGCGAAATTCGACCGGTGTGCCCGCGCGGCTGCTTGCGAGCAGCGTTTCGATACGCGAAGGCAGATCCGCCTCGTCGAAAAAGGAGCGGACGTCGACGCCCTCGCGATCCTCCTCCTTGAGGCCGAAGAGATGCAGCGCCGCCATGTTGGCCTGCATGACGTTGAAGCTCGCCGGATCGACCAGGGCGATGGGCGTCGGCGCAGCATGGAACAGGCTCTGAAAGCTCTCTTCGGTGCTGCGCATATTCGCTTCGGCTTCCTCGCGGCCCTCGGCCTCCCGTTTCAACCGGTCATAAAGCTCCTGCTGCCCCATGAGCGTGACGAAGCCGTCGCGCCGCAGGCGGTTTGCCGCGCGCACCATTTCCACGCCGATCGCGTTCACCACGGCGAAGAGCAGACATATCTGCAGCAGGGTGAACGTGTCGATTTCGGTCAGCGCCGGCGCGATGGCGACGAAGCCAAGGCAGAGCGCCGAAGCGAGCACAAGGTTCGGCCCAAGCCGTGTCGGTACGCCGATATAGAAGGCGAACAGAATGACGACGATGCTGAGCAGCGCCGCGGCGAAGTTTACCTCGCCCAGATAAAGAGAGACCGGCGCCACCGCGACGACGCAGAGCTGCGTCGCGAAGGCGCAAAGCATGAAGCTGCGCTGGCGGTCCGGAGCCTTGAAGACCCTGAGTGCAAGCGTGATGGCGGCAAGCGCGCCGAGACGGCCGAGCAACAGACCGGCGAATTCCCAGCCGAGGCCGAGCGCCATGAAGTCGAAGACCGCCCAGCCGACAAAGACATAAACCGCAATGAGCACGGCATTGAGGCGCGATCGGATTTCATCCCAGCTCGCGCGAATATAGGCAGCTTCGAGTTGCGCATCGGCAAACTCGCCCGTCCAGCGAAACGCATAGGTCCCGTCCGGCATTTGCGGCACGTCCTGCTGCAACGCTTCTACGGCGTCTTGCGACCCCCTCACCCAGCCTCCGAACTGCGCTGTTTGCGCTCATCCCATTCCCCGAGCGGGCCAAGCCTAGGGCCCAAGCCTAAATAAAATGCAAAATTTCTATTGCAGGCTTCCGCCTCTCCCTCACACCGCCTATCGTTTGTCCGCCTGTCCGGCGTATCAAAACGAGACGGGAAAAATAAACGCGGGGAGACTGAATTCATGACGGAACGAAGCGGCGCATCCACAGGCATTCTGACAGGCGTGCGCGTCCTCGATTTCGGGCGCTATATCGCCGGGCCCTATTGTGCGGCGCTGCTCGGCGACATGGGCGCGGACGTCATCCGCATCGAAAAGCGCGAGGGCAGCGAGGACCGCTTCGTCCAGCCGATCGTTCCGGGTGCCGGCTCCGGCGAGGGCGGCGAAGGCGCGATGTTCCTCCAGATGAACCGCAACAAGCGCGGCCTCACTCTCGATCCGATGACGGAGACGGGGCGCAAGATCGTCCGCCGCCTCGTTGCAACGGCGGATGTGGTGGTCGCCAACCTGCCGCCATCCACGCTGAAGGCGATGGGCCTCGACTATGAAAGTCTTGTGGAGGCCAAGCCCGACATCATCCTCACCACTGTCTCGGCCTTCGGCCATGGCGGCCCCTATAGCGAGCGGACGGGCTTTGACGGTGTGGCGCAGTCGATGGTGGGCGCCGCCTATCTTACCGGGCATCCGGAAGAACCCGTAAAGAGCTATGCGCCCTGGGTCGATTTCGGCACCGCCTCGCTTTCCGCCTTCGGCACCATGGCGGCGCTGATGGAGCGGGCGCGCTCCGGCAAGGGTCAGGTTGTCGAAGGCTCACTTTTTTCCACCGCGCTTGCCTATTTCAATTTCCACCTCATCGAGCAGCAGCTTCGCCAGACGAACCGCGTCGCCATCGGCAACCGCTCGCCTTACGCGGGCCCTGCCGACATCGTGCGCACGAAAGATGGCTGGATCCTCGTGCAGGTGATCGGCATGCCGCTCTTCAAGCGCTGGGCGAAGCTCATGGGCGAGGATCATTGGCTTACCGATCCACGCTTCAAGGACGATCTGTCCCGCGGCGATCATGGCGAGCTCCTCTCGGAGCGCACGGCGCGCTGGGCGGCGGAGCGCACGAGCGATGAGGCCCTTGCCGAGCTCGAAAAAGCGCGCATCCCGGCAGGGCCCGTCTATTCGCCCCAACAGGCGCTCGACGATCCGCATATCAAGGCGATGAATTATCTCAAGCCCATCGACTTTCCGGGCCTTCCGGGGCCTGCCCCCATCATGGAAACGCCGCTCCGCCTCACCCGCTCTCCCGGCACATTGCGCGAGCGCGCGCCGATGCTGGGCGAGCACACGGAGAGTATTCTCGGCGAACTTGGCTATTCCGCGACCGAGATTACCGCCTTCCGCGACGAAGGGATCATCTGATCTATGTCTACGCCGCTCGACAGTTTCCCGCGCTTTCCGCTTGCCCATCTGCCGACGCCGCTCGCAGAGATGAAACGGCTGCGCGAGGCGCTGGCGCGCGAGACGGGCAACAGGCTTCCGCGCCTCTTCATCAAGCGGGACGACTGCACCGGCCTGGCAGGCGGCGGCAACAAGACGCGCAAGCTCGAATTCCTGATCGGCGAAGCGCTTGCGGGCGGCGCAGATACGGTCGTGACGACGGGCGCCGTCCAGTCGAACCATGCACGGCAGACCGCGGCGGCGGCCGCGGCAGCGGGGCTCTCCTCCGTCCTCGTCCTGTTCGACACCGTTCCCTATCAAGGCAGCGCCTATCGCCGCTCGGGCAATCTGCTGCTCGATGCGGTGCTCGGCGCCGACGTGCGGATCGTGCCCGGCGATGCGGATGCGGGGGCGGTCTTCACCGCCGTGATGGACGAGTTGAAGGCGGCCGGGCGCACGCCCTATTTCGTGCCGGTGGGCGGGTCGAGCGCGGTCGGCTCGCTCGGTTATGCCAATGCCTATCTCGAACTCGGTGCCCAGCTCGACGATGCGGGCATTGGCGATGCGGTTCTCGTTCACGCCTCGTCGAGCGGCGGCACGCAGGCCGGGCTCGTCGCCGGCGCCTGTCATCGCGGGCGCGGGCCGGAGATCGGCGCGATCAATGTCTACCGGTCGGATTCCGATGCTATGGCCGAGGGCATTCACGCGCTTGCCTGCAAGACGGCGGCGCTGATCGAGGCGCCGGCGCCCGCGCCCGGTGCCGTGGTGCTCGATCATGCACATCTCGGCGAGCGCTATGGGCTGCCGACGGAAGCGATGCGCCGCGCCGTCGAACTCGTCGCACGGACCGAGGGCGTGCTGCTCGACCCCGTCTATACGGGCAAAGGCATGGCGGGTTTCATAGCGCAGCTACTGGCCGGCACGCATTCGCGGCGCGAGGCAGCGATCTTCCTGCATACGGGCGGCATGCCGGGTCTTTTCGCCTATGAAGAGGAATTCGCGAGCGTGTGAGGCTCAACCGCGAGCGGCGACCTGGCCGCGGCGGCGTAGCACATCCGCCTGCTTTTCTTCGCCCATCGCCTCGCGGAAGCCCGCCGCGACCTCGATGAAGGCTTCCGCGTTGATACGGGCCGTGCCCTGCGCCACGCGCAGTTCCTCGAGCAACCGGTCTTCATAGGACGACAGATAGATTTCGATCTGCTGGCGGATGCTGCGGCAATGGCTCTGCGCGCCCACCGCGTCGCATATCGCCGAGAGGCCATGCATGAAGCGCAGGCAGCTTTTCATCCGGCTCTCGCGCATCCGGTCCGGTGCCTTGGCAAGATCGGGCTTCATCGGGCCGCCACGGCCATATTGCCCGATCTGGTGGAAAGGCAGCGCCCGCACGAGTTCGGTTTCGAAGCGCGCCATTTCCTGCGAGACCGCGGCGGATACGCGGCCGCGGGCCGCGAGCAGGCGCTGGCCCCACTCGCCGTTCCGCCGCAGATCGATCTCCGCCGCAAAGCCCCTGGAGAGATGCGCGAAGCGGCGCGTGTCCAGCAGCATGGCCTCGAGATCGATATGACCAGGGCGCTGCATGTCCACGCGGCGGGCGATCTCTTCCATCTCGCCAAGCAGGACCTCGCCGAAGACCGCAAGCTCGCAGCGGCTGATCACCATGTCGTTGCGCTGATGGGCAACCTTGCGCACGAAGCGGAGAATCTGCGAAGGCTCCGACAGGCGGTACATCGCCGCGAAGGGCAGATAGACCGCCTCCTCCGGTGCCGTCTCGCATGTTTCGTCGTAAATCCGCTTGAGCGCCGTCACCATCTCGTCATTGAAGTTCACGATAGGCTTCGGCAGTTCGCTTTGCAGTTGCAGCATGGCAGGCGCGATGGACAGGATCGCGCCGATCTCGCGCGCATCCTCGATGCCGCCTTCGCCGCCAAGACGCTGTTCGATCTGCTTGCGCCGGGCGGCATCGCTGCGGGCCGCATCGATTGCGGCAAGGATTGCCTGCGCGGCGGAGGCGTGCAGGACGGAGACCGCAGCTTCGAGGGCCGGCTTGTCGTTCTTCAGCGTGTGATCGGCGATGCGGTCCTTGAGGTCGGCCAGGGCGTCGGGCAGCAAGTCCTCGCCAAGCCAATCCCAGACGCGGCGCATGGTGCCGCGGGCGATCGCGCCCTGGCGGCGGCCATCATCGTCGCCATCGATCAGCATGTCCTCGAAAGGCAAGCAGAACTGGCGCAACGCATCGGGCATGCCGGGGCGCTCGCCGCGAAAACCGGCGAGCAGCGGGCGGAGGCCCGTCAGGATCATTTCATAAGGCAAGCCCTTCGTGCCCCTGAGCTTTTCGCGCTCAAGGCCCGAGGCCAGTTTCACGACGGCAGGCGGCGGCAACTGCGCCAGATAGATGGCGAGTTTCTGTCTGATCGAGGCTTGCGGTTCCGTCGTCATTGCATCTCCGGCGCAAGCGGTCCGACCCACCATCGGCCAAGCTCTGGCCCCCGGCTGGCGTCCACGGCCATCTCTTCGTGCCGAAGCTAGCCAGCCATGCTTAAAATTTGGTTCCGGAGGCGGGACCTGAGCGGATTTATCCGTAACCCGACCGTTAAATCATCAAGCCCGGGCGGTGGATTTTCGATATGCCCCGGGAAAATTCGGTGATAGCGTTTTTAGCTGGATGCCGGTTTTTCGCCGGTATCCGGTCGTTCTCTCTATACGAGGCATTCAAGGCACTATGGCTAGCGGAGTCGTGAAGTGGTTCAACGCCACTAAGGGTTATGGGTTCATTGCGCCGGCGGATGGCGGCAAGGACGTCTTCGTCCACATCTCTGCCGTCGAGCGCGCGGGCCAGAAATCCCTGCAGGAGGGTCAGCAGATCCAGTATGAACTGGTCGAGGGGCGCAACGGTCGCTTCTCCGCCGAAAATCTGGTTCTCGGCTAATACCCGCATCGAGCGGATCGGGCGCGCACCCGTATTCGAGCAAATCAGGGCCCTTCACCTCCGGGTGGAGGGCCTTTTCCTTCCAGCCCCTTGCACTGGCAGCAAGCAGCTCCACGGTCTAGCATGAGCCCCATGTTCGGCTCCGACTCCCTCCTCGAACGCGCGCATGCCCTGATCTGGGCGCCTGTCATCGACGAAATGCCGGTCTGGCGGCGCGCCCTTTATCTCTCCGCCCGTATCGGCTGGGCCGTTGTGCGCGACCTGCTCAGCGGCACGTTGAGCCTCCGGGCGATGAGCCTCGTCTATACGACCCTTCTTTCCATCGTGCCCGCCCTTGCAATCGCCTTTGCGATCTTCCGGGCGTTCGGCTTCGACGCCTATCTCGAAACCATGGTGGCCGATTTCCTCACCCCGCTCGGCGACGAGGGCGCGGCCATAACGCGGCAGATGATGGAATTCGTGCAGCGCGTGAACGTGAACATTCTCGGCACGGTCGGTTTCGCCTTCCTGCTCTATATGGTGATTTCGCTCATCAACAAGGTGGAGGCGGCTTTCAACGCGATCTGGCGCGTCGAGGCGAACCGCTCCTTCGCACGGCAGTTCACCGAAATCGTCAGCATGAGCGTGCTCGGGCCGCTGCTCGTGCTCTCGGTCTTCGGCATCATGGCGGGAGCACTGTCGAATTCCTATTTCGGCGGGCTCGCCCAGTATGAAGCGGTGCGCTACACGCTGGACCAGTCGAGCCGGCTGCTGCCCTACGCCATACTGATTGCGGCCTTCGGCTTCATCTATGTGATGATCCCGAACACGCGGGTAACGCTTTCGGCGGCGGCCGTCGGCGCGACGGTGGCGGGTATCGCCTGGGGCGCCGCCGGCTGGACCTTCGCCACATTCGTCGTGAAGTCGGCGCAGTATGTGGCGATCTATTCGGCCTTTGCCTCGCTCGTCTTCTTCATGATCTGGCTCTATGCCGCCTGGCTCATCCTGCTCGGCGGCTGCGCCATCGCCTTCTATTATCAGAACCGGGCCTATCTCTCGCCCTATGCGGGGGTGAGCCTGCTCACGCTGCGCCAGCTCGACCGCATGTCGGTACAGGCGCTGCTGCTGGTTCACGAAGCTTTCGAAAAGGGCCAGACACCCTGGACGGCGGAGACCCTCGCCAAGCGCCTGCATGTGCCGATGGAGGCCATGAGCGAGATTTCGGGCGCACTCTGCGCGTCGGGACTTCTCACCTATTCGAACGGTACGCCGAGCCGGCTGGTGCCTGGCCGGCCCGCCGCAAAGACCAGCATTTCCGATGTGCTGACCGCGATACGCGCCTATCGCTACGGCCGGGCTGTCGAAGACGAGACGCTCGCTCACGAGCCTCGCGTCGAGGCCTTTTTCAAGACGCTTGCCGAACAGGAAAGCCAGCTTGCGGAGCAGGCCACCATCGCATCGCTGATCGCGCCTGCAGGCGAAACGCGTGACGGAACGGCGACAGCGGGGAGCTGATTCGCGGCTCTTGCGCATTGCGCGCCGCGGCTTCCCTCTCCCTCACGCCTTCCGCGCCCTTCTTCAACTTCCCTCACCCATTCGAAAATCGCGCAATCGTGCCGGATGCGGCCACCGGATGCTGTGTCCGGCAATCCTTCACATACATTTCCTTGACGCGGCCGCGCGCAGGATTCACGCTGAAGA
>PNMC01000037.1 GCA_013823365.1 Parvibaculum sp. | reverse complement strand
GGCGCCTTGGCCGCTGAGATCAAAAGGAGATCACCCGAATGAAGTCCCCTAATGCTGGTCTGCGGTTCGCCGCTGTGGCCGCTGCTTTCCTGATGCTCGCCGCTTGCTCCTCTACCGATGATGGCAGCGGTGCCACCACCTCGCCGTCGACCGCTGGCCAGATCCAGCCCGGCAGCGCGGAAGACCTCGCCCAGAACGTTGGCGATCGCGTCTTCTTCGACACCGACCGCTCGTCGCTCAGCGATGAAGCCCGCGCGACGCTGCAGCGTCAGGCGGCCTGGATGGCGCAGTACGGCAACCTCACCTTCACGATCGAAGGTCATGCCGACGAACGCGGCACCCGCGAGTACAACCTCGCGCTCGGTGGCCGCCGTGCCAACGCCGCGAAGGACTATCTCGTGAGCCTCGGCGTCGCCGCGAGCCGCCTCAACACCGTGTCCTACGGCAAGGAGCGTCCGGTCTGCCTCGACTCGAGCGAGAGCTGCTGGTCCCAGAACCGCCGTGCGGTGACGGTCATCGTGTCGGGCGTCGGAAGCTAATCGGCTTCCCTGCTCAGGCAAGGATGAGATACAGAAACGCCCTTCCGCACCACGCGGAGGGGCGTTTTTTGTCGGCCGCAAGCGGTATGGACGCGCCGCAATTTGGTCGTACTTGGCTTTAAGATAGCGTCTCGATTTGACATCCGAACGGGAGGTTCGATTGCGTTTCAATCGTCGCCCCAGCAAACAGCTTCTGATTGCTGTTCTTCTGGCCGCTCTGCCACTTGGCGGCGCGGGCATGGCCTTTGCGCAGTCGGGTACGCCCGATATGCGCTCCCTCAGCAATCGCCTCGACCGCATCGAGAACGAATTGTCCGATCTTCAGCGCCAGACCTATAGCGGCGGCGCGCCTACCGGTGCGCCCCGGTCGCTCGATGGCGGCACGGGAAGCGCGGACCTGCAGTCCCGCGTGCTCGAACTCGAGGAACAGGTACGCAGCCTCAATGGCCGCCTCGAAGAGGCGAATCATCGCGCGTCCTCGGCGGAGCGCCAGCTGGAGCTGTTCAAGGCGGATGTCGATCTTCGCTTCCAGGATCTTGCGGGCGGCGGCGCCGGCGGGGGAGGGGCCCCTGCGGTCCGCGAGGAGGGCGGCGGAGCGCCGGCCCAGCTCTCTCCACCTCCGGCGGGCGGGGAAGCCCCGGCGGCTTCGGGAGCCTCCGTTCTGCCGAGCGGCACGCCGGAAGCCCAGTATGATTTCGCGATCGATCTGATGAAGCGTGGTCAGTACGACCAGGCGAGGCAGGCCTTTCAGGAATTCCTGCAGGTGCACCCCAATCACAATCTGGCGGGCAATGCCCAATACTGGTTGGGTGAAACCTACTACGCGCAGAACGATTTCAAGCGCGCGGGCGATGCCTTCCTCACCGGCTACACTACTTACGCATCGAGCAACAAGGCGCCGGACAGCCTCCTCAAGCTCGGCATGAGTCTCGCCGCGCTCGGCAACAAGGATGCGGCCTGCACGGTATGGGGCGAACTCGGTTCGCGTTTCCCGCAGGCAACGCCCGCCATCGTCGCGCGGGCCCGTCTTGAACGGCAGAAGGCCGGCTGCTGATCCGGCAAGCACGCGCCGAAGAAGGGGAAGGGCCATGAGCGCGCAGGACAAGGACGCGCGACAGAAAGCCTCCCCCATTGGCGCCGCCGAGTTCGCCACCCGGCTCGCCACGCTCTCGCCATCGCGAACATTGGCGGTCGCTTTTTCGGGCGGCCCCGACTCGCTCGCACTTCTGATCCTTGCCGCGCGATGGGCGAAGCGGCGGAAGGGCGTTTCGCTCCATGCTTTTACCATCGACCACGGATTGCGTGCTGCCTCTGCCGCGGAGGCAAGGCGCGCGGCATCCATGGCGAAATCGCTCGACGTGCCGCATCGCATTCTCCGGTGGAAAGGAAAGAAGCCCTCGACAGGGATTCAGGCGGCGGCGCGCGAGGCGCGCTACGACCTGCTGATCGAGGCTTGCCGTCGGGCCGGGGCCAGCGACCTGCTCGTTGCGCATCACCTTGAGGATCAGGCAGAGACTTTTCTGCTTCGTCTCGCGCGAGGAAGCGGCGTTGACGGTCTCTCGGGCATGGCCCCCTCTCGTCCGTTGACGGAGGATGGAGCTATCCGGTTGCTGCGCCCCTTGCTCGATCTGCCGCGCGACAGGCTGCTTGCCACAGTGCGCCGTTCAGGGCTTTCGCCGATCGAGGATCCGAGCAATGAGAATGAGACCTTTGACCGCGTTAAGGCGCGCAAGCTGCTCTCCGGTCTTGCGCCTCTCGGGCTCGATGCAGGGCGGCTTGCCCGCACGGCGGCACAGATGGCGCGGGCCCGCGAAGCGCTGGAGGCGGAGACGGCGAGGCTGCTCGCCGCCCATGCGCGTTTTTCGCCGCTGGGCTATGCCGACATCGAGGACGAGGCCTTTCGCCTTGCGCCACGGGAGATCGGCCTCCGGCTTCTCGCCCTCGTGATTCGCGCGATCGGCGGGAACGATTATGCGCCGCGGCTCGATGCGCTCGAAAGCGTTTACACCGCGGTCCTCTCCGGCACGCTCGGCAAGGGGCGCACTCTTGCAGGCGCGAAACTCGCCATGGCGAAGGGGCGGCTTCTCGTCATGCGGGAGCTCGCAATGGCCGCCGCAGCGCCGCCGCTCGTTCTCGCATCCGGCGGCGGGGGGCTCTGGGATCACCGCTTTCACGTCGCGGTCGTGAAGGCGCCGCGGGGGGCGCGGCTCACCATCCGTGCGCTGGGGCAGGAAGGGCTGGCAGAGTTCGTTTCTTCCGGTGTTGCCCTTCCGGCTGCACCTAAAACCGTGCTTTTTGGTCTGCCCGGTGTCTGGCAGGGCGGGGTACTGGCGGGCGCGCCCCATCTGGGGACACTCGACCCGAAACTCGATGTGCACGCGTCCCTTCGCCTCAGGCACGGGCTATCGCCTGAAAATACGCCACAAAATGCCGGATAACCTGCCCCAAGCATCCCCGCTGGCACTTGGTAAACCTTTCTATGGCCACTATGTTCTTCTAGATTAGAAACAGTCGAGAAGTCGGAGCCGTCTGGCACGGCCCCTGCAATGCGATCTGGCCCGACCGGGGGCTTCGGATCGTCAGATAAAAGGTAGATAGCCTTGTCCAATTTCAAGAATTTCGCTGTCTGGGTGCTTGGCGCGCTGCTTCTCATCGCGCTTTTCAACCTGTTCCAGGGACCGGCGCCGAAAGACGGCGCGGGCTCGGAAATCGGTTATTCGCGCTTCCTGTCGGATGTCACGTCCGGCCGGGTGAGCGAAGTCGTCATCCAGGGCGAAAAGGTGAGCGGCACCTACAGGGATGGCGGCAAGTTCGCCACCGTGGCGCCGCAGGATCCGCAGCTTGTCGAGACGCTGAAGACCCATGATGTGAGCATCGTGGCGAAAGCGTCCGAGGAGAACGTGCCATCGCTGCTCGGCATTCTCGTGTCCTGGTTCCCGATGCTGCTGCTCATCGCGGTCTGGATATTCTTCATGCGCCAGATGCAGGGCGGTGGCGGCAAGGCGATGGGCTTTGGCAAGTCCAAGGCGAAGCTGCTGACCGAACGCCACGGCCGCGTGATGTTCGACGATGTGGCCGGTATCGACGAAGCGAAGGACGACCTCACCGAGATCGTGGACTTTCTGCGCGATCCGGCAAAATTCCAGCGGCTTGGCGGGCGTATTCCGAAGGGCGTTCTGCTTGTCGGCCCTCCCGGCACCGGCAAGACGCTGCTCGCGCGCGCCATCGCGGGCGAGGCAAATGTGCCCTTCTTCACGATTTCCGGTTCCGACTTCGTTGAAATGTTCGTCGGCGTCGGCGCGAGCCGCGTGCGCGACATGTTCGAGCAGGCGAAAAAGAATGCGCCCTGCATCATCTTCATCGACGAAATCGACGCGGTGGGCCGTCATCGCGGCGCCGGTCTCGGCGGTGGCAATGACGAGCGCGAGCAGACACTGAATCAGTTGCTCGTCGAGATGGACGGTTTCGAGCCGAATGAGGGCATCATCCTCATCGCGGCGACGAACCGGCCGGACGTGCTCGATCCCGCTCTGCTGCGACCGGGCCGCTTCGACCGCCAGGTCGTGGTGCCGAACCCGGATGTGGTCGGCCGCGAGAAGATCCTGAAGGTTCACATGAAGAAGGTGCCGCTGGCGCCGGATGTCGATGCCCGCACCATTGCGCGCGGCACGCCCGGCTTCTCCGGTGCCGACCTCGCCAATCTGGTCAACGAAGCGGCGCTCATGGCTGCGCGGCGCGGCAAGCGCCTCGTCACCATGGCCGAGTTCGAGGACGCCAAGGACAAGGTGATGATGGGTGCCGAACGCCGCTCCATGGTCATGTCCGAGGAAGAGAAGCGGCTCACGGCCTATCACGAAGGCGGTCATGCGCTGGTTGCGCTTCACATGCCGGCGTCCGATCCGATCCACAAGGCGACGATCATTCCGCGCGGGCGCGCGCTTGGCATGGTGATGCGCCTTCCGGAGCGCGACCAGGTGTCCGTGACGCGGGCGAAGCTCAAGGCGGACCTCGCAGTTGCCATGGGCGGACGTCTCGCCGAGGAAATCATCTTCGGCCATGACAAGGTGACCTCCGGTGCTTCGTCCGATATTTCGATGGCGACCAAGATGGCGAAGGCCATGGTCACGCGCTGGGGCATGAGCGACAAGCTTGGGCCGCTCGCCTATTCGGAAAACGAGGAAGAAGTGTTCCTCGGCCATTCCGTGGCGCGCCAGCAGAACATGTCGGAAGAAACGCAGCGTGTGATCGATGCGGAAGTGCGCCGCATCGTCGACGAAGGATACGAGACGGCGCGGACGATCCTGACCGATCACATCGACGAGCTGCACACCATCGCCAAGGGCCTGCTCGAATATGAAACGCTGTCGGGCGATGAGATCCAGAACCTCTTGAAGGGCGAGCCGCCGGTTCGCGATCGCGGCGATGCGCCGAAGCCGGTCGAAGGGCCGACTTCCTCCGTGCCGGTCACGGGCACCACGCCGAGCGGCGATGGCCCGATGGGTGTGCCGCCGGCCCCGCAGGGAACATAGCGTCCCGCAGGAGTGAGAATGCAAAAGGGAGGCTTCGGCCTCCCTTTTTATCTCTGCACAGATTTTTCCCATGGACGATTCACATACATCCTGCCTACCTTCATTATGCCGCCGGCGGGTTGCGGCTTCAGTGGGGGGAAACACATGACGTTGACGAAACGTCTTTCCGCCGAATTCATCGGCACGTTCTGGCTCGTATTTGGCGGCTGCGGCAGCGCCGTTCTCGCCGCGGCATTTCCCGAGGTCGGTATCGGCCTTCTTGGTGTCTCGCTTGCCTTCGGTCTTACCGTGCTCACGATGGCATATGCGATCGGTCATATTTCCGGCTGCCATCTCAATCCGGCGGTCAGCATCGGGCTCTTCATGGGCGGGCGTTTCGCCGCCAAGGATCTCGTGCCCTACATCATCGTGCAGGTGCTGGGTGCTATTGCCGCGGCGGCGCTGCTCTATCTCATCGCCTCGGGCAAGGCGGGCTATGAGATCGGGGTCAACGGGCTTGCGGCCAACGGATATGGCGAGAAGTCGCCCGGTGGCTACGGCTTGCAGTCGGCGGCCATCATCGAAGCGGTGCTCACCTTTGGATTCCTGATCGTCATTCTGGGCGCGACGGACAAGCGCGCGCCTGCCGGTTTCGCAGGCATCGCGATCGGCCTCGCGCTGACGCTCATCCATCTCATCAGCATTCCGGTGACGAATACTTCGGTCAATCCGGCGCGAAGCACCGGCCCGGCGATCTTCGAAGGTGGCATCGCCCTCAGCCAGCTCTGGCTATTCTGGGTGGCGCCAATTGCAGGCGCGGTCGTCGCAGGCCTTGTCTATAAGTGGCTCGGCAAGGACGAATAGGGATACCGGACAGTCAGGACTTCGAAAGGGAGGCTTCGGCCTCCCTTTTTTCTCGGCCGTATCTTGATCCCTGCGTCTACCCGTCGTGAAATCGTGCCGATGCGGATATGAGGAGGCGATAAATGAGGTTCGGGACGATGGCCGCGGTAGCGGCGGCACTGGCGCTTGCGGCATGCGGTGAGGACACTTCGCAGGATGCGCATGGCGAGCCGTCTCGCTATGACGCGCTCAGCATCACCTATGTTTGCGAGGGCGGAGCGGAAGTGCAGGCGATCTATTTCAATTTCGAGGATGGCAATGCGCTGGCCGCGCTCGCATATGAGGGCAGGCTCGCGCCGCTCCGGATCATGCCGTCGGGCTCGGGGGCGAAATATGCTTCGCTCAACGAGGAGCTCGGCTGGCGCTGGCACACCAGCGGTAACGAGGCGACGCTCAGCTATATGGCGCCGGATCACACGGCGGAGGAAGTGCCGCTGCTGCGCGAGTGCCGGAACGCGCTTCTCCGAGACTAGCGGCCGAAAGAAAAAGGGAGGCTCCTGCGAGCCTCCCTTTCCCTGTCCGGCGTCTCCCGATGCCGTCAGTGCTGCTTCTCCGGCAGCCTTAAAACCAGTCCGTCAAGTGAATCGACGAGCGTGATCTGGCAGGCGAGGCGGCTCGTTTCGCGCACATCTTCCGCGAATTCTAGCATGCTCTTTTCGAGTCCTTCCTGCGCCGGGCCGGTCCTGCCGATCCAGGCGTCGTCGACATAGACATGGCAGGTGGCGCAGGCGGCTGCGCCGCCGCAATCGCCGTCGATTCCCGGCACGGCATTTTTCACAGCCGCTTCCATTGCGGAGATGCCCGCTTCCGCGTCCACGGCGTGAACCTTTCCGCTCGCCTCGATATAGTTGACCTTCGTCACTCTCTTGTCCTTCTCAAAGTGCGTGGAGCTTGACGGGCATGGAGGCATAGCCGCGCACGAAATTGGAGCGGACGCGCACAGGCTCCTCCATCACCTCGATGCGGGAGAAGCGTTTCATGACTTCCTCCCAGAGGGTTTTGAGCTGCATTTCCGCCAGCCGGTTGCCGACGCAGCGGTGCACGCCGAAGCCGAAGGAAAGATGCTGACGCGCGCGCGGTCGGTCGATCACGAAATCGTCGGGACGCTCGATCACTTCATCGTCGCGATTGCCCGAGATGTACCACATGACCACCTTGTCGCCCTTGCGGATCGTCTTGCCGCCCACTTCCGCTTCGGCGATTGCCGTGCGACGCATATGGGCGAGCGGCGTCTGCCAGCGGATGATCTCCGACACCATATTGTTGATGAGCCCCGGATTGGCGTAGAGCTTTTCGCGTTCCTTAGGGTTGCGGTCGAGCGCAAGCACGCCGCCGGTCATCGAATTGCGCGTCGTGTCGTTGCCGCCGACGATCAGCAGGAGCACATTTCCGAGATAGTTCTGCGGGGTCATGTCGCGCGTCGCCGGAGAATGCGCCAGCATGGAAACGAGGTCCATGCCGGGATTCTTCATGCGCTCGTTCCAGAGACCCTGGAAGGTCGCGGCGCATTCCATGATCTCGCTGGTGCGCTGCTCCCAGCTGTCGACGATACCGCTGCCGGGCTCCGCCGTCGCCACATCCGACCAGCGAGTGAGTTTCGAGCGCTCCTCGAAAGGAAAGTCGAACAGTGTCGCGAGCATCTGCGTCGTCAGTTCGATCGAAACGGCCGGCACCCAGTCGAATTCCTCGCCCACAGGCAGGCCGTCAAGCGTGCGGCAGATGCGTTCGCGGATCGTGCCTTCGAGCTTTGCGAGGTTTGCCGGAGCAACGATGGGGCTCACGGCCTTGCGCTGTTCGTCATGCCTGGGCGGGTCCATGGCGATGAAGTTCGGCAGGTCGATGGCGCCTTCGGCGCTGCTTTTCTGGATACCGTCCTCGATGATGATGCCGCCGAGGCCGGCTTCCGAGGAGAACACCTGGTGGTTCGTGTCCACCGCCATGATGTCCTTGTATTTCGTGATCGACCAATAGGGGCCGTAGGCGCTTTCGGCGCAGTAATGCACCGGATCTTCGCTGCGCAGACGGCGGAAATATTCACCTTCGACATTGCGTTCGAAAAGTTCGGCGCGGCTCACATCGATTTTGTCGAGCGGCAAGTCCATCGCCTCGGACGCTTGCGTCCGGGCTGTAGCGATTGCGGTCATGATGTCTCCTCCCCTCATGCGCAATATTGAGTATTATATCAATAAGAATTGCCCGGGAGTCAAGGATGCGGCACCGTCGCTCAGGGGCATTTGCCCGCCGAGAGGCTATACTCCCGGAAATCCGCCGATTCCTGCCTGAAAGGCCCCATGCATATGCCCTCCGTTCGCCCCGCACGCACCAGGCTCAGCCCCGAAATTCGCCGGGCTCAGCTTCTTGAATGTGCGTTGGCCGCCTTCGCGGAGCACGGTGTGGCGCGGGCGACGCATTCCCATGTTGCGGAGCGGGCGGGCGTTTCGGTCCCGACCGTCCATTCCTATTTCCGGACGCGCGAGGATCTCGTTGCCGCCGTGCTCGGCGAGGTCGAAGTCTTTCTGCTCGATGTCGTTTCGGATTCGCTTGGCGCGAAGGTGGGAGTGCGTGAGGCGCTGACGTCGCTCGCGACGCGCTTTGCGGCGGCGGCTCACGACAGGCCGGACATGATCAAGGTGTGGCTCGACTGGAGCACCGGCGTGCGCGCCGATGTCTGGCCGCACTATATGGAGGTGCTGGAGCAGCTCCACGATATTGCGCAGAAGGTATTTGCGCGGGGCAAGAAGGAAGGGCAGCTGCCGCCGGGGCTCAATACGCGCGCCGCCGCCCGCATCTATCTCGGCGGCGGGCACACGGTGGCGCTGATGCAATTCGCGGGCACGTCCCGGCGGGAACTCGACATGCTGATCGATCAGCTTGTCACCGGCGTCATGTGCGCCGGCATGGATGCGGCGAGGGTGTGAATTCGTCGCCCCGGGTGCGGCTCTCCATGCTAAAACTCGCCTCATGTTCCAGCGGCCTCTCATATTCGGCATCGTCAACATCACGCCGGACTCATTTTCCGACGGCGGGCGGTATTTCGCGGCGGATGCCGCTATCGGCCATGCGAAGCAGCTGGTGGAGGAGGGAGCCGATGTCATCGATCTCGGCCCCGCCTCGTCCAATCCCGATGCTGTGCCGGTGCCTGCGGAAGAGGAAATCCGCCGCCTTGCGCCGGTGATGGAGGCGCTGTCGGGGGAGGGGATCGCGATTTCGGTGGACAGTTTCCGCCCGGAGACGCAGGCCTATGCACTTGTGCATGGCGCGCAATGGCTCAACGATATTCGAGGCTTTGCGGAACCTTCGTTTTACCCGACGCTCGCCCGGGCGGAGGCGAAGCTCGTGCTCATGCATTCGATCCAGCGCGACGGCAATGCCGACAGGCGGGGGACGCCCGAGGGCGACATCGTGGAACAGATATGCGCCTTTTTCAGCGAGCGTCTTCAGGCGCTGGAGGCGGCCGGAGTGGGGCGGGAGCGAATCGTGCTCGACCCCGGCATGGGTTTTTTCCTGGGGCCCCGGCCGGAAACTTCCTTCGAGGTATTGTCCCGGATCGGCGAGATCGAGGCCCGTTTCGGGCTCCCCGTCTTCATCTCCGTCTCGCGGAAGTCCTTTCTGCGGGCGGTGACGGGCCGGGCGCCCGGCGAGGCCGGGGCGGCGACGCTTGCGGCCGAGCTTCTGGCTGTCCGGGGCGGCGCCCGAATCATCCGCACTCATGAACCCCGGCCTCTGGCCGATGCGCTGGCCGTGGCGGCCCGCTTCGATACGCCTGCGGATGGTTAACGAAAGATTTAGCAAGAAATCTTTAACTGCAATTGGCGCATAGAATCCTATATTCGCCACATATCATTCGTTAGATGTGTCGCTTTTGGGGGTGCGTGCCGGGGGCCGTGGGGGCTTTTCGCTGGCAGGCCAGGAATGAGACACAGACCAAGGAAGAGCGCGAGGACCGTTCAGTTCATGGCCCGCAAATATTTCGGCACCGACGGGATCCGTGGGACCGCCAATACAGGACATATGACCGCGGAAACGGCACTTCGCGTCGGCATGGCCGCCGGCCGTGTCTTCCGCCGCGGCGAGCATCGCCACCGTGTGGTGATCGGCAAGGACACGCGCCTTTCGGGCTATATGCTCGAACCCGCGCTCACCGCCGGTTTCACCTCCATGGGTATGGATGTCTTCCTGTTCGGCCCGCTGCCGACGCCCGCCGTCGCCATGCTCACCCGGTCGCTCCGCGCCGATCTCGGCGTGATGATCTCCGCCTCGCATAATTCTTTCGAGGACAATGGCATCAAGCTTTTCGGTCCGGATGGCTTCAAGCTCTCCGACGAGGTGGAGCTTGCGATCGAGCATCACATGGATAACGGGCTTGCGGACAATCTCGCAGGCGCGCGCGCGCTTGGCCGCGCAAAACGCATCGAGGATGCGCAAGCACGCTATATCGAACATGTGAAGCACTCCTTTCCCAAGCAGCAGACGCTTGAGGGGCTGCGGATCGTCGTCGATTGCGCGAATGGCGCCGCCTACAGGGTCGCGCCTGCCGTGCTCTGGGAACTCGGTGCCGAAGTGGTGACGGTCGGAACGGACCCGAACGGCTTCAACATCAACGAGGAATGCGGCTCCACCGCGCCGGAGCGCATGTGCGCCACCGTGCGCGAGCGCCGCGCCGATATCGGTATCGCGCTCGATGGCGATGCGGACCGCGTCATCATTGCGGATGAACGTGGCAAGATCGTCGATGGCGACCAGATCATGGGTCTCATCGCGCGCCACTGGAAGGACATGGGCACGCTGTCGGCGCCGGGCGTCGTCGCCACCGTCATGTCCAATCTCGGTCTCGAACGCTATCTGAAGACGCTCGATCTCGATCTCATCCGCACCCAGGTGGGTGATCGCTATGTCGTCGAGCATATGCGCCAGCACGGCTATAATGTCGGTGGCGAGCAGTCCGGCCATATCGTGCTGAAGGATTTCTCGACCACGGGCGACGGGCTCATTGCCGCGCTGCAGGTGCTTGCGGTGCTGAAAGCGGAGGACCGCCCGGTGAGTGAACTCACCCATGTCTTCGATCCGCTGCCGCAGCTTCTCAAGAATGTCCGCTTCAAGCGAGGCGAACCCTTGAAGGACAAGGATGTGCAGGAAGCAATCCGAGAGGGCGAAAGCCGTCTCGGCGCCGGCGGGCGTCTCGTCATCCGCAAGTCCGGTACCGAGCCGCTCATTCGCGTGATGGCGGAAGGCGACGACGAAAAGCTCGTCACCTCGGTCGTCAACGACATTGCGGCCGTGATCGAGCATAATGCAGCCTGATTTCAGGCAGCGTTAGCGTCAGGCCCTCAATATGACTTCTTCAATGCAAGGCCGTGTGCTCATCGTCGCCGGCTCGGATTCGGGCGGCGGCGCGGGAATCCAGGCCGACATCAAGGCCGTCACCGCCATGGGCGGCTTTGCCATGACGGCCGTCACTGCGATTACGGTTCAGAACACGCTGGGCGTCAGCGCCATTCACGAAGTCCCTCTCGACATCGTGGTCGGGCAGATGCGTGCCGTGCTGGAAGATCTCGGCGCCGACGCGATCAAGACGGGCATGCTGCACAATGCCGATATCGTCGAAGCAGTTGCCGAGGAGTTGTCGCGTGGTGATACGGCGCCTGCGCTCGTCGTCGATCCGGTGATGATCGCAAAAGGCGGCGCCTCGCTTCTCGAAGACAGTGCCGTATCGGCGATCCGCGAGGTGCTGATCCCGCTTGCGGCGCTCGTCACGCCGAACGTGCCGGAGGCGGAGGTGCTGACAGGCCGCAAGATCGTGGATGTCGAGGGACAGAAGGCCGCAGCGGATGCGCTGCTGGGCCTTGGCGCGGAGGCGGTTCTCATCAAGGGCGGGCATCTTCCGGGCGACATGATCTTCGATGTGCTGGCTACGCAGGAAACGCTGCAGGTTTTTTCTTCGCCGCGTATCGATACGCGCCACACGCATGGCACAGGCTGCACACTCGCCTCCGCCATTGCGGCTCTCATCGCGCAGGGGGTGGATCTCACAGCCGCGGTCGCCACGGCGCGCGACTATGTGCATGAAGCGATCCGCACCGCGCCCGGCTTCGGCAAGGGGCACGGACCGCTCAATTTTCTTGCTGCCTTCGAAGAAGACGAGGGCTGATCCTCAGGCGGGAACGGCCATTCCGATATGCGCTTCGGAAAGCAGTGCCGCCACGACATCTAGGCCGCGCTTCAGCTCGGCGCGTGTCAGCGGCTGGCCGATGGCGAGGCGCACATGGCGCGAGGCGCGGTCCATGCGACCGACCATGAAATCCTCACCCGCCGCGATGGCGATGCCGCGCGTCCGCGCCGCTTCGACAAAGGCATGGGCGCGCCATTCCTGCGGCAGCTCGAGCCAGACATAGAGAGATGCCGGATGCGAAGTGAGGTCATGTCCGGCAAGCATCTTTTCGGTCAGTGCGTGGCGCTCGCGCATCTCGGTCGTGATGTTGCCGCAGATCGCCGCTGCATCGCCGCTCACGATGAGCCGCGCCGCAAGGTCCGCCATCAGCGGCGGCACGGTTTGTCCCTGGCCATGCAGGATCGCGCGGGCGCGCTCGATCAGGGCGCGTGGCGGCACGAGAAATCCCACACGGAGGCCACAGCCTGCGGATTTCGCAAGGCTCGTCGCATACCAGGTCCGCTCCGGCGCGAAATGCGCGAGCGGTGGCGGCCGTTCCTCGACCAGCATCCCGTAAATATCATCCTCAATGATCGCGATGTCGTGCCGTTCGGCGATCACGGCGATGTCGCGTCGCCGCGCCTCGGACATGATCGCGCTGGTCGGGTTTTGCAGCGTCGGCACGATGAAGAGCGCGGCGGGCTTCAATTCGCGCGCCGCGCGGTCGAGCGCGTCCGGCATGAGCCCTTCACCGTCGATGTCGACCGGCGCGACGCGGCGTCCCATCAGCCCCGCCTGGTTCACCATTGCATGATAGGTGAGAGCTTCGGTCAGGATGACATCGCCCGGTTCCGTTGCGCAGAGGATCGCTGTCAGGATTGCCTGCTGCACGCCCGAACAGACCAGAACGTCGTCCGCCTGCGGTGCGAAGGGGCCGAGCGCAAGCCAGGAAGCGGCTGCCAAGCGTTCCGCCGGGCCGCCGCCCGGCGGGATGTAATTGTTGAAGGGGGAGGCCCCGGGACGCGCCGGCAGTTTGGCAAGGATGGCGCTCATTGCCGCTCCCATGATTTCCGTCTGGCCGGCGGGCGGGGCATAGGCGGCCTTCATCGCCACTTCCGTCGCATCCGGCAGCGTCAGGAAACTCGCCGAACCGACGCCCGTATTGCCGCGTTCATGTCCGCCGTGACCGCGCACATAGGTGCCGCGGCCCACCTCGCCCGACACCTCGCCGCGCGAAGCGGCAAGCGCATAGGCGCGCGACACGGTGCCCACCGTTACGCCCAGCGCATAGGCGAGATCGCGCAGCGGCGGCAGCCTGGTGCCGGGCGGTGCCTTCCCGGTCTTCACGGCATCGCGCAGCGCATCGGCAATGGCGCGGTAGCGGGGGCCGGGGCGGGCGGCGATGTCGTCGCGGGAGAATGGGAAAATTGTCATGGATACAATATACACATTGAATCTATTTTTGCAGCCAATCATGTTTGAAAAATGGTGGCAATAACGGATATATGACCTGCATCGTTGCCGATCCTCTTAATTGTATCGATACAATTTTCTCCGGAGATGAAAATGAAAGCGGCGCTCTATCAGGTCGATGCATTCGCGGATCGCGTTTTCGAGGGCAATCCTGCCGCGGTCGTGCCGCTTGAGAGCTGGCCGGCGGATGCGGCGATGCAGGCGATCGCCGCCGAGAACAATCTTGCGGAGACGGCCTTTATCGTGCCGGAAGGCGAGGGCTACCGGCTGCGCTGGTTCACGCCCGCCGTCGAGGTCGATCTTTGCGGCCATGCGACGCTCGCCACGGCGCATGTGCTTTTCACGCATCTCAATCATACAAAGTCCGAGATCCGCTTCGAGACGCGCAGCGGCACCCTCGTCGTGAAGCGCGAAGGCGATCTCCTGGCGATGGATTTTCCGGCAGCGGTGCCGAAGCCCTATCCCGCGCCTGACGCCATCGCCGATGCGCTGGGCGGAAAGCCGGTGGTCTGGCTGAAGACCGCGAACCTCATGGCCGTGTTCGGGTCGGAGGCGGACGTCGCCGCGCTCGCGCCGGATTTTCGCGCGCTTGGCCGCTTGCTTGCGCCGGTGAATGCCGGTCTCATTGCCACGGCGCCCGGCAGCGGCGGCATCGACTTCGTTTCGCGCTTCTTCGCGCCGGCGCATGGCATCGACGAAGACCCGGTCACGGGCTCGGCCCACTGCACCTCCGTTCCCTATTGGGCAAAGAAGCTCGGCAAGAGCGATCTCGTCGCGCGGCAGGTGTCGGCGCGCGGCGGCACGCTCTGGTGCAGCGATGCGGGCGAGCGCGTCATCCTGCGCGGGCGCTGCGCCGATTACATGAAGGCGGAAATCTTCTTCTGAACCAGGTTTTCGGGCAGCTGGATCATGTTCACCGAAGTTCTTCTGTTTGGCGCGCTCTTCATCGCGACGATGAGTTTCACGCCGGGGCCGGCCAATCTCAGCCTGCTTTCCGTTGGCTCTTCTGTCGGGCTCGGCCGTGCGCTTCCATATCTCTTCGGCATCTGGGCGGGCGGCTTTTTTGTCATCGTTGCCGGCGCGCTCGGTCTCGGTGCCTTGTTTGTGGCCTGGCCGGACGCCTATCTCGCGCTCAAGTTTCTCGGCTTTGCCTATATCTGCTGGCTCGGCTGGAAGCTCGCGCGGGCGGGCTTCGGCGGTGGCGGGCTCGATGTTGCGCCATCCTTCTGGGCCGGGCTTCTCCTCCATCCCGTCAATCCGAAAGCCTATGTCCAGAACGTGATGGTCTTTACGGCCTTTGTCGCGCCCGCCGCGCCATATGCGCCGCAGGCGGTGGCGCTGGTCTGCGTCTCTATGGCGGCGATGATGATGGCAACTTCGCTCTGGGGCCTTGGCGGCGATGCAATCCGCCGCTTCGTGCGCGATCAGCGTGTCATGCGGGCGATCGCTGTCGCCGCATCGGCGCTCATGGTCGCAAGCGTCGGTGCGGCGCTTGCCTTTTAGGCGCGCCGCCATTCGCTGACGGTAATACCCGCCAGAACGAGCCCTAGGCCGATCAGCACCCGTTCCTGCAGCGCTTCGCCGAACAGGAGATAGCCTGCAATGGCGGCGAAGACCGGCACGAGATAATTGGAAAGCGAAACGAAGGTCGCGCCTGTCTTGTCGATGAGGTGAAAGAAGACGATGGCGGCAAGGCCCGTCGAAAGAAGGCCGAGCCCGGCAACACCAAGAAGTGAAGCCGTGCTTGCGCCTGCGAGCGCGGTGGGCGGCGTCATCGTGGCGGCGAGCGCGATTCCCATCAGTGCGCCGGTTGCCATCACGCCGGATGATTTCACGAGTACTGGCATGTCGGGCATGCGTCGCGCCAGCACATTGTTGCAGGCAAAGCAGAAGGCGCCTCCCAGAACGGCAAGCTGACCCGCAATCTTGTCGCTGCCCGATACGATGTCTGTAAGCGAAGAAGGGCCAAGCACCACGACAAGACCGGCAAAGCCGACGGCAAATCCCGCAGCGCGCAAGGGCGTAATGCGCTCGTCCTTCAGCACGAGATGCGCGAGCGCGAGGGTGGCGAGCGGCGTGAATCCGATCAGGATGCCGGCCAGCGCGGACGAGATGTGCTGCTGGCCCCAGCTGATGGCAAAGAAAGGGGCGATGTTGCCGATGAGAGCGAGCGCCAGCACCCAGCCCCAGGGTGCGAGGCCCGAGGGCATGGCGCGGCGCGCTACAAGAGCGACGGGGACGAGCAGAAGCGCCCCCGCCGCCAGCCGGCCCGCCATGGTCCATTCGGGCGCGATGGTTTCAACGGCAATCCTCGCAAAGGCGAAGGCCGAGCCCCAAAGACTGACCAGTAGGCCCAGCATGAGCCAGCGTGCAGGCGCGTGATGCAAATGTGATTCCCGGTTGGCGTTGCCGGGCGCGGGGCCCATGGCGGGTCGTTCATAGAGAAAATTCCGTGGCTTAGCGAGAGTTCCACCGGGCGCGATTTTCCGTCGCTGCGGTGTCATTTGACTTGGGGTCGGGAGGGGCATATACGCAGCGGCGGGACACCCCTCCCCACCGAGGGGCAGCTATCTGAAAGGGTAGGTTGCAAATGACCGCCACTGAGCGTCCGGCTGTGCGTCCGGCCAATCCGCACTTCTCTTCCGGCCCCTGCGCCAAGCGCCCCGGCTGGTCCGTCAAAAATCTCGAACAGGCTCTCGTCGGCCGCAGCCACCGGTCGAAACCCGGCAAGGCGCGCATCGTCGAGACGATCGACAAAACCCGCGCCGTTCTGGGCGTGCCGTCGGATTACCGCATCGGCATCGTGCCCGCGTCGGATACCGGCGCCGTCGAAATGGCGCTCTGGTCGCTGCTCGGCGCACGCGGCGTCGACATGCTCGCCTGGGAAAGCTTCGGCGAAGGCTGGGTCACGGATGTCGTGAAGCAGCTCAAGCTCAAGGATACCCGCGTTCTGAAAGCGCCTTACGGGCAGCTTCCGAATCTTGCGGACGTCAATTTCGACAATGACGTCGTCTTCACCTGGAATGGTACGACCTCCGGCGTGCGTGTGCCGGATGGCGGCTGGATTGCGGATGACCGCAAGGGTCTGACGATCTGCGATGCGACGTCGGCCGCCTTCGCGCAGGACCTTCCCTGGGCCAAGCTCGATGTCGTTACCTATTCCTGGCAGAAGGTGTTGGGCGGCGAGGCCGCGCATGGCATCCTGATCCTCAGCCCCCGCGCCGTCGAGCGGCTCGAGAGCTATACGCCCGCCTGGCCCATGCCGAAGATTTTCCGCATGACCAAGGGCGGCAAGCTCATCGAAGGTATCTTCAAGGGCGAGACGATCAACACGCCGTCCATGATCTGCGTCGAGGATTATCTCGATGCGCTGAACTGGGCCGATTCGATCGGCGGCCTCAAGTCGCTTATCGGCCGCGCGGATGCCAATGCCGCCGTGATCGCCGAATGGACGGGCCGCACGCCCTGGGCCGAGTTCCTCGCCGAAAAGGTCGAGACGCGGTCGAACACCTCCGTCTGCCTCAAGATCGTCGATCCGCGTGTCACCGCGCTCGACGAGGAAGCGCAGGTCGCCTTCGCCAAGAAGATCGCCGATCTTCTCGACAAGGAAGGTGTCGCCAATGACATCGCGGGCTATCGCGATGCGCCGGCGGGCCTTCGCATCTGGGCGGGCGCGACGGTCGAAACCTCCGATATGCGCGCGCTGATGCCCTGGCTCGACTGGGCCTTTGCGCAAGCCATCGCCTCGCTCGAAACGGCGTGAACTGAACTCTCTACCTGAGTGAACCCCCTTTTTCGTCATTGCCGGGCCGGACCGCAGGTCCGTGACCCGGCAATCCAGAGCGCCAATCCCGGAGAGTGCGGCGCTGGTGGATGCTTCGGGCATGACGTGAAGAATAGATGGAGGCTTGAATGCCCAAGGTTCTGATTTCCGACAGCCTGTCCCCCGCCGCCGTGCAGATCTTCAAGGATCGCGGCATCGAGGTGGATGTGAAGACCGGTCTCGACCGCGACCAGCTCATCGAGATCATCGGCGAGTATGACGGTCTCGCCATCCGCTCGGCCACCAAGGTGACGCCACCCGTTCTTGCCGCGGCGAAGAACCTCAAGGTTGTCGGCCGTGCCGGCATCGGCGTCGACAATGTCGATCTTCCGGCCGCGACGGCTGCCGGCGTCATCGTCATGAACACGCCTTTCGGCAATTCGATCACGACCGCCGAACATGCGATTTCCATGATGCTCTCGCTCGCCCGCGACATTCCGCAGGCCAATGCTTCCACCCATGCGGGCAAGTGGGAAAAGTCGAAATTCATGGGCGTCGAAGTGACGGCCAAGACGCTCGGCGTCATCGGTTGCGGCAATATCGGCTCCATCGTTGCCGATCGCGGCCTCGGACTCCGCATGAAGGTCATCGCCTTCGATCCGTTCCTGACGCCGGAGCGCGCGCAGGACCTCGGTGTGGAGAAAGTCGATCTCGACGAACTGCTGAAGCGCGCCGATTTCATCACGCTGCACACGCCGCTGACCGACAAGACGCGCAATATCCTGAACGCGGAAAACCTTGCGAAGTGCAAGAAGGGCGTCCGCATCATCAATTGCGCGCGTGGCGGATTGATCGTCGAAGCCGACCTCAAGGCCGCCATCGAAAGCGGCCATGTCGCCGGGGCGGCGCTCGACGTGTTCGAGGAAGAGCCCGCGAAATCGAACCCGCTGTTCGGCATGGAGCAGGTCATCTGCACACCGCATCTCGGCGCCTCCACCAATGAAGCGCAGGAGAATGTCGCACTTCAGGTGGCAGAGCAGATGGCGGACTATCTTCTCACGGGCGCAATCACCAATTCGA
>PNMC01000036.1 GCA_013823365.1 Parvibaculum sp. | reverse complement strand
ACGGGCTCGCGAAACTCCACGCCATGCTCGACGAGCCGAAGCGCGCCATCGACGTCTTCCCCGCGCTCTTCAAGCGCAAGATCGGCCCGGAAGTCTTCTTCATGGCGACAGGCGAAAGCCTCGCTCACCTCAACTGCCTCCTCGGCCGCGGCCTCGCGACAGTGAGCCGCGACGAAAAAGGCGTGAACTGGTACCGCCGTGCGTGAAGGCCGGGCTCGCCCCGTGCTAGGCTGAATTCATGCCGACCCTTCTCGTCACCCATGCCGCCTGCTTTGCCCATGAAACGCCGCCCGGCCACCCGGAATGCGTGGAGCGGTTGCGCGCCGTTCTGGGGGCGTTGGAGGCGGAGGAGTTCATGCTGCTGGAGCGGGTGGAAGCGCCGCGCGCGACGCGCGAGCAGATCGCCCGCGTCCATCCCGAGAGCCAAATAGCGCGGCTTGAGGAGATATCTCCGCAGGAAGGCTTCCGCCGGGTCGATGCCGATACGTCGATGTCGCCCGGTTCGCTCGAAGCGGCCTGGCGCGCGGCGGGGGCGGTGGTCTATGCGGTGGATGAGGTGATGGCGGGGAGGGCGCGCAACGGCTTCTGCGCCGTGCGCCCGCCGGGGCATCATGCGGAGCCGACCACCGCGATGGGCTTCTGCCTCTTCAACAATATCGCTATCGGCGCGCTCCATGCCCGCAGGGCGCATGGCTGCGAACGCGTGGCGGTGGTCGATTTCGACGTCCATCATGGCAATGGCACGCAGGCGGCTTTCGAGTGCGACCCCTCGCTTCTCTATATCTCGACGCATCAATGGCCGCTTTATCCGGGCACGGGGCGCGCGAGCGAGCATGGGCTCGGCAATATCTACAATCGTTGCCTGCAGCCGGGGGCGGGCTCCGAAGAGTTCCGCGCCGCCATGTCCGATGCGGTGATTCCGGCGCTTGAACAATTCCGCCCCGATTTCCTCTTCATTTCGGCGGGTTTCGATGGGCATATCGCGGACCCGCTCGCGAATCTCCGCCTCACGGAAGGCGATTTCGGCTGGGCGACGGCGGAACTCGTGAAGGCGGCGGACCGCCTCTGTCATGGCCGCGTTGTCTCGGCGCTTGAGGGGGGCTATGACTTGGAGGCGCTGGCGGCGAGCGCGCGGGCCCATGTTCGCGCCTTGATGCTCACCGCCTGAAACGACGCCCGAAGCTGCGAGGAGAACGAGATGGCCGCCGCGAAAGCCGATGCTCACAAGGATATCGAGAAGCTGAGCTTCGAAGAGGCGCTGGCGCAGCTCGAGAAGATCGTCTCCCAGCTCGAATCCGGCAATGCGGAACTCGAAAACTCGATCGATCTTTACGAGCGCGGCACGGCGCTGAAGGCCCATTGCGAGGCGCGGCTGAAGGCGGCGGAGGCCAAGGTCGAGAAGATCCGCCTGTCGGCCTCGGGCGAAGCGGCGGGCACCGAACCGCTCGACGTCGAGTAACGGCCCATGACCTCACCCGCCGCAGACGACGGGAGATTTGAGGCAGCGCTCGGCCAATGCGCGCGCGAGGTGGAGCGGATGCTCGATCTGCTTCTACCCCGGCCCGAAGGCCCCGAGGCGCAATTGGCCGAAGCCATGCGCTATGCGGCGCTGGGCGGCGGCAAGAGGTTCCGTCCCTTTCTCGTCTGCCAGAGCGCGGCGCTTTTCGGTGTGAACAGTGAATCCGCCCTTCGCGCGGCGGCGGCGGCCGAATGCGTGCATGTCTATTCCCTCGTCCATGACGATCTGCCCTGCATGGACGATGACGACCTCCGCCACGGCGCGCCGACCGTCCACCGCAAGTTCGACGAGGCGACGGCGGTTCTCGCGGGCGATGCGCTGCTGACCTTCGCCTTCGATATTCTGGGCGACATGGACACGCATGAGCGCGCGCGCGTGCGGATCGAGCTTGTGCGCCGCCTTGCCGCCGCCGCCGGTGCGCGCGGCATGGTGGGCGGGCAGATGATCGACCTCTCAAGCGAGGGCAAGGCGCTCGACATGAACGGTGTGGCCCGGCTTCATCAATTGAAGACCGGCGCGCTCATCTCCTTCTGCTGTGAGGCGGGCGCCGTGCTCGGCCGGGCCTCCCCCGAGGCACTGCAGGCGCTTCATGCCTATGCCCATGATCTGGGGCTTGCTTATCAGATCGCGGACGACCTGCTGGACGTGGAGGGCGATGCCGCCACGCTTGGCAAGACGGCGGGGAAGGATGTCGCCGCCGGCAAGGCGACCTTCGTCTCGATCCTGGGTGTCGAACGGGCCCGCGCCCAGGCCCGGATGCTGGCCGATCAGGCGGCCCAACACCTTGATTTGTTTGATGAAAGAGCCGATCTTTTGCGTCTGGCGCCGCATTTCGTTATAACGCGCCGCAACTGAGGGCGGCCCTTTCCGGGCACCCTTTCGGGCCTTGCGCCCTGTCTGGCCCCGTGACGGCCGAGGTGAGAGTTGAGCAGCGATACCCCGACCCCATTGCTTGACCGTGTGGCGACGCCCGCGGAGCTTCGCGCTTTGCCCGAATCCGATCTCCGGCAAGTGGCGGACGAGCTGCGCGCCGAAGTGATCGATGCCGTGTCGCAGACGGGCGGGCATCTGGGCGCCGGGCTCGGCGTGGTCGAACTCACCGTCGCGCTCCATTATGTGTTCAACACGCCGGACGACCGGATCATCTGGGATGTGGGCCACCAGGCCTATCCGCACAAGGTGCTGACCGGACGGCGCGGCCGCATCCGCACCCTGCGCCAGGGGGGCGGGCTCTCCGGCTTCACCAAGCGCGCGGAAAGCGAATACGACCCCTTCGGCGCGGCTCATTCCTCGACCTCGATTTCGGCGGGCCTCGGCATGGCCGTCGCGCGCGATCTGAGCGGCGGGAAAAACAATGTCGTCGCCGTGATCGGCGATGGCGCCATGTCCGCCGGCATGGCCTATGAGGCAATGAACAATGCCGGCTCGATGGACAGCCGCCTCATCATCATCCTGAACGACAACGACATGTCGATTGCGCCGCCCGTCGGCGCGATGAGCGCCTATCTGGCGCGGCTGCTTTCCGGCGGGGCCTACCGCTCCATGCGCCACCTCGCAAAGCAGCTCGCGCAGCTTCTGCCGAAGCGGCTGGAAGAAAGCGCGCGCCGCGCCGAGGAATATGCGCGCGGCATGGCGACCGGCGGCGGCACGCTGTTCGAGGAGCTGGGGCTTTATTATGTCGGTCCGATCGACGGACATAATTTCGATCATCTTCTGCCGGTGCTGAAGAACGTGCGCGATGCGGGCGAAGGGCCGATCCTCGTTCATGTCGTGACGCAGAAGGGCAAGGGCTATGCGCCCGCCGAAGCCTCTGCCGACAAATATCACGGCGTCTCGAAATTCGATGTGGTGACGGGCGCGCAGGCGAAGGCGAAAGCCAATGCGCCGAGCTACACCAAGGTCTTCGCGGACAGCCTGATCGCCCATGCCGAGCAGGACGACAAGATCGTCGCCGTGACGGCTGCCATGCCGTCGGGCACCGGGCTCGATCTTTTCGGGGAGCGCTTCCCCGCACGCACCTTCGATGTCGGCATTGCCGAGCAGCATGGCGTGACCTTCGCGGCGGGTCTCGCCTCCGAAGGCTACAAGCCCTTCACTGCGATCTATTCGACTTTTTTGCAGCGCGCTTACGACCAGGTCGTGCATGACGTGGCGATTCAGCGCCTGCCTGTGCGCTTCGCCATCGACCGCGCCGGCCTTGTCGGCGCCGACGGGCCGACCCATGCAGGCTCATTCGACGTGACCTATCTCGCCTGCCTGCCGGATTTCGTCGTCATGGCGGCAGCCGACGAGGTGGAACTGAAGCACATGGTCGCAACCGCCGTTGCGATCGACGACCGGCCGTCCTCCTTCCGCTATCCGCGCGGCGAAGGCGTGGGCCTCGACATGCCCACGATCGGCACGCCGCTCGAAATCGGCAAGGGCCGCATCATCCGCGAGGGCAGCAAGGTCGCGATCCTCTCGCTCGGCACGCGGCTTGCGGAAGCGCTGAAGGCGGCGGAACAGCTCGGCGCGCTCGGGCTTTCGACGACGGTGGCCGATGCGCGCTTCGTGAAGCCGCTCGACACGGATCTCGTGGGGCGGCTCGCCCGCGAGCATGAAGTGCTGGTGACGGTGGAGGAAGGCTCCATCGGCGGTTTCGGCAGTCATGTGCTCGACTTTCTCGCCCGCTCCGGCATTCTCGACCGCGGGCTGAAAGTGCGGCCCATGGCGCTACCCGATATCTTCATCGATCACGACAAGCCCGAAGCGATGTACGACATCGCCGGGCTCAATGCGGCGCAGATCGTGGAGACGGTGCTCGCCGCACTCGGCGGCCAGGAAACGGCGATTGCGAGCCTCCGCGAAATCGCGCCGCAGCCGAAACTCGTCTGAGCGATTTCATGCCCGGGGAAAAGCAGCGCCTCGACCTCGCGCTGGTCGAACGCGGCCTCGCGCCCACCCGCGCCCGCGCGCAGGGCGCGATCAAGGCGGGCCATGTGCGCGTCGGCGGCAAGGTCGCGGCGAAGTCATCGGACATGGTGAGCGATGCAGATGAGATCGAACTCGACCGTCTCGAACATCCTTACGTCTCGCGCGGCGCACTGAAGCTTATCCATGCGGTCGATACGTTCGGCCTCGATCCCGCAGGCGCGACATGCCTCGACCTCGGCGCCTCGACCGGCGGCTTCACGCAAGTGCTGCTCGCGCGCGGCGCGGAGAAGGTCGTCGCCATCGATGTCGGCCACGGCCAGATTGCGAGGGAAGTTGCGGCCGATCCGCGTGTACGCTCGATAGAGGGACTGAATGCGAGGGACGTCACGCGCGAGGCGGTGCCCGAGCGCATTTCCTTCATCGTCGCCGATCTGAGCTTCATCGGATTGCAAAAGGCGCTGCCGCCCTCGCTCGCACTGGCGGAACCCGGCGCAACGCTTGTCGCGCTCATCAAGCCGCAATTCGAGGTGGGGCCGGAAAATGTCGGGCGGGGCGGGATCGTCCGCGATGAGGCGCTGCGGAGGCGCATTTGCGATGAAATCGCCGCTTGGCTTGAACATGAGGCCGGATGGCGCGTGCTTGGACTGACGGAAAGCCCTATAGAGGGCGGTGACGGCAATGTGGAATTCCTGATCGCGGCACGCCATGACAAGTGACATCGATATCGAAATTGCCGCACTCGGCGCGCAGGGAGACGGCGTGGCGGAGACGCCCGCGGGGCCGCTCTATGTGCCTTATGTGCTGCCGGGCGAGCGGGTGCATGTCCGGCCGCAGGGCGAGGGCCGAGCGGAGCTTCTCAAAATCCTCACGCCGTCGCCGATGCGTGTCGCCGCGCCGTGCCGCCACTTCACGCGTTGCGGCGGCTGCGCCATGCAGCATGCATCGCCGGACTTCTACACGGCGTGGAAACAAGGGCTTGTCGGCGCGGCGCTGAAGGCCCGCGGCATCGAGGCGGAGATTGCACCGCCGATCGGCGCGAAGCCGAAGAGCCGCCGCCGCGCCACCTTCGCCGCCACGCGCACGAAGAGCGGTGCAACCCTCGGCTATTACATACAGGGCACGCATGAGATCGTGCCGCTGACGGAGTGCCCGCTCGTCGTGCCGGAAATCGAGGCGGCATTGCCCGCGCTTGCCTCCATCGCGGCTTGCGGCCTGTCGCGCCGCTCGCGCGCCTCGCTGCTCGTAACTTCGACCGCCAACGGGCTCGATGTCTATGTGACGGGCGGCAAGCCGCTTGACGGACCGTTGCGTGCGGAGCTGGGGCGCGAAGCAGGCGCCGCCAATCTCGCGCGCCTCTCATGGAACGGCGAGATCGTGGCAGAGCGCCTGCCGCCTGAAGTAAACCTGTCGGGCCTGCGCGTATCGCTGCCGCCGGGCGGCTTCCTCCAGCCGACGGCAGAAGGCGAGGCGGCGCTGACGGGGCTCGTTCGCGACGGTATCGGCAAGGCGAAGCGCATCGCCGATCTCTATGCCGGTTGCGGCACATTCGCGGCGGCTTTCGCGCATGAGGCAGCGGTCCATGCGGTGGAGGGCGAGAAGGCCGCTCTCGCCGCGCTCGACCGCGCCATCCGCTCGCAGGGGCCGGCGCTCGGGCTGAAGCCCGTGACGACCGAGACGCGCGATCTGGCGCGGCGGCCTGTTCTGCGCTCCGAGCTCGAGAAATTCGATGCCATCGTCATCGATCCGCCGCGCGCAGGCGCATTGCCGCAGGCCGAGGAGATCGCGAATTCGCCGGTGCCGGTCGTCGCCTCGGTGTCGTGCAATCCCGCAACTTTCGCGCGCGATGCCCGCGCGCTGATCGATGGCGGCTACAGGCTGGAGCGCGTGACGCCGGTCGACCAGTTTCTCTGGTCGCCGCATCTCGAAGTCGTCGGTATTTTCAGGCGCGGCTGAAGGTCAGACCGGCCGATGCATGTGCCGGCGGACGGCCGCTTCCACGGCTTCCGGCCTTGCGTCGAGCGTCGAAAGCTTGATCGCGATTTCCTGCGGCGAAAGTACGGCCCAGCAGCGATACATGTAACGGCCGATCATGCCGGTGGCGGGCGTATTCTCGATGGCGCTGTCGAGCGGGCGGCGAAGCGCGATGCGCAGTTCCGCATTGCGGATCATGCGGACATAGCGCTCGAAGAGATGCACATCGGAAATCGCATTCCAGGGCAGAAGTCCCAGCCGGTCGATCATAATGCCGGCAGGCGTAATCGCGATGGCGCGGCGCTCGCGGGCCACATAAGGCCAGTGATAGATGGCGATGGCCACGGCGGCGAGGGCGAGGATCAGCGAGATGACGGGTGCGCGCGGCACGCCGAAGATGACGAGCGCACCTGCAGCGAGGACGGCGCTATAGACGATGCTCTCGCCCTTGCTCTTGGAATAGGACGCGGTCAGGTAGTCGGCGCCTGCCTTGCCGGTGTCACTCATTGCCGCTCTCTCCCATCTGGCCGCGATGGCGGAGCAGATGGTCGGCAAGCACGCAGGCCATCATCGCCTCGCCCACGGGCACGGCGCGAATGCCGACACAGGGGTCGTGGCGGCCCTTGGTGACGATCTCGGTGTTTTCGCCTGCGCGGGTCACGGTCTTGCGCGGCGAGAGAATGGAAGAGGTGGGCTTCACCGCGAAGCGCACGACGACATCCTGTCCCGTCGAGATACCGCCGAGAATGCCGCCTGCATGGTTCGACGAAAAGCCGAGCCCGTGATTGGTGGACTGCATCTCATCGGCATTTTCCTCGCCGGAAAGCGCGGCGGCAGCGAAACCGTCGCCGATCTCCACGCCCTTCACGGCATTGATGCTCATCATGGCGGCGGCAAGATCGGCATCGAGCTTGCCATAGATCGGCGCGCCGAGACCCACGGGAACGCCGGAGGCGACGACTTCGATCACCGCGCCGCAGGACGAGCCGCTCTTGCGCACGCCGTCGAGATAGTCCTCCCACGCGGCGGCCGCTTTCGCATCCGGGCACCAGAAGGGATTGTTTTCCGTCTCGTCCCAATCCCAGTTCGCGCGGTCGATCCTGTGCGGCCCCATCTGCACCAGCGCGCCGCGAATGGCGATGCCGCTGCCGAGGATCGCGCGCGCCACGGCGCCGGCGGCAACGCGCGCCGCCGTCTCGCGCGCGGAAGAGCGCCCGCCGCCGCGGTAATCGCGGATGCCGTATTTCGAGAGATAGGTGAAATCCGCATGGCCCGGGCGGAACTTCTCGACAATGTCGCCATAGTCCTTCGAGCGCTGATCGACATTCTCGATCATCAGCGAAATCGGCGTGCCCGTGGTGAGTTCCACGCCATCCTCGACGAAGGTGCCCGACAGGATTTTCACCTCGTCGGGTTCCCGCCGCTGCGTCGTGAAACGCGACTGGCCGGGACGGCGGCGGTCGAGCCAGTGCTGGATGTCTTCCGCCTTGAGCGCGAGGCGCGGCGGCGTGCCGTCGACCACGCAGCCGAGCGCCGGCCCGTGGCTTTCGCCCCAGGTCGTAACACGGAAGAGATGGCCGAACGTGTTGTGCGACATCCTGTTAGCCCGGTCCCGAGGGACCTTCCTTACGCGGTGAACCGGCGGGCGGAAAAGGCGCGGGTTGCGTCAGACGATACTCATGTCCGGCGCGTCCTCGGCCTTCATGCCGACGACATGATAGCCCGCATCGACGTGGTGTACCTCGCCCGTCACGCCCGAGCCGAGATCGGAGAGAAGATAGAGCGCGGTATTGCCCACTTCTTCGATGCTGACCGTGCGCTTCAGCGGCGAATTGAGTTCGTTCCACTTCAGGATGTAACGGAAATCGCCGATGCCCGAAGCGGCAAGCGTCTTGATCGGCCCGGCCGAGACGGCATTGACGCGGATATTGTTGCGGCCGAGATCGACCGCGAGATAGCGCACGCTCGCTTCGAGCGCCGCCTTGGCGACACCCATGACGTTGTAATGCGGGATGACTTTTTCCGCGCCGTAATAGGTGAGTGTCACGACCGAGCCGCCATTCGTCATCAGCTTTTCGGCGCGCTGGCAGAGTGCGGCAAGCGAGTAGCACGAAATGGCCATCGAGGCGGTGAAATTGCCGAGCGTGGTGTCGACATAGCGCCCGTCGAGCTCTTCCTTGTTGGCATAGGCAATGGCGTGGACGAGGAAATCGAGCTGGCCCCATTCGTTCTGAAGCCGTTCGAATACGGCATCCATGCTGGCCGCATCCGTCACGTCGCAGGGCATGACGAGCGAGGAGCCGACCGATTCTGCAAGCGGCGTCACGCGCTTCTGCAGCGCCTCGCCCTGAAAGGTGAAGGCAAGTTCAGCACCCTGATTGGCGCAGGCCTTGGCGATGCCCCAGGCGATCGAACGGTTGTTGGCAACGCCCATGATGAGGCCGCGCTTGCCCTGCATCAGGTTGCCCTTGAGCTCAGGGCCCGTGCTGGTGGTGGCTTCGCTCATCCTGTCTCCGTCGATTCTGTCTTGGCTGGCGCCGGTCGAAAATAGTGCCGCATCCTACACAAAAGCCTTGGACCGTCTAACAAAAAAACCCTCTCGATTCAGGGGCTTGCGATCACGATTCACGACGGAATGCGACAGATCAGAATCCGGAAAATCCCTTGCGGGGATTGTGTTTGCGGCCCTCGGCCCAGCTTGCGGCAAAATCCTGCAGCGCCTCGTCCGCCTGTTCGGGAAGCATGAGAGAGAGGGTCACATATTGATCTCCCACCGAGCCCTCCGGCCCCTTGAGGCCCTTGCCGCGGAGCCGGAGTTTGGTGCCCGTGTTGGAGCCCGCCGGGACCGCGAGCGAGACGGACCCGGACACGGTGGGCACATCCACTTTCGCACCGAGCACGGCTTCACCGAGCGTCACCGGCAGGGTCAGGTGGATATCCTCGCCCCTGCGCTCGAAGAGCGGATGAGGCTCGACCTCGACGGTAAAGAGCGCATCGCCCGCTCCGGCGCCGCCATGACCTTCGCCCCCCTGGCCCTTGAGCCTGATCTGCTTGCCGCTCTCGATGCCGGCCGGGACCGCGACATCGAGCATCCGCCCGCCATCAAGGCGGACACGTTTCGTCGTGCCGTTCGCCGCTTCGAGAAAGCTCACGGAGAGCCGGTAGATACGGTCTTCGCCCCGCGCGCGGAAGACGCGCTTGCCGGCACTGCGAATGCCCTCGAAAAGTTCGCTGAAAAGATCGTCGGTCTGTGGCCCCGCCGGTTCCGCAGCGGCATGGAACTCCCGCGTCCGGGCGGCCGCGGCTGCGGCGAGAGATTCAGCCTCGAAGCGGCGGCGGCTCGCTTCGTCCTTGAGCTGGTTATAGGCGGCGGTCACTTCCTGAAAGCGGGCATGATGGTTGCCGGACGATGTCTGCGCATCGGGATGGAGCTGCTTGGCAAGTTTGCGATAGGCAGCCTTTACCTCGGCATTGCCGGCGCCGGGATGCAGTCCGAGAATTTTGTAAGGGTCCCGCACAGGGCGCCGCTCCTCAATTGACCAGGTGGCCAGTCTAGGCAGACGCACATACGAATTGGTTAAGGCGCGGGGGCCTGCATTGTGTCGATTTCGGCCGGTGCGGGGGGCGGCGCCGTCACGGAAAGTGCCGCATCCGCCTCGCTCGGCGGGGGCGGACCGGGCAGGCTCGGCACCAGCTCCGTTAACCTCTTCAGCGCAAGTTCATGGCCCGACTGTGCCGCCAGCGCGTACCAGGCAAGGGCGCGCGCCGGATCTTCATCGACGCCGAGGCCGCGCTCGTAGATCACGCCGAGGTTGTAGCGCGCCGCGGGCACGCCGGCGACGGCGGCGGCGTGAAACCAGAAGGAGGCAGTCTTGTAGTCCTGCGCCGTTCCCTCGCCGTTGAGATGCATGAAGGCGGCGTTGACCTGAGCCGAGACGAGGCCGGCGCGGCCCGCCCGTTCGAAAAAATAAAGCGCGCGGGGCGCGTCCTGCCCCACGCCTTTTCCCTCGCGAAGAAGGAGAGCGATGTTCCGCATGGCGGCAAGGTCGTTATCCTGCGCAATCGGAAGCCAGATATCGAAGGCGCGCGAGAAATCGCCTGCGTCGTAAGCGGCAAGCCCTTCGTTGAAGCGGGCCGCGTTCTCCGCCACGGAGGGCCGCTCCTGTTCCATCAGGTCGCGGACGGAAACGCCTTGCGCCGCCGCCGAAAAACAGAACGCGGCGCCGAGCGGCGCGGCAATGCACACGGCCAAGAGGCCGGACCGTAGAAATGTCATGTTCGCCGGCCCGCCCCTTGTCGTGTGTGGTTTAGTTCCGGATCTGCCAGGACCCGTCCGGCTGACGGCAGGCCGTGCCATGTGCCTGCTGGCTGCGCCCGTCGATATAAACCGTTTGCGTGTACTCGCGGCAAGTCACATTGCCCTGCTGATAGGCCGCCTGAGGGGTGACGGTACCATAATGGCCGGAATCCGGATTGCGCCACTGGACAGGCTGGCCGGTGCGGCCGGTCTCGAGCGCATTATAGGTCGTCTGGCCCATATAGGCCTGGTCGGCGCGATCGAGCGACTTGCCGATTTCGCTGCCGAGCAGGGCGCCGAGCAGAACGCCGGCACCCGTGGCCCAGAGACGGCCCGTACCGCCGCCGATCGCCTGACCGGCGAGACCGCCAGCCACCGCGCCGCCGACCGTGCCGACCGTCTGCTTGTTAATGCCGCCACCGCCGCCATACGCGCTCTGGTCGCACGCGGCGAGGCCGAGCGCGACGGCGCCGATCGCTATTGCCTTAACCAATTTCATTTTGTCCGATCCTGTGCTTTGTCGCCCCCAAGCGATAAGAGTGAACTATATAAGATCGTGATTGTGGCAAGATTTGAGCGGTAAATCATCGCCGAAACCGCAGAAAACTGCGATTTTTAACCGCTGCAGAGAGCCGGACGGATGGCATGAGCGAGACGGATGCAGCGGCTGAAGAGGCCGCGATCTTCGCGACGGAAGAGCCGATAGCGCTTTTCCACGAATGGATGGAACTTGCCCGGGCGAAAGAACCGGAAGACCCGAACGCCATGGCGCTCGCCACGGCGGATGCGGGTGGCTTTCCCGATGTCCGGATGGTGCTGCTGAAGGGGGCGGATGAGGCGGGGTTCGTCTTCTATACCAATCTCGAAAGCGCCAAGGGCCTGGAATTAAAGGAAAATCCTTCCGCCGCGCTGTGCTTTCACTGGAAGAGCCTGCGCCGCCAGGTTCGCGTTCGCGGCCATGTGACCCCTGTGAGCGAGGAGGAGGCCGATGCCTATTTCGCCTCGCGCGCGCGCGACAGCCAGATCGGCGCCTGGGCCTCGAAACAGTCGCGCCCGCTCGAGAGCCGCTTCGCGCTGGAGAAGCAGGTCGCTGTTTTTGCAGCGAAATTCGGGCTCGGCAAGGTGCCGCGCCCAGCTCACTGGTCGGGCTTCCGCATTACGCCCGTCCGGATCGAATTCTGGCGCGACCGGCCCTTCCGGCTCCATGACCGCCTTGTTTTCAAACGGGAATCGGCCGCGGCGCCGTGGCGGACGGAGAGGCTGTTCCCTTGACGGCACAAGCCCCCGCGAACGGCAATGGCGTTGCCGACGGGCTGATGCGGCGGGCAACGCTCGCCGCGGTCGCCGTTGCGGTGACTCTCGTGGCGCTCAAGGCCGTGGTCTTCTGGATGACGGGCTCGGTCGCCATGCTGGGTACGCTGATGGACTCCGTGCTCGACGGCGCGGCCTCGCTGCTCAACCTCATCGCCGTGCGCGCGGCGCTGATGCCGCCCGACAAGGAACATCGCTTCGGCCATGGCAAGGCGGAGGCGCTGGCGGGCCTCGGCCAGGCAATCTTCATTTTCGGATCGGCCGGCTATCTCGTTTACGAGAGCGTCTCGCGGCTGATCGAGCCGAAGCCCGTCGCATCGACCGAGGCGGGCATTGCCGTCGTCATCGTCGCGATCCTGCTCACGCTCGGCCTTGTCGCCTATCAGCGCCATGTGGTGCGCGAGACGGGCTCGCTCGCGATCGAGGCGGACTCGATCCATTATCGCGGCGACCTCTTCATGAACCTCTCGGTAATCGCCGCGCTGCTGCTCTCCGGCTATTTCGGCCTGCACCGGGCGGACGCGGTTTTCGGTCTCGTCATTGCGGGGCTTATCGGCTGGAGCGCGGGCAAGATCGTCATGAATGCGTTCGACCAGCTGATGGACCGCGAATTCACCGAGGAAGAGCGCGAGCGCATCAAGCAGATCGCCCATGCCCACAGGGAAGTGCTGAACCTGCATGACCTGAAGACCCGGCGCTCCGGCATCTACAGCTTCATCCAGTTCCATATCGAGCTCGATGGCGCGATGTCGCTGCATGATGCGCATGAAGTGACCGACGCCGTGGAGCGGGAAGTTCTGGCCGCTTTTCCGGGATCGGAGGTCATCATCCATCAGGACCCGGCAGGCGCCGAAAAACTCACAAAGTTCCAGTTGAGCTGAAGGAAGCGGAGCGCGTGGCCGCAGACGACGAACCGCAGAAAATCGTTGCCTTCCTGTCGCAGCCCGCTGCCTACGGCTTGCCGGCGGGCGAGCGGATCGGCCATATCGAAACCCATGCATCGCATGTCTTCCTCGCGGGCGAGCGCGCCTTCAAGCTGAAGAAACGGGTCAAATTCACCTTTCTCGATTTCTCGACGCTGGAAAAGCGGAAGGCGGCCTGCGAGAGCGAGGTCGAGCTCAATCGTCGTACGGCGCCGGACATCTATCTGCGTACGGTGCCGCTGAAACAGGCGGGCGATGGTTTCCACCTCGACGGAGACGGGGGCGAAACAGTCGACTGGCTTGTCGAAATGAAACGCTTTCCCGCGAGCGGGCTCTATGCGGCGAAGGCGGAGCGCGGCGAGCTTGCTCTCTCCGAAGTGGAAGAACTCGCCGAAGCCGCGGCGGCCTTCCATGCGCAGGCCGAAGTGGCGCGCGATGCGGGCGGGGCGGAGAATTTCCTGAAGATCGTGGAAGGAAGTGCCGAGGACATGAAACCCGTGCTCGGCACGGTGCTCGATGCCGCAATGGCCGAATGCATCACCATGCGCAGCCGCGCGCTGATTGACAGCCACCGCGTGCTGCTCGACAGGCGGCGGGCGCAAGGCCGTGTCCGGCATTGCCATGGCGACCTCCACCTCGGCAATGTAACGGATATCGGCGGGCATCCGGTTATCTTCGATTGCATCGAGTTCAGCGACCATATCGCGCGGATCGACGTGCTCTACGATCTCGCCTTCCTGCTGATGGATATTGCGTTCCGCGCGGAAAGCGATGCGCGTCTTGCGGCTTTTGCCAACCGGGCGCTCAACGCCTGGCTCGACCGGTTGCCGCAGGACGAGGCGGAAGGCGAAATGGACGGGCTTGCGCTGTTGCCGCTCTTCATGGCGACGCGGGTCGTGGTGCGCGCGAAAGTGACCGCCATGCAGGCGAAAGACGAGGCGGCGAAGCGCGGCGCGCAAGCCTATCTCGGCTTCGCCTTGCGGCTCCTCGACCCGCGAAGCGGAACGCTCGTCGCCATCGGCGGACTTTCCGGGACGGGAAAATCCACCGTGGCGCGCGGGCTCGCCGCGCGGATCGGCGGTGCGGCGGGCGCAGTGCATCTGCGCAGCGACATCATCCGCAAGCGGATGTTCGGCGTCGGGCCGCTTGAGCGCCTGCCGGACGAGGCCTATGCGCCGGGAGTGGGCGCGCGCGTCTATGAGGAAATGCTGCGGCTTGCGGGCGCGGCGCTGGACGCGGGTATGAGCGTGGCGATGGATGCCGTTTTCGCGCGGGCAGAGGAGAGGGCGCAGGCCGCCGCGCTGGCGTCGTCGCATGGCGTCGAATTCACCGGGATATGGCTCGAAGCGCCGGCGCATGTGCTCGAAACCCGCGTGGCGGCGCGCGAAGCCCGTGGCAACGACCCCTCGGATGCCGGTGTCGAGGTGCTCAGGCGGCAACTTGCCTATGATACAGGCAGGATGGACTGGACCCGGGTCGATGCATCCGGCACGCCGGAGGCGGTATTGCAGGCAGCGCTGGCGCCTGTCCGCGCCTTCCTCTAGATTGCGCGCATGACCCAAATCGACAATGCAGACCGAAAGACGCTGATCCTGACCGGCGCGAGCCGGGGTATCGGCCATGCGACGGTGAAGCGCTTTTCGAGCGCGGGATGGCGCGTCATCACCTGTTCGCGGCAACCCTTCCCGGAAGACTGCCCCTGGGAGGCGGGCCCGGAAGACCATATCCAGGTCGATCTCGCCGATGTGAACAACACCGAAGCCGCCATTGCCGAAATGCGCGAGCGGCTGAAGGACCAGGGCGGGCGTCTTCATGCGCTCGTCAACAATGCGGCGATTTCACCCAAGGGGCCGGGCGGCTCGCGGCTGGGCGTTTTCGATACGGATGTCGAGACCTGGGCCAAGGTCTTTCAGGTGAATTTCTTCGCCTCCGTCATGCTCGCCCGCGGGCTGGTGGAAGAGCTGAAGGCGGCGCAGGGCTCGGTCGTGAACGTGACCTCTATCGCGGGCGAGCGGGTGCATCCCTTTGCAGGCTCGGCCTATGCGACATCCAAGGCCGCGCTCGCCGCGCTGACGCGCGAAATGGCGTCCGAGTTCGGCCGCCTCGGCGTCCGCGTGAACGCGATTGCGCCGGGCGAGATCGACACGGCGATCCTCTCGCCGGGGACGGACAAGATCGTCGCCGAAATCCCCATGCGCCGCCTCGGCACGCCGGAAGAAGTCGCCCGCACGATCTATTTTCTGTGCACGGATCAGTCGAGCTATGTCAACGGCGCCGAAATCCAGATCAATGGCGGCCAGCACGTGTGAGGGGTGGTATTCACCTCACCCTTCGCCGTCATTGCCGGGCTTGACCCGGCAATCCAGAAGGCGCGGAACGCGCCGTCGCTCTTCACAAAATTTTTGTCGCGAGGTTTTGACGAGTCTTGTGAAGCAGACGCCGCCTTGCGGCGGCTTCTGGATGCCCGGATCAAGTCCGGGCATGACGTATTTTGAGGGGTGGGGACGCCGTACTCACATCGTGAAGATCACCGCGCTCTGGCTGTCGCGGATCGTGGCGTCCTCGCCGACCGTGAAGGTCGAGACGATATAGCCGGTCGCGTTCTCGAAAATGCCGCTGCCGCCCTGCACGGCGCGGATCACGCAGCCCTGCTGGATGTCTTCCTCCACCGTATCCTCGATGAAGCCCTCGCCGCGCGACTGAAAGCGGATGGCGCCCGCGCCGAAGGAAATCTCGCCCGTCTCGGTGAAGCCGCCATAATCGTCCGTCTCGACCGTGGCAGCGAGCGTGGCGCTGCGCCCGCCCTGCGTGAGCGCAGGGTCGAGGCCGGCGGGGATGGGCGCGACAGCTTCGATCAGCATGCGCGCGCCCATCTCGTCTTCCGGCGAGACCTTGCCCTCGAAGGTCAGCTGATAGCGAAGTTCCGGCATCAGGCGGCGCGCAGGCCTTCCTTCGTCACATGGGCTTCCACTTCGTCGAGCGCCTTTTCCACCGCGTCGAACATCTCGTTCACTTGGCTCCCGGTGATGATGAGCGGCGGGCAGAAGGCGACGATATCGCCCGCCAGCGCGCGGACGATGAGCCCGTTGCGCTGCGCGGCGGCGACGACGGCGGCGCCGATACCGGCAGCGGCATCGAAGCTCTTCTTCGAACCCTTGTCGGCGACGAGTTCGACGGCGCCGATCAGACCGCACGCGCGGGCGTGGCCGACAAGCGGATGGCCGGCGAGGCGGGCGACACGCGCCTCGAAAGCGGGCTGCACCGAGCGGACATGGCCGACGATATTGCGCCTCTCGTAGATTTCGAGCGTCTTCGCTGCAATGGCGGCGCCGACCGGATGCGCCGTATAGGTGAAGCCATGGCCGAAGGTGCCGATCTTTTTGCTCTCGTCGATCATCGCCTGATACATCTCCTCGCCGACCGTCACGGCGGCGATGGGGAAATAGGCGGATGAGAGCGCCTTCGCGACCGAGATCGAGTCCGGCTTCATGTTGAAGGTCTGCGACCCGAACATGTTGCCCGTGCGGCCGAAGCCGCAGATCACTTCATCGGCGATGAAATAGATGTCGTATTTCTTGAGCACCGCCTGGATCTTCTCGAAATAGCCGGCAGGCGGAATGACGACGCCGCCCGCGCCCATGATCGGTTCGGCGATGAAGGCGGCGACGGTCTCGGGGTCTTCGCGGATGATCGTCTCTTCCAGGTTCTTCGCAAGCCGCGTCGTGAACTCGTCTTCCGTCTCGCCCGGCTCCGCATAGCGGTAGTAATGCGGGCAATCGGTGTGGATGACGCCTGCCATCGGCAGGTCGAAATCCCGGTGGTTCGCGGGCAGGCCTGTCAGCGATGCGGAAGCGACGGTGACGCCGTGATAGCCGCGGGTGCGCGAGATGAATTTCTTCTTCTTCGTGCGGCCAAGCGCGTTGTTGTAATACCAGACAAGCTTCACCTGCTGGTCGTTCGCTTCCGAGCCCGAGCCGCAGAAGAGAACCTTGGAAGCCGCATGGGGCGCGATGGCCTTGAGCCGCTCGGCGGCTTCCGCCGCGCGCTCATGGCTCTTGCCGCCGAAAGTATGCGTGAAGGGGATCTGGCGATATTGCTCCGCCGCCGCCTCCATCAGCTCCTTCTCGTTATAGCCGAGCGAGGTGCACCAGAGCCCGGCCAGCCCCTCGATATATTTGTTGCCGCCATTGTCGAACACATAGATGCCCTCGCCGCGCTCGATGATCATCGGGCCCGTTATGCGGAACGTGTCGAGATTGGTGTAGGGATGGATCACCGTCTCGATGTCGCGAACGGCGGCGTTGGACAGGCTCATGGGCGAGCTCCTCGGGTTATCTTGTCGGTTTGGCGGGCATCATGGGAGGGGAAGGCGGAGGTGTCAAAGGGTGCCGCCGCCCCTCACCACCCCTTCGGCGGCGTGAACCCGCCGAGGATGTCCTCGATCATCCCGGCAACCGCAATCGTCGTCATGTCTTCCAGATGTGGGCCGATGATCTGGATGCCGACGGGCTTGCCTTCGCTGGTGATGCCGACCGGCGCGACGGAGGCGGGGAGGTAGGAGACGACGGCGGGGCCCGCCCAGATCAGCACATCCATGTAAGGACGCATGACGCCGTTCACGTCGAGTTCGCGCTTGTGCCAGTTCGAGGCGTGATTGTGCTCGAAGGCGGTGCGCATCAGCGCCGGCGCGAGCACGACGTCGTAGGACTTGAAGAACTGATGCCACTTCCAGCGAAGCTGCGCCTGCACTTCCTTCCAGACGGCGCGCTCGGGCAGCGACAGCGTGCCGCCGATCGCCTGCAGCGCGGCATGGCTCTTGTCATCGGGCGCGATGCTCTTCTTCATTTCGGACCAGTGATCGCGCACGCTTTGCGGCATGCCGGCGCCGATCTGCGAATGAAGCAGGATCAGATAGCATTCGGTGAGTTCGGCAAGCGTCATGCCGGGCCGCGCGTTCCAGTCGACATTGGCGCCCGCATCTTCGAGCGCCTTGGCGGCATTGGTGAGCAGTTCGGCGCTTTCGCGGTCGATGTCGCAATAGTCGTCGTCGATCCAGACGGCGGCGCGAAGCTCGCGCGGATGCTTTGCGCGCGCGGGCGGCGGGTCGAGCTTCCAGGCGGCGGCATCCGCCCAGTCGGGGCCGGCGGTGAGCGAGAGGAGGAGGGCGAGGTCTTCGGCGCTGCGCGCAAGCGGCCCCGCGACGGAGAGGTCGCCTTCCGAGAGCGCACCGGGCGGCGGCGAGAGATGGCCGCGCTTCGGCACGATGTCGAATGTCGGCTTGTGGCCGAAGACGCCGCAGAGATGGGCAGGCGTGCGGATCGAGCCGCCGATATCGGAGCCGAATTCGGCCGAGGTGAAGCCCGCCGCGAGCGAGGCCGCCGACCCGCCCGACGAGCCGCCGGGGCCGCATTCGAGCGCGTAAGGGTTGTTCGTCGTGCCGTAAATGTCGTTGTAGCTCTGCAGGTCGCCCGAGAGGTAGGGCACATTGGTCTTGCCGGTAACGATGGCGCCGGCGCGCTGCAGCCGCTCGATGGCGGTGGCGCT
>PNMC01000035.1 GCA_013823365.1 Parvibaculum sp. | reverse complement strand
CGATCTCGAGCCGAAATATCCGGCTCTCTCCAAATTTCTCGACTTCTGGAACCGGGAGCTCGATGGGCCGATCCATTCGGTGCGCGTGGGCACGAAACGGCTGATCCATCCAAGCGAATTCCGCCGTGCGGACTTCGTGGGGGCGATTCACTAGTTGCCGGGCCGAAGCTTCGCCAGAAGATCGCGCGCGGCCTGTTCGACGGTTTCGACGGCAAGGTCTTCCATGTGGTTGCGGCTGAGCTCCCAGGTGATCTTGCCGCCCTCCTCCGCCTTGATGTCCTCATGCGAGCGCGGCACGCGGACGGTGACGGCTTTCGGGCCCCAGGGCGAATAGATCGCGTCCGCCGTCGGCCCGAAAAGGCCGATAGTGGGGGCGCCGGCGGCTGCCGCCAGGTGCATGAGGCCGGAATCATTGCCCACATAAAGCGCCACCCGCTCGAAACAGGCCGCCGTCTCGTCGATGCCTGCTCCGATGAGATCGATCCGGCGTTCGGGCTGCACGGCCTCCAGAACAGGGCGGCATTTCTCCTGTTCGCCGGGACCGCCGGTAACGAGGAGGCTTGCCCCCTCCAGCGGACCGCCCGGCGCCAGGAGACGGCGGGCGAGCTCGGCGAATCGTTCAGCCGGCCACATCTTGCCCGGCCAGGCGGCGGTCGGGCCGATGGCGAGAACCCGCAATCCGTCAGGGATCGTGCGTGCCGCCTTTGCGCGCATTTCCGCCCCCGGCCAGACCACGGGATCCGGCGCGGGGACCATGCCGACCACGCCTGCATTGTGTTCGACGCGGTGAAGCTCATGATCGGGCTTCAGAATGTGGCGCTTGCGGGCGAAGGTCACCCACGCCGTGGCCGAGCCACGCAGGTCCACCACCGCCTCGAAACGGCGGAAAGCGACGGCTTTCAGCAGATGCAGCCAGTGGCCGCTGCGCTTTGCCTTGCGCATCACGATGATGCGGGTGAGGCGGGGCGCATGGCGGAAGACATCGACCGCGAGGGGGCCGCAGGCGACCCAGAACTCCGCCTCCGGATAGCGCTGCATCAATCCATTGAGGATGCCGGTCGAGAGGACGGCATCGCCGATGCGGTTCGAAGCGATGAAGAGAATGCGCATATGACTTCCGGCTGCGGCGCGAATGCCGGCGCGGCGGCCGGGTTTGCCCTGTCGTGCAGGGTTTATAGGGGGGCCGCGGCGCAAAGCCAAGATCGCCGGGCCCGAAGCCGGTTCTTGCGGATCGGCGGTGCGGGGCCTACATCTGGTGGCCTGACACAAGGAATGAGCGGCAATGGCGGGAGCGGCAGAAGGGGCGCTTGCCTCGGCGCTGACGGGACGGGGCCTGGTGAGGCTCGGCGGGCCCGAGGCACGGAGCCTTTTACAGGGGCTCGTCACCAATAATGTCGAAGCTGCGGATGGTACGCGGCTTGTCTATTCCGCCCTGCTGACACCGCAGGGCAAGTTTCTCTTCGATTTCTTCATGGCGGCGGACCCGGCCGACCCGGAAGCGGTGTTGCTCGACTGCGATGCCGCGCGGACGGGCGAGCTCGTCAAGCGGCTCACCCTGTACAAGCTCCGGGCGAAGGTGGAGATCGACGACAGGAGCGACGGCTTTACCGTGATTGCCTTCTGGAACGAGGATGGCAGCCCGGTGGACCGGGGGCCCGGCCTTCCCGACCCTCGCCATGCGGCGATGGGACGGCGGGCGATCTGCCCGGCGGCGGAAGCAGAAGAGCTGATTGCCGGTTCAGGAGCCCGAAAAGTTCCCGAAAGCACGTGGCACGCCCACCGCATCTCGCTTGGAATCGGCGATAGCGCCCGGGATTTTGAGCCGGATCGGACCTTTCCCCTCGAAGCGAATTTCGCCGAACTTAACGGTATCGATTTCCACAAGGGCTGCTTCGTCGGGCAGGAGGTGACCTCGCGCACGAAACGGCGAGGCAGCGTGCGCAAGCGCCTGCTACCGGTGCATGTGGAAGGCGGGATGCCTGCGCCCGGGACGCCTGTGAAAGGCGGCGCGCGGGAAGTGGGCACGATCTTCTCGACCGACGAGGAGACGAGCAGCGCCTTGGCGCTTCTCCGGCTCGATCTCCTCAATGGCGCCGTGCTCGAAGCTGGACAGGCGGAGATCGTGCCGCGGATTCCCGAATGGCTTATGGTGCATCTTGGCGATGAAAGCGGAGCCGATGCCGACGGTGAATGAAGCAAAACGCTGTCCCTGGCCGGGCGAAGACCCTCTCTATGTCGCCTATCACGACGACGAATGGGGCGTGCCGGAATATGACGACCGTGCGCTTTTCGAAAAGCTGATCCTCGACGGATTCCAGGCCGGGCTTTCCTGGATCACGATCCTGCGCAAGCGCGAGACATTCCGCGAGGCGTTCGACGGCTTCGAGCCGGAGATCATCGCGCGCTACAAGCCCGCCAAGGTCGAGAAACTTCTCCAGAACCCCGGCATCATCCGCCATCGCGGCAAGATCGAAGCGACGATCGGCAATGCGAAAGCCTGGCTCGCGATGAAGGAAAACGGTGAGAGCTTCGCCGATTTCCTCTGGGGCTTCACGGATGGCGTGCCGATCCAGAACAAGTGGAAGAGCATCGCGCAGGTGCCGGCGGAAACGCCGATGAGCATCGCCATGTCCAAGGAATTGAAGAAGCGCGGCTTCAAATTCTGTGGACCGACGATCGTCTATGCCTTCGCGCAGGCGGTCGGCATCGTCAACGATCATCTCGTGACATGTCCGCGCCACACGACTTGCTCCGCAATGGCGCGAAAACAAAACCAATAATTAAGCGCCGTTATGCGCTGCTGTGCATGCGCAATCAATGTTCCGCCACATTGTCGGCACATGCGAGCCATGTTGCGCGCATAGTTTCACGTCCGTTCCAGTCAGTGGAGGGGATCTCAAAATGTTCAAACGCCCCAAAGGTGTTTCCGACGTGACGTCGCCACCTGCGCCGTCGACGCCGGCCGCATCCAGTCACGGCGAATCCTCGCCGTCAGAAGAGCCACGGCCCGCGGACGCCCGCACTTCCGAAACGGAAACCGCGGCAACGCGCGCCATCACGCCATCCTATCAAGCAAGGAAGCCGCCCGTGCGCACTCTCCAGCCTTCTCCGGTCAACGCCTCGTCGAACCCCGCCCCTGCCGCCAATCTGCATGTCGGCCGCGGGCTGAAACTCGAAGGCAAGATCCAGTCCTGCGACTCGCTCGTGATCGAGGGCGATGTGCAGGCAACGATCGAGAGCGGCACGCTCACGATTACGGAAAGCGGCGATGTGCGCGGCGACGCCACGGTCGACGAAGCGGAAGTGAACGGCAAGTTCGACGGCACGCTGACCGTGAAGAAGTGCCTGACGATCAATTCGTCGGGCCGCGTTACCGGCAAGGTGCGTTACGGCGAGTTGAAGGTCGAGCAAGGCGGCCAGGTGAGCGGCGAAATCCGCGCTGCCGATGCCGACGAGAAGGCCGACGCGCCCCGCCTCGCGGCCAATGGCGGCAAGGACGAGAAAAAGGCCGAGAGCGAGACTACGGGCAGCCAGACGCAGGGCCGCACCGCCTCGATGATCTGACGCCTCAGGGCACGAGCCATTCGGCGTGTTCGTCATCCGCCTCGTAGCGGATGCGGGCGCGCCGGTTGCCCGCGCGCGAAAAGAGGACGATATCGGCCTCGGCGAAGAAGAACTCCAGGAATGCGAAGTTCGGGCGGCCTTCCTCCAGCCTTTCGAGCGGCGGGATGATGCCCTCGGCATCCGCCGGAAGGCCGGAGACCGGCTTCGGCGACGGTGTGCCCGGCGGTGCGACGACAAGATAGGCGCGGCGGGAGGCCGGCGCGGCACCCGCCCAGGCCGCTTCATCGCCGATCCGGACCTCCATCCTGCCCGAGAGGCGGAGCTGCATATCGCAGCGCGGATCGTAGAAGAGGACCGAGGCGCGCGGCTCCTTCCCGATTTGCGCGACCTTGGGCGAGCGGGCATCGGTGAAGAAACCGAGCCGGCGGCGGCCGATATCGGCCGTCCGCAAGATCACCGTCCGCAAGGCGGGCTCGCCTTCAAGGCCGATAGTCGCAAGCGACGGTTTACGCAGGGGCGAGCTTGGATTTTCAAGGCCATCGGCGAGCATGGCCGCGAGGAACCCCGCCATATCGGCCAGCGAAAGCGCCTCCAGCCGTTCCTTTTCGAGCGGTCCCGCCGGCAGGCTCGCTGGCACCCGATCCATCCGATTTCTCCCCGTTCCCTCATTCCCCTTCCCTCCGCTGTAGCATCGCCGGAAGGGCTGCTCTATTTTACCCGAAGTGGCCCCAGGGGAAGCCGCCTCGTCGTGCCGTGCAGAAAGAAAACCAAGCGCGGCACAGGACAGGCGGCGAGATCAAGAACCGTCAGGTGAACAGTGACCAAAGTCGTCATCAGCGGGACGGGCGTTTTCACGCCGCCCAACTCCATCAGCAATACCGAACTCGTCGAAGCCTTCAATAGCTATGTGCGCAAGTTCAATGCCGACAATGCCGCCGCCATAGAGCGAGGCGAAGTGGAGGCGCTGGCAGAATCGAGCGTCGAGTTCATCGTGAAGGCCTCCGGCATCGAGGCGCGCTATGTGATGGACAAGTCGGGCATCGTCGATCCCGAAATCATGGCGCCGCGACTGCGGCAACGATCGAACGACGAACCTTCGATCCTTGCCGAAATGTCGGTCGAAGCGGCGAAGAAGGCGATGGCGCGGGCGAACAAGACGCCGGCCGACATCGACGCGGTGCTCGTCGCCTGCTCCAATCTCGAGCGGCCCTACCCTGCCATCGCCGTCGAGGTGCAGGACCTTCTCGGCATCGAGGGTTTCGGCTTCGACATGAACGTGGCCTGCTCGTCTGCGACGTTCGGCATCCAGACCGCCTATGACATGATCCGCTCGGGCTCGGTCAAATGCGTGCTGATCGTCGACCCCGAAATCTGCTCCGGCCATCTGAACTTCCGCGACCGCGACAGCCACTTCATCTTTGGCGACGTATGCACGGCGATCATCGTGGAGGGCGAGGACAGCTGCACGGCGAAAGGCGCGTGGGAAATCATCGGCACGCGGCTCATCACCAAGTTCTCGAACAATATCCGCAACAATTTCGGCTTCCTGAACCGGGCGACGCCTGAGGGCATCGGCGCGAAGGACAAGCTTTTCGTGCAGGAAGGCCGCAAGGTCTTCAAGGAAGTGGTGCCGATGGTGTCGCAGCTCATTCTCGACCACATGGCCGATGAAGGGCTCGACCCGAAGGATCTGAAGCGCATGTGGCTGCACCAGGCCAACAAGAACATGAACGACTTCATCGGCCGCAAGGTGCTGGGCCGCGATCCGGAGCCCGGCGAACAACCGAACATCCTGCAGGAATATGCAAATACGAGTTCGGCCGGCTCGATCATCACCTTCAGCAAATATAACGAAGACCTGAAGGAAGGCGATCTCGGCCTCATCTGCAGCTTTGGCGCGGGCTATTCGGCCGGCAATGTGCTGGTGCGCAAGCGGGCGTAACGGCGTCTCGCATACCGCAAAAGAAAATGGCCGGGCAAAGACCCGGCCATTGTTTTTTGGAGGCAGACCGCCTCAGCCCTTCAGCGGTTCCACGGTAACGATGCGGAAGGTCTGCATCTCGCCATCCTGTTCCAGCACGGAAAGATATTCGCCGGCCTTGAACTCGTGACGGTCGAGCTTGAAGAAGGGCTCGTCGCCCTCCGGCGTCGTCGCGTCGTAATCGATGACCCAGCCGCGACCGATATGGCGGAGCAAGCCTTTCTGGTCCGGCTCTCCCTGCCAGAAGCGGCGAACGGTGCATTCCTTCGAGTGCACCTTCCAGGCATCGGGGTCGAGCTTCATCGCGGCGTCGAGCGGCAGCACGATGTCGTAGCCATGCGCGCTGGAGCCGTTCGGATGCTCCTCGGTGCGGGCGAGCGTCATATGGACGTGGTAGAGGGTCATGGACGTTTCGTCTTTCTTCAGTGAGCCATAAGTACGGGAATGGTGGCATGCGAGCGAACATGCTGCGTCGCGCCGCCAAAGAGGAATTCGACGAGGCGGCTGTGGCCGTAGCCGCCCATGACGAGCAGGTCGGCCTTCGACTTCTCCGCCTGCTCGAGCAGAACCTCGCCCGCCGCGCGGCCAGCCGCATCGACGATATGCACATCGGCCACGACGCCGTGAAGCGCGAGGAAGTCGGCAAGCGTGGAGCCGGGGCCGGGATCGAGCTCCTTGCCGCCGATGCAGAGGATGGTAACCTTTTTCGCCCGCTCCAGGAACGGAATGGCGGCGTGAACGGCGCTCGCCGCTTCCGGACTGTCGTCCCAGCCGATGCAGACCGAGCCGCCAACGGGCGACATCGCCTTTTTCGGCGCGATGAGAACGGGACGGTCCGCCGTCATCATGGCGGCTTCGAGGGCGGTGCCGCCGGCGATGCCTGTGGTGCTCTCGCCGAAGACGATGAGGTCCGACAGGCGGCTGTGCTTGGCCACGACTTCATCGCGCCGGCCGGTCACGTCGATGAAACGGACGGAGGGGAGCGCTGCCTCCCCGCCCTTTTCGGCGACGGGCACGCCCGCGGACGATGCCGCCTTTGCGAGTGCTGCACGGACGCGGGACGCGGCCTCGTTCGCACCTTCGCGGGCGGCCTGCATCAGGTCTTCGATGACCTGACCAGAGACGCCATCGCCGAGATAGGGAAGCGCCTCGGTCGGATCGGCGCGGGCGAACAATGCGACAAGCTGCGCCTCGAATTCGCGCGCGACGGAAAGGGCCGTCGCCAGCACCTCGTCGTCGGACGGCCTGCCGGCGAGCGGCACAAGAATCTTGCGAACGGACATGGGTTATTCTCCTTTTGGGGCCGAGAGCAGGCTTTCATCCAGAATATCGAGCGGGCTTCGTTCCTTGCCGAGCAACAATACAGGACAACCCGCCGCCGCGGACAGGCGGGCTGCATCGTCATCGTCGCCGAACCAGTCCGCATTGACGACAAGAATGCCGGTCCCGGCTTCACGCGCCGCGATGGCGATATCGGCAGGAGCGCGGCCCCGGCCCGCAATGCGCGTGAAGGGCGCGCCGATGCGGGCGGCAAGCGTTTCGGCAAAGGCGCTGCAGGCCTGACCGGGGCTCGAACCATCGTCCAGTGCGGCGACGGGACGGCCGGGCCGGGGAAGCTGACGGCCGGCATGATGCAGGGCGGGGGCGACAAGCGCGCCCTTCGCGCCCGCCCCGCGGGTCACAAGCAGCACATCGGCACGGGCCTCGCGCGTGGCGGCGCGGACAGCGCGGCCAACCTCGCGCGCGGCACCTGCCTGCGGGCGGATCACAAGCGTGTCTTCCCGCGCCGCATGCAGCGCCAGAGACTGCAGCGGGCGGCCGCGGCGTACATCGAAACTCCAGTCGATCTGCGCCTCCGCCGCGATGCGGGCAAGGACGCGGCGGGCGCTTTCGGCCTGCGCTTTCATGGCACGGAGCATGCGCGCGGGATCGAGCTCGCGCACTTCGCCGGAGAAGGAGATTTCGCGCGCAAAGGGCAGGTCGGCAAGATCGAGAAGATTCTCGTCTTCGACGAAGACGCCCTTGAGGCGCGCATCGACCGAGGCGGCAAGGCGCGCGGCCAATGCCAGGGCCTCGCGGGCAACGGCCGATGTGTCGAGGCCGACCACGATCCGCGTCTGCGGCTTCGCGCCGTTCTCTTCCGGCTGCTTCCGGGCGGCGGTCATCACGCACCTTTCCTACTGTTCGTATCGTCGGAGCGCTGCGCGAAGCGGCGCTGGTTGTCGGCAAAGGCCGCGAGGCGTTCCTCTGCCCGTGCATAGATGGAGCCCGGAGGGAAATGCCCGTCGGCACCGCGAATGCCGGCCGGGGCGCCCATCAGCAATTCGACGCCTTCCTCCACATGCTCCACAGGATAGATCGCAAACATGCCGCGTTCCACCGCATCGACGACATCCTGCCGCAGCATGAGATGTTTCACATTGGCTGCCGGGATGATGACGCCCTGCTCACCCGTGAGGCCGCGGCGCATGCAGATATCGAAAAAGCCTTCGATCTTGTCGTTTACGCCGCCGATCGCCTGCACTTCGCCGAGCTGATTGACAGAACCCGTGACGGCAAGCCCCTGCGCAATGGGCGCTTCGGCGAGGGCGGAGATCAACGCATAAAGCTCGGCCGAGGAGGCGCTGTCGCCATCGATGCCGCCATAGGACTGCTCGAAGACAAGGCTTGCGCTCATCGACAGCGGAATCTCCGGCAGGAACTGGCCGGAAATATAGCCCGAGAGAATAAGTACGCCCTTGGTGTGGATCGGACCGCCGAGCATGACCTCGCGCTCGATATCGATGACGCGGGTGCTGCCGAGGCCCATGCGGACGCGCGCCGTGATGCGGCTCGGGCGGCCGAAGGAGACGGAGCCCATGGAGAGAACGGAGAGCCCGTTCACCTGACCGATGCGCTCGCCTTCCGTGTCGATCATCACGATGTCGCGCGTGATCATTTCCAGGCTGCGCTCGCGCAGACGGTCGGCGCGGGCGATCTGCGCCTCGACGGCCTCGTCCACATGCTGCGCCGTTACCACAAGCGCGCCCGTGCTGCGGGCAATGTGGTCCGCCTCGCACATCAGGTCGACGATGGGGCGCATGACGGTGGAGAGCTTCTCGGCATCTTCTGCCTGACGCGAGGAACGCTCGATGATGCGGCCCACGCCGGAGCGATCGAAGGGCAGAAGATTTTCCTCACGGCATGTGCCCGCGACGAGGCGCGCATAGAGAAGGTCGTTTTCCGCCTCGCGGTCGATCTCGTCCTCGAAATCGGCGGCGACCTTGAAGAGTTCGCCGAAATCCGGATCGAGTTCGCTCAGCATGTAATAAAGGTAACGGTCGCCGAGCAGGATGATCTTCACATCGAGCGGCACGGGGTCCGGCTCCAGCGTGACCGTGCTGACGAGGCTCAGATATTCGCCTGCGCTCTCGATGACGATCTTGCGGCGGCGGATGGCACGCTTCAGCGCATCCCAGGCGAGCGGCTCGCGCAGCAGCTTCAGCGCATCGATGAGGAGATAGCCGCCATTCGCGCGGTGAAGCGCGCCCGGCTTGATAAGCATGAAATCGGTGACGAGCGCGCCCATTTGCGGGATGTGCTCGATGCGGCCGAGCAGGTTCGCCATGGTCGGATGATCCTCATAGAGGATCGGCGAACCGCCGCCGATATAGCCGCCGGCATCCGCTATGTCCTGCGGGCGGCGGCTCGCGGTGCCGGTGGCGCGGGCTTCCTTGCCATTATCGACGACGACATTGACTTCATAGCGGCGGAAGGGATCGGCCGCCGCGAAGCCGCCGCCGCGTCCCTGCATCAGCGCCTGCATGGCGGCCATCATGCGGGCCTGTTCCGGCGCATCCTCACCGCCGCTTGCGAATGTGCCGATATTCTCGACAAGGTCCGCCATCACCGCGTCGAGCCATTTGACGACCGGGGTGAGGCCCGCAAAGAGCGAGCGCAGATCGCGCATCGCGCGTTCGACGGAGCGTTCGGCCACTTCGCGGTTGAGCGCGCGCAGTTGCTGATGATGCTCCTTCTGCCAGGACGGCAGATGCTCCAGCGTTTCGGCAAGCTCCTTCTGCAGTGCCTGAATGGTTGCCTCGATTTCCTTGCGTTCGTTTTCCGGCAGGCGATTGAACTCGTCGGGCTTCAGCACATTGCCGTCGCGCACGGGCGCGAGCGCGAAGCCCGCCGGTGTACGCAGGAGCGCGATATCCTCCGCTTCCGCCTTGACGCGCAGTTCCTCGAAAGCGTGTTCCTGCCTTTCCTGCAATTCTTCGTCAATCGCCTGACGGCGGTTCTGATATTCCTCACTTTCGAGGATCGAGGGGATGGTGACGCGCAGATCGTCCACCACGCGGGCCATGCCCTCCTTGAGCTGGCGGCCCGTGCCGGCGCCGAGCTCCAGCGCCACCGGCTTGTGCGGTGTCACGAAATTGTTGACATAGACCCAGTCCGACGGCGCGCGCTCGCGCATGGCGATGCCTGCGAGAAAGCGCAGCACCGCCTCATGCTTGCCCGCCCCGTCGGGCCCGAGCACGAAAATATTGTAGCCCTGGCGGCGGATGCCGGTGCCGAAGCGCAGCGCCTCGAGCACACGCTCCTGTCCGACGAGCCCAGTGTGATCGTCGAGCTCGGCCGTGGTCTCGAAGTCGAACTGGCCCGTGTCGCAGGCGCGGTACAGGAGTTCCGAGGGTACGGGGTCGACCGCCATTGGCTGTGCTTTGCCTCTTTATGGTTCTTCCGGTTCTCGAGCCGGGCGAGAGAGCAGCATATCCTTCAGGCCATCTTGGTCAAAACCCAGGTTCCGCCGCAATCGGACAGTTCCGCGCAGGCATTTGCCCTTCGCCGGCGATGCCCAATCGACAGGAAAGGCGAAGCTCCGTAAGTTGCCGCTTCGATGAATAGGCAAAAGAAGACATCCGCCCGTCCGCCAAAAGCGCCAGCGCAGCCCCGCGCCTGGCAACGCATGCTGAGCGGGCGCAGGCTCGATCTGCTCGATCCCTCGCCGCTCGATGTGGAGATCGACGACATCGCGCATGGGCTTGCCCGCGTCGCCCGGTGGAACGGGCAGACGGAAGGCGACCACGCCTTCACGGTGGCCGAGCATTGCGTGCTGGTGGACGATATATGCGCGCGCTTCCGGCCGGGCTGGCCCGCAAAATGGCGGCTTGCGGCGCTGCTGCACGATGCGCCGGAATATGTGATCGGCGACATGATCAGCCCCTTCAAGGCGGCGCTCGGCATCGACTACAAGGCGTTCGAGCACAGGCTTGCCGCCGCGATCCATATGCGCTTCGGCCTGCCGGCGGCGTTGCCGCAATCGGTCGAAGACCTCATCAAGCGAGCGGACCGGGCGTCGGCGTTTTTCGAGGCAACGCAGATCGCCGGGTTCTCGGACGAGGAGGCGGCGGAGATTTTCGGCCGGCCCCGGGGACTCGCGCCCGTCGAAATCGTGCCCCTGCCGACGAAAAAGGCCCAAGCGCGCTTCCTTGCCCGCTTTCACCAGCTTTCGGACTTGTTGGCGGACGATAAGTAACCGTTTTTGCTCGACTTACGACGGCCTTTGCACAAATCTGTGTTATTGAGGCGATATGGTCGATTCTGACGATGCAGTGCGGGCGCGGGCAAGGCGAATGATGATCTACGTGAGTCCCCTCAGTGCCGTGGAAGATGCGATCCGCGAGGTGCGGCCCTCGCATCTCATAAGCCTGCTCGACCCCGAAACCATGATCGACACGCCCGAAGGTATTGCGCGGGAGCGGCATCTCCGGCTCGGCGTGAACGATATTTCGGAAGAGATCGACACGCTGGTGCCGCCGGGCGCTGCCCATGTCGCCGACCTCATCCGCTTCGTGCAGGGCTGGGACCAGTCGAGCCCGATGCTTGTCCATTGCTGGGCGGGGATCAGCCGGTCGACGGCGGCGGCCTTCATCGCGCTTTGCGCGCTCAACGAGGAACATCCCGAAGACGAACTGGCGCGGCTCGTGCGCGCGCGCGGATCTCACGCCCATCCGAACAAGCTGATGGTGCGTCACGCCGATGCGCTACTCAATCGCGGCGGGCGGATGATGGCGGCGGTGGAGGCACTCGGGCCCGGCCGGTCCTGCTGGGAAGGCGAACTCTTTTCGCTGCCGCTTCGCTTCGAACAAGGCTGAAGGCGCATGGGCAAGCGTCCGAAGCTCTCCGTCCAATCTGCCGCCGAAGCGGCGATGCGCGCCGACAAGGCCGTCGTCATCGGCCTCAATGCGGCGATCGTCACCGTTTCCGAGAACGAACCGAAAATCCTGATCGTGCCGCATGAGGAAGCCGAGGATGATGGCGGCTGGGACGCACTGCCCTTCGGCCCGTTCAATCCGATGCAGCACCGCACACTCGAAATCGGCCTTCGCTCCTGGGTGCAGGAGCAGACGCATCTCGAACTCGGCTATGTCGAACAGCTTTATACGTTCGGCGACCGCGGACGGCACTCTCTCGAACTCGATACGCCGGGCGAGCATGTCGTCTCGGTCGGCTATCTCGCTCTCACGCGCGGCCATGATGCCGAGTTGCAGGGCGCGGCCTGGAGCGACTGGTATCGTCACTTCCCATGGGAGGACTGGCGCGACGGCAAGCCTGCGATCATCGATCAGGCGATCGTGCCGCTGCTGCGCGAATGGGCCTCGCGGCAGGCGGAGGCGACGGCCGACGAACTCTCGCGCGGCAAGCGACGCGACCGGATGCGGCTCTGCTTCGGGGTCGACGGCGTCGCATGGGACGATGAGAAGGCACTTGAGCGGTACGAGCTTCTCTACAGCGCCGGGCTGCTGCAGGAAGCGGCGCGGGACGGACGCCCCAATGCGCGGGCGCTGGCAGACCAGAATGTGCCGCCGCTCGGGCGACCGATGCAATTCGATCATCGCCGCATACTCGCGACGGCCATGAGCCGGCTGCGCGCCAAGATCAAATACCGCCCTGTGGCCTTCGAGCTGATGCCGCCCGCCTTCACGCTTTACGAATTGCAGAAGACGGTGGAGGCACTGCTCGGGCTCCATGTTCACAAGCAGAATTTCCGCAGGCTTGTGGAGAATGCGGGACTCGTGGAACGCACGGGGCGCATGTCGACGCGGACGGGCGGACGGCCTGCCGAACAATTCCGCTTCCGCCGCGAAGTGTTGAACGAGCGCCCGGCGCCGGGCCTCCGTCTCGCTCCTTCGCGCAGCCGGGCCAATTCATGAAAAAGGCCGCGGACAGAATCCGCGGCCTCCTTCGTTTCTCTACAGGTCTCAGAACATGACGGTCGTCGAGATGCCGATAATGCGCGGCGCGCCGGCGATATAGGTGCCCGAGCCGATGGCATCGCCCGAGTTGCCGGCGTCGATCAGATATTCCTTGTCGAAAAGATTTTCGCCGAACACGGTCACGGTGAAGGCCTTGTCCGGCGTGCTCCAGCCTGCCCGCAGATTGAAGAGGCCGAAGGCTTCCTGCGTATATTCCGGCTGGTTCTTCTCTTCGAAGTAGACCTTGGACTTCCAGGTGTAGCTCGGCATGAGGAAGGCCTCGCCACCGAAGAGCGGCTGCGTCATCTGCGCGGCAAGCGAGAAGGTGTGATCCGGGCTGAGACGGAAGCGATTATTCGCATAGGCCGGAAGTGCGTCGTCGTCGAAGCGGCCGTGATTGTAGCCATAGGTCGCGAAGAGCCGCAGCCAGTCCGTGGGCTTCACGATGGACTGCAGCTCGGTACCATAGGCCGTCGCGCCACCTACATTCAGCACGGTCGGGTTCAGCGCCGTCGTCTCGACCACCTGATAATTGTCGTATTCGTAGTAGAAGAAAGAACCGTCGAGTTCGAGCTTGCCTCCGAAGAAGCGCGCCTTGGCACCGGTTTCATAGCTGTCCACCGTCTCATCCTTCAACGTGACGAAGCCGAGGAAGGTGCCGGGCAAGGCGTGGACCACCGGCGTGATGACTTCCGGACGGCGGCCGCGCGCATAGCTCGCATAGATATTGGCGTCGTTGCCCAGCTCATATTTTCCGACAAGACGCCAGGTGAGGCCCGAGAACGTGTCCGAGGCCGACTGATAGGCGGTCGGACCGGCAAGCAGCGTGCCCGTGCCGCCCGAGATGAGCGACAATGTGCTCGGATTGTTAACCCAGCCACCCTGATAGCCGACCGTCTTGTCGTCATAGCTCCAGCGCAATCCGCCGGTGAGAGTGAGCTTCGGCAGAACCTCGACGGAGATATCGCCGAACGCATCGAAGGAGCGCGTCGTCGAGAAGTTCGTGTATTCCTCGACGTGATAGCCTTGAAGCAACGGAGCCCCCGGTGCAAGCGGCGTCGCGCCTACCATCCCGACAATTGTCTGAAAGGCTGGATCGATAGTATTTCCCGTTGCAAAGGCGTTACTCACAGCTGCCTGTGCACCGGGAATTGTGCTCAGAAAAGTCCAGAGGTCGGCACCGGCCGGATTGCCGCTCGCCGCGAGCCAGAGCGCGAGCTGCCGTTCGTCGGTCGCGAGCGGTACGCGCTGCGAGCCGTCCTCATAGAAGAGGTTCACGCCCGCGAAGGACTTGACCCTGTCCTGCTCGTAGTTGAGCCGGATTTCCTGGCTCACCTGCTTGCCCTTGGCGCCTTCGGCGGACTGGATCAGCATGAAGGCCGACCCGTCGGGATCGAAGACCTCGAGGCTGTCGAATTCGCGATAGGCAGTGGTGCCGGTAAGCGAGAGCGTATCGGTGAGCCCGATATCGGAGAGGAGCGTGGCGCCCCAGACGTCGCGGTCGATCTTGAGTTCCCCTCCTTCAAAGCGCGGATCGGCGTTGAGCGAGGCATGTGTGAAGGGGCTGGTGTCGCCCAGATAGGCGGGGATGACGCCGCTCTTGAAGCCCGTTGGATCGGGGGCGTCATGCTGATAATTGAAGACGAGGTCGAAACTCGTGTCCGCCGTCGCGTCGTAGCGGAAGGAGGCGCGCAGGGCGAGCGTGTCCTTGCCGTTCAGATCCTCCGGACCGGCAATGCCCGCGGGCAGCATGTTGTCCGCATAGCCCTCGCGCCGCTTGTAGGTTCCGGCGATGCGGCCATAGAGCTTGCCGTCGACGATCGGAGCATTGGCAACGCCCGTCGTTTCAAGGGAGTTGTAGCTCCCGACACCGACCGTGCCCTGGAAATAGGTGTCGTCCTCAGCCTTGTTCTGCACGAGATTGATGGCGCCGATCAGGGCGCCCCGGCCGAAGAGCGTACTCTGCGGGCCTTTCAATACTTCCACGCGCTCCATGTCGAAGAGTTCGACGACCGAGCCGCGCGAGCGCGAAATCGAGACGCCGTCCTGATAGACGGAGACGCGCGGTTCGATATTGGCCTCGCCCGAATCCGACGTGAGACCGCGGATCACGAATCCCGGATTGTTCGGACTCTGCTCCTGCACCACCAGCCCCGGCGTATAGGCCGAGAGCGTGGCGAAGTCGGAAATCCCCATCTCTTCCAGGAACTGGCCGTCATAGGCCGTGATATTGATCGGCACGTCGAGATTGCGTTCCTTGCGCTTCTGCGCCGTCACGACCATCTCGTCCAGATAGACCGGCTCAAGCTCGGCCGCCGCGCCGTCCACCGGTTCGGCAACTGCCTGGGCAAAGACGGGCCCTGCCAGACACATAATGACTGCCGTACTGGCGAGCAGACGCGCCGCCAGGTTCACACCTGAAGTTTTCATGATACGCCCCCGTTTTCCCATCGCCCCTTACGCGCCGATGGGTGCTTGCACTCGGGGAAACAGCCGGGTGACCCGGCGTACCCCATGTTGCAATGCAATAAGAGTTGTCGGTGACGTGTGCGTCACCTTTTCATGACCGTTCTGTATATGTTAATTATACCTATACTTTCGACCTATTAGGCGACCGTTATTTTGCGCGCTGGTCTCGCCGCGAGGCTTGTTCACCAGCGCGGCGTCCTCATATACGTGTTGACGGGATTAATACTCAGTCATAGCATAAGCCCGACTGAGAGCCCGGCCCCTTTCCGGTTCCGACTGGACCTTGAAGATGGGTGCCGGTGTTTTTGATACCCTATATATGCTCAAAGTGAGTATATCAAGGACAGCGACAGGAGGTCGATATGGCCCTCGCAGGTGACATGCTGCAGAAGACGGGCACCAAGCCCGCAGCGCGCGCGTTCAAGCCGCTGGAGATGCCCGAGCTCGAATATACGCCCGGCCTCGCAAAGGAGATGGCGCCTCTCTATGAGAAGGTGAAGCACGTCATCCCCTCGGTCGAGTGGCCCTTCTTCGCGCCCTATATCCACGCGATCAACAAGCTCAAGAAAGAGCGCGGCGCTGTCGTGCTCGCGCATAATTACCAGACGCCGGAAATCTTCCACTGCGTCAGCGACATTGCGGGCGACAGCCTGCAGCTTGCCAAGGAAGCGGCGAAGGTGGATGCCGATGTGATCGTCCAGTGCGGCGTTCATTTCATGGCGGAGACGTCGAAGCTGCTCAATCCGCACAAGACCGTGCTGATCCCGGACTCGAAGGCCGGCTGCTCGCTCGCCGATTCCATCACCGGCGCCGATGTGCGGCTGCTCCGCGAGAAGTTCCCCGGCGTGCCGGTCGTGACTTACGTGAACACGTCTGCCGAAGTGAAGGCGGAGAGCGACATCTGCTGCACTTCCTCCAATGCGCTGAAAGTCGTCGAAAGCTTCGGCACGGACCGCGTGCTCTGCATTCCCGATGAATATCTGGCGCAGAACATCGCCAAGCAGACCAAGGTGAAGATCCTCACATGGAAGGGTCACTGCGAAGTGCATGAGCGCTTCACGGCGGAGGAACTGCGCCAGTATCGCCGCGACGATCCGAACATCGTCATCATCGCGCATCCCGAATGCCCGCCGGACGTCGTGGCGGAAGCCGATTTCTCCGGTTCCACCTCGGGCATGATCAACTGGGTGAAGGAACACCAGCCCAAGCGTGTCGTCATGGTGACCGAGTGCTCCATGAGCGACAATGTGGCGGTCGAGAACCCGAATGTCGAATTCGTCCGCCCCTGCAATCTCTGCCCGCATATGAAGCGCATCTCGCTGAAGAACATTCTCGAGAGCCTCGTCTATATGCGCGAGGAAGTGACGGTCGATCCGGCGGTGGCCGTGCGTGCACGGCAGGCCGTGGAGCGGATGATCAATCTCGGCAACTGAGCCCCGCCCGTTCCGGGCTGCTCCTGTCTGGAGGTGCCGCCATGGCACAAGGCAACATCGTCGATGCCGGCGACGTTCTGATCGTCGGTGCCGGGCTTGCGGGCCTTTTCACGGCGCTGAAGCTCGCGCCCCGGCCGGTCACCGTGCTCGCGGGCGCGCCGATCGGCGATGGCGCATCGAGCGCATGGGCGCAGGGCGGGATCGCAGCGGCCATCGAGCCGGGCGACACGGCGGAATCGCACGCCGCCGACACGATCGCCGCAGGCGCCGGCGCGGTGGACGAGGAAGCCGCTCTCTCCATCGCCCGCGAAGCCTCCATCCGCATCGAGGATTTGCTGCGCCTCGGCGTGCCCTTCGACCGCGACATCGAGGGCAAGCTTGCCGTTGGCCGCGAGGCGGCGCACAGCCACCGGCGCATCGTTCACGTCAAAGGCGATCAGGCGGGCAAGGCGATCATGCAGGCGCTTGTCGCCGCGGTGCGTGCCTGCCCTTCCATCCACGTGATGGAAGGTTTCTCGGCCTATGAACTCGCCATCGAAAACGGACGTGCAGCCGGTGTCTTTGCGCGGCCGTCGCATGCGGCGACTGCGCCGCAGCCGCTGCTCATCAAGGCGCGAGCGGTGGTGCTTGCCTCAGGCGGCGTCGGCCAGCTGTTCGCCGTGACGACAAATCCTCGCGAGGCGCGGGGTGAAGGCGTCGCCATGGCGGCACGGGCGGGCGCAGTGATCGCCGACCCCGAATTCGTGCAGTTCCACCCCACGGCCATTGCCTCGACGCGCGACCCGGCACCGCTCGTCACCGAGGCGCTGCGCGGCGAAGGCGCAGTCCTCATCAACAAAGCCGGGCAGCGCTTCATGCTCACGGTCCATGAGGATGCGGAGCTTGCGCCGCGCGATATCGTGGCGCGTGCGATCCACCGAGAAATCGCGTCCGGGCGCGGCGCCTTTCTCGATGCGCGGGCAGCCCTCGGCACCCGTTTCGCAGATGCCTTCCCCACCGTTTACGAGACCTGCCGTTCGCTCGGCATCGACCCGGCGAAGACAGCGATCCCGGTTGCGCCGGCGGCGCATTATCACATGGGCGGCATTCTGGTGGATGCGCGCGGGCGCAGCACCATCGAAGGGCTCTGGGCCTGCGGCGAAGTGGCTTCCACGGGCATGCATGGTGCGAACAGGCTTGCGAGCAATTCACTGCTCGAGGCCATCGTCTTCGGTGCGCGCATCGCCACGGATATCGACGGTTCGGTGCCGGGAGCGCGGGCAGGCCGCGACATTGCCCCGCCGATCATCGGCGCCTGCGCAGCGGCGGAAGGACCCTTCGCGCAACAGCTCCGCCAGATCATGTCCGCCCATGTGGGCGTTGAGCGGGATGGCGCGGGACTTGCCCTTGCGCTCACTGAAATCCTGCGCCTCGAACGCGCCGCAGGCACGGCAAGCCTTTTCGGCAATATCGCTACCACGGCGAAACTCATTGCCGCTGCCGCCTTCGCGCGGGAAGAAAGCCGCGGCGGCCACTACCGCACAGATTTCGCGGAGCCGCGCGCCGCCTGGCGGCATCGCAGTTTCATCACGCTGAAGGAAGCAACGCGCATCGCAGATGCGGCGGCGGAAGAATTCGTCCATTCGGGCGCCGAGGAAGCACAGGTTACCGCATGATACTGACGCCGCTGCCCCCGCTGATGATCGAGCCGGCGGTGCGCGCCGCGTTGCTCGAGGATCTTGGCCGCGCGGGCGATATCACCACGCAGGCGACCGTCCCGGCGGAGGCGAAGGCGCGCGTGCTCATCAATGCGCGCCAGCCGGGCCGCATTGCGGGCCTCGATTGCGCGCGCATGGCGTTTCGCCTCGTCGACCCGTCATTGAAGGTCGCGGTGGTGAAAGGCGACGGCTCCGATGTGGAACCGGGCGACACCATCGCCGCCATCGAAGGCCCGGCGCGCGGCCTCCTGACGGCAGAGCGCGTGGCGCTCAATTTCCTCGGCCATATGTCCGGTATCGCGACGGCCACGCGCGAGATCGCGCGCGCCATCGAAGGCACGAAGGCGCATGTCTGCTGTACGCGGAAGACGACGCCGGGACTTCGCATTTTCGAGAAATACGCGGTGAAGGCCGGCGGTGGCATGAACCATCGCTTCGGCCTCGACGATGCCGTGCTCATCAAGGACAACCATATCGCCGTGTCGGGCGGCATCGGCGCCGCCATCGCCCGCGCCAGGCAAGCGAGCGGGCATATGGTGAAGATCGAAGTGGAAGTCGACACGCTCGACCAGCTCGACGAGGCGCTTGCCGCGGGCGTCGATGCCGTGCTGCTCGACAACATGACGCCGGCGCAGCTTGCCGAGGCCGTGCGCCGCATCGCGGGCCGCGCCATCGCCGAAGCATCCGGCCGCATCACTGCGGCCACAGCGCCCGCTATCGCCGCGTCAGGTGTCGACCTCATTTCCTGCGGCTGGATCACCCATTCCGCGCCCTGTCTCGATGTGGGCCTCGATTTTGACAGCCTGACGGCATCCTGAACGCTTCCCGCTTTCCCGGCGGCTGGAACTGGACTACGGTCCATAAAATCAGAACATAAAACCGGGAGGCACCCTCATGGGACAGGCGAACGGACGGAAGTCCATTTTCATTACAGGCGCGGCTTCAGGCATGGGGCTCGAGACGGCGCGGCTCTTTGCCGGCAAGGGCTGGTTCATCGGCGGCTATGACGTGAATGGCGCGGGGCTTGCCGCGCTCGAAAAGGAGCTGGGGCCGGACAACTGCGTCGTCCGCAAGCTCGA
>PNMC01000034.1 GCA_013823365.1 Parvibaculum sp. | reverse complement strand
CCGAACAACTCGTCTACATCATCAATCACGCGGAAGACAAAATCATCTTCCTCGACCTCACCTTCGTGCCGATCCTCGAAGGCATCGCGGACAAGCTGCCGAATGTGAAGGCCTATGTCATCATGACGGACCGGGCCCACATGCCGCAGACGAAGCTGCCGAATGCGCTTTGCTTCGAGGAGATCGTGGAAGCCGAGGACGGCAACTTCAAATGGGCGGAAGTGGACGAGAACGCCGCCTGCGGCCTCTGCTACACCTCCGGCACGACCGGGAACCCGAAGGGCGTGCTCTATTCGCACCGCTCCAATGTGATCCATTCCATGGCCGCGAATATGGGCGACGCGCTCGGCATGAAGTCGACCGACGCGATCCTGCCCGTGGTGCCGATGTTCCATGCGAATGCCTGGGGCATCGCCTTCGCGGCGCCCGCCGTCGGCGCGAAAATCGTCATGCCCGGCGCGAATATGGACGGACAGAGCATCTTCGAGCTTCTCGACAAGGAGAAGGTCTCGGTGACGGCGGCCGTGCCGACCGTCTGGCTGATGCTGTTGCAGCATCTTGAAAAGACCAATGCCGAACTCCCCGCGCTCAACCGCGTGGTGATCGGCGGCTCGGCCGCGCCGCGCTCCATGATCGAGGTCTTCGAGCAGAAATACGACGTCAAGGTGTTCCACGCCTGGGGCATGACGGAAATGTCGCCCATGGGCACGCTGGGCGCGCTGAAGGCCGGCATGGAAGATCTGCCGCTCGAAAAGCAGATCGACGTGAAGGTGAAGCAGGGCCGTGCCATCTACACCGTCGAAATGAAGATCACCGACGATGACGGCAACGAGCTTCCCTCGGACGGCAAGGCCTTCGGTCACCTGATGGTGCGCGGGCCCGCGATCGCCGGCGCCTATCTGAAAGGCGAGGGCGGCAATATCCTTGACGAGGATGGCTGGTTCGACACGGGCGACGTCGCGACCATCGATCCGCAGGGCTATATGCAGATCACCGACCGCGCCAAGGACGTCATCAAGTCCGGCGGCGAATGGATCTCCTCGATCGAGATCGAGAACCTCGCGGTCGGCCATCCGAAGGTCGCCGAAGCTGCGGTCATCGGCGTCGTGCATCCCAAATGGGACGAGCGCCCGCTGCTGATCGTCGTCCCGAAGGAAGGCGAAAGCCCGACCAAGGACGAGATCCTGCGCTATATGGAAGGCAAGATCGCCAAGTGGTGGATGCCGGACGACGTCGCCTTCGTGAAGGAAATTCCGCATACGGCGACGGGCAAGATCCAGAAGCTGACGCTGCGCGAGCAGTTCAAGGATTACAAGCTGCCGACGGCGAACGCGGCGGAATAACGGGATCGCTCTCCGCCGCCTGTCATGGGCGGCGGAGAGCGATTGCTATCAACGGATCGGGGGCGGTTGATGAGTGAAGGCAAGTCGCGTTTCGCGAGCGTAGGGCTCTGGCTCGGTGTGGCGGCGCTTGTGCTGCTCGCGCTCTCCATTCTCGGCAACCGCTTCGATCTCGTGCATTTCGGCATCGCCGTGCGCGGCATGGCGCTGGCGGCGCTTGTCGGTATTATCGCGATCATCGTTTCGGCCGTCGGATTGATCCTCGCTTTCGCGACGACGCGGAGCGGGCTGAGACGGGCGATTGCGGGGCTGGTGCTCGGCGTGCTCGTCGCGGCGCCTGTGGTGCAGACGATCCTTGTCGGCGCGAAAGTGCCGCGCATCCACGACATCACCACCGATCTCGACAATCCGCCTTCCTTCGTCGCGGCGGTCGAGGCGCGTGGAGAGAACTCGAACCCGCTCGACCGCGCGGCACCCGATCTCGCCGACCTTCAGCGTCAGGCCTATCCCGATCTCGCGACGCTCAATGTGAACGAGCATCCCGGCAAGGTCTTCGAGGCGGCGCTCGAAACGGCAACCGAACTCGGCTGGGAAATTCTCGCCGCCGATCCGGCGCGCGGCACGATCGAGGCCGTGGCGACGACCCGTGTGATGAATTTCAAGGACGATGTGGCGATCCGCGTCACCGAAACGGAAGCGGGCGCGGCTGTCGATGTCCGCTCCGTCTCGCGCGTCGGCGAGAGCGACCTCGGCGCCAACGCAAACCGCATCCGCACCTTTCGCGACGCGCTGAAGGGGAACCTTGCCGAGGCGGGGTAGGGAGTTTTCTCTTCCATCCCTTTTTACTGTCACCCCCGGGCTTGACCCGGGGGGCCAGAGCTGCATGCGCGATGCACGCGAACAGAAGATTCATACGAAGAGTGCTGGATTGCCGGGTCAAGCCCGGCAATGACAATTTCTTATTCGTCTAGGCCAGCCTGTATTCGCCCGAAAGCGTCGGCCGGCCTTCCGTGCGCACGGCGCCACGCGCGACGAGGTGTTCCATATGCGCAAGCACCGAGCGGGCGGCTGCCGGGTAGAGCCGCTTGTCGACCGCGGCATACATCACGGGCACCATGTCCTGAATGCGCGTGCGGCCGGCAGCGAGCTGCTCCATGATCTGCCGCTCGCGGTCCTCGCGATGGGCAATGAAGGAACGCACAAAGGGCTTCGGATCGGTGATCGCGGGGCCATGCGTCGGCCAGTAGATTTCATCGTCGCGTGTCAGCAGCAGATGCAGCGAGGCCATGTACTGCTCCATGTTCCCGTCCGGCGGGCTCACGATGCTGGTCGACCAGCCCATCACATGGTCGCCGGTGAAGAGCGCCTTCTCTTCCTTGAGCGCGAAGCACATATGATTTGAGGTGTGCCCCGGCGTGTAGACGCATTCGACGGTCCAGCCATCGCCTTCCAGAATATCACCGTGCCGCACTTCGACGTCCGGCTTGAACTCCATGTCGCCGTCTTCCTCGACCTGCACCTCGTCCTTTGCCTGCTGGCCGGAGCCATGCGGGCCGAAGGCATAGGTCTCGGCGCCCGTCAGCGCCTTCAACGGCTTTGCGGCGGGCGAGTGGTCGCTATGCGTATGCGTGATGAGGATATGGCTGACGGTCTCGCCTTCGAGCGCGCGGAGCAGCGCCTCGACATGCTCGGTCAGCATCGGCCCCGGATCGATCACCGCGACATCGCCATGGCCGATGATATAGGTGCCTGTGCCCTTGTAGGTGAAGGCGGACGGATTTTTCGCCACGACGCGGCGGATCAGCGGCGACACCTCGTCGCAATCGCCATATTCGAACTCGATCTCACGCACATATGGAATCTGAACAGCCATGGGGCCTCCCGTTTGGCTGCAGATTGGCCCCTTCGGGCTGCGGGCGCAACAGGCGCCCTCAGCCTGCCTGCTGCAGCGGGGCGGGACGGCGGCTCTCGCCGCCTTGCGCCAGACGCGCAAGGTTGTTGCGCATCCGCACCAGCATCTCGACGCATTGCATGCGCTCTTCCTCGGTGAACCCCGCATAGGCGTGATCGAGGATCTCGTCGCCCGCTTCCCACATCTGGTCGAGCAAGGGCTGCGCCTTACCGGTGAGGAAAAGCTGCTGCGCCCGGCGGTCGTTCGGGTCCGGCCGGCGCTCCACCACGCCGAGCCCTACCAGCTTGTCGATGAGACGGGCGACAGTGATCGGCTGTACTTCAAGGAGATCGGCAAGACCGACCTGATTAAGCCCCTGATGGCGCGACAGGCGGGCAAGCGCGCCCCATTGCGCCTGGGTCAGCCCGCTCACACGCTCGTTGAAGGCGGCTTTCATGAAGCGGGAATTGTCGCGCAGCAGGAAACCGGTGCTGCGTTCCGGATTCTGATTGGTGGACATCGGAAACCGTTTCAAAGATGAAGTGTTACGCACTTAATAAGGGATGCTTATTATATGAAATTGGCATTACGCAGGGCAAGCAGGGGCCGTGCAAAAAAAAGGCACAGCGGCTGGGCCGCTGCGCCTCATGTCACCGGGTGAAAGAGCTATCGGAAGGATCAATAGACGGTGGCGACGTAGACCACGAGCCCGGCCGCATAGGCCGACATCACGGTGTAGCCGGCCGCCGCAAGCGCATCTCCGGCATGGAAGGACTGGCGGGCCCTGACGATACGGGCACGAAATGTGCTGAGGGTGCGACGGACGCCGGCCGAAACATCGGCGCCGGCAGATCCCGGATGCGCCGCGGCATGGGGGGCGAGATGTTGAGCGGAAGTCATTGGGCTACCTCAATAATTCGAGTGACTAAAAGTCCGGCCCGGAAGTTTCCGCCCCCTTCTGGGGATGCCGCCCTCAAAGGGCGGTTCTTGCATTCGATGTACTCAATATATGCTGCATCGCACAAACTGACAAGATGTCAGCGTATGAATATTTTGCGATGCAGCATTTTCGCGGGCGGGAACGGCCCTAGATCTGGCGCCCGGCCTTCTCCCAATAGGGCTCCCGCAGCTTGCGCTTGAAGATCTTGCCGGAATCCTCGCGCGGCAGATCGGTCCGGAACTCGACCGTTTTCGGCACCTTGTAGCCCGCGACCCGCCCCCGCAGGAAGGATTTGACGTCCGCCTCGGTAAGGCTCGTGCCCGGCTGGGCCTGAACCACGGCACAGAGGGATTCGCCGAACTCCTCATCCGGTATGCCGAAGACCGCGCAGTCGCCCACGCCCGGCATTTTGTGAAGCTCGGCCTCGATCTCGGCCGGATAGATATTCACCCCTCCCGAAATCACCATGTCCTTGGCGCGGTCGCAGAGATAGAGAAAGCCGTCCTCATCGAGATAGCCGATATCGCCGAGCGAGATGAGGCCGGCCTTCTCGGCGCGGCGGCGTTTCTCGTCGTCGCCATGATAGGTGAAATCCGGGATGGTCGGGATGCGGCAGACCACTTCGCCCGTCGCGCCGCGCGCGAGTTCTTCGCCATTCTCGCCAAGCACGAGAACCCTGGCCCCCTCGATCGCCTTGCCGACGGTGCCGGGGTGAGCGAGATATTCCTGTGAGTTGCAGAAGACGACGGCGCCCGTTTCCGTGCCGCCGTAATATTCGTTGATGACCGGTCCCCACCACTCGATCATCGCCTGCTTGACGTGGACGGGGCAGGGCGCTGCCGCATGGACGACAAAGCGGAGCGAGGAGAGATCGTATTTCTTCTTTATCTCGTCCGGCAGCTTCAAGAGGCGCACGAACATGGTCGGCACCATGTGAAGATGCGTGACCCTGTGCTTCTCGATCATCTGCAGCAGTTCTTCAGGATCGAAGCGCGGCTGCAGGATCACATTCGCGCCGACGCGAAAGCCGAAAAGCCCATAGGCATTGGGCGCGGAATGATACATCGGGCCCGTGACGACCGTCACCATATCCTGCGGCCGGCCATAGGCTTTGTTGAAGCCCATCACCTGACCGATCACCCGCGTCCAGACGGCAGCCTGTTCCGGCGTCGGTGCCGCGCGGCGAACGCCCTTCGGGTGGCCGGTCGTGCCCGATGTATAGATCATCGAGCCGGGTGGCTCTGCCGGTCCGGCCTCGATGGGCGGGAACTGCGACAGCCACTCGGTCCAGTCCCTGGCGCCCGAGGGTGATCGCGCCAGCTCCGCAGAAATTCCGTAGGCGGACATGATCTCGGGTGGCGTGGGCACGACGAAGACGGGCACATCCTTCGGGATCGCCTTTTCGATGCCGCGATGGAGATCGGCATGAATGACGATGGCCTTGGCGCCCGAATTCTCGAAAATATAACGCGCTTCGTCCGGCGAATTGTGCCAGTTGACCGGCGTCGAATAGGCGCCGACAAGGCCCGCCGCCACGGAGGCCTCGAAGAAGGGAAAGTCGTTCCTGAGATAGACGGCGACCACATCGCCGGGGCCGATGCCGAGCGATTTGAATCCGCTCGCCGCCCGCGCTGCCCGCAGGGCGATGGCCGAATGGTCCTCCGCCCTTGCGCCCGAAATCAGCTTCACTACCGACATCCGCTCCTCCCAAAGTGATTATCCGGTCTGGACCGATAGTAGCAGGCGGCAACCCCACGAAAACCGGATTCGCGTAAAGGCGCTCCGCATTCGTTGCCTTCCGCAGGGGCAGGGTCGCATCTTCAACCTCGATGGAACCGGATGGAACCCGGACAAAGTCCGCGCGTTCAACATGGCAACCGGCCGGGCGGAAGGCACCCGGTATCAGTCACCACAGACGGAGACAAACGATGTTGCGCAAGACACTCTTCGGTATCGCCCTCATCCTGCCGCTCGCAGGCGGCCTCGCGGCTTGCGACGACCAGGGCCCTGCCGAGCAGGCGGGCGAAGCGATCGACGACGCGGCCGATTCGGTGGCCGATGCGTTCGAGCGCGACGGCCCCGCCGAGCGCACGGGCGAGGATATCGACGACGCTCTCGGCAACTAAGCCCCGTCTTCGGCCGATCGGCGGAACGCCTGCTCCTCTACAGGGGCAGGCGTTTCATTCGCTTACGGATGGTCAGGCCGGCAGCAATTCATTGAGCCGCCGTGGGTCGTTCTCAAGCAATCGAAGCAGCTTGAGCATTGCTTCGCTGGGTTCGACCTCGCCCGATTCATATTTCTGAAAAGCGCGCGGTCCGCCTCCGACGAGCTCGCCCGCCTGCCGTTGCGACAGGCCGAGCTTCTTTCTCACGGTGGCGACATAGGCTGCATTCTCTTGGCGGATCTCTGCCTTGAGGGCGGCAAGCGCCGCGTCGGCTGCGTCCATATCCCCGCCGGTATGAAGCGCATCGCCGTCGCCCGCCGGATACCAGCCGGGAAGGGATATCTCGCGGCTGCGTCCGCGATACTCGACGGTGAAGGGACGGGTGCTCCGGCGGAGCGTTTCGCCGGTTTCCGGGTGCTTGCGTGTCTCAACCATCATCCTTCTCCTTGAAGGAAAGCAGCGTGAACTCGGTCACTGTTTCGGCCGTGAACTTCACATAGAGCACAAGGCCGTCGTGAGGCAGGTGATAGACGTCCTGCCATTGACGATGGTCGCCATAGGAAGTCATCGACTTGAAGAAATGGGACCGCTCCAGGTTGCGGAGCGCTGCCGCCATTTCGTTCCGGTCGAAGCCGAGCGCCAGCGCGCTGCGCAGGGCCGTGCTTGTCACTGTCAGCCGGTCCGCTGTTGCGGCGTCCTTGAAGGCATCAAGGCTGTGATGCGGCTTTCGCTTCTCCATACGGCCCTGCATATATGGCACCATTATGGTGCCATGTCAAGGATGGGCTAGCTGTACCGCGCCTCGCGCTTCTTGCCCTCATTGCCGGCTTTCACTTCGCCGAGCGCCCATTCGAGATCGGCGAGATAGGTGCCGGTGACGCTTTGGTGGAAGGGCGAGAGCATGAGGTGGAGGCCCTTCGGCTCCGTGGTGAGGCTCGTGAACCAGCCGCGCTCGAAAAGCTTGCCCCAGACGGCGAAGGGGTCGACCTCGTCATGGGTGAATGCAATGAGCCCGAGTTGCGGCTTGCCGAGCACGCGGAAGCCGAGTTTCACCACGCCCGCCTCGATCGCCTCGCGGGCATCGGTCACCTGGCGGTGCTTGGCGCGGTAGCCTTCCTCGCCGAGAAAATTCATCACCGCCCATGCCGCCGCAATGGCGCCGCCCGGCCGCGTGCCGGCAAGCGTCGGCGTCACCATGCGCCCGCCCGGCCAGTCCGCGCAGTCGAAGATCATATGGGCGCGCAGCTCCTCCGAGCGGAAGAGGACGGTGGATGCACCCTTGGCGCAATAGCCGTATTTGTGCAGATCGGCCGACATCGACATGACGCCCGGCACCTCGAAGTCGAAGGGCGGCACATCCCCGCCATTCATCCGCACGAAAGGCGCGATATAGCCGCCCACACAGGCATCGACATGGAGCCAGAGGTCGCGCTTCTGCGCCATCGCGCCAAGCTTTTCAATGGGGTCGATGAGACCGTAGGGAAAGCAGGGCGCAGAGCCGACGACCATGATCGTGTTGGCGTCCACCGCGTTTTCCATCGCCTCGGCATCGGCAAGGAGATCGGTGCAGGGAATACGGCGCACCTCGATTTCCATCATCTTCGCCGCCTTGTCGAAGGCGGGATGCGCCGACCAGGGCACGACGATGTTGCAGCGGCCCTCGACGCCCTTCTCCTTGCGCGCATAGTCCCGCGCCGTCTTCATCGCCATGGTGATGGAATCGGTGCCACCCGAGGTGATGTTGCCTGCCGCCCCGTCCGGAGCGTGAAGGAGGCCGAGGCCCATCGAAACGACCTCGTCCTCCATCTGCTTCAGGCTCGGAAAGGCCATGGGCCCGAGGCCGTTTTCCGACATGAACATCGTGTAGGCCTCTTTCTGGACCTCCGCGATCTCCGGCCCGGCATTGAAGACATAGACGGCCGTCTTGCCTTCGCGCCATTTGACGTCATGGGCGCCGCGCGCCTCCATGTCGCCTTTCAGCTTGCTCCATTCGGTACCTTTTTTCGGCAGCGTCGTGCCCATGCCGTCCCTCCTGTCATTCGTTCAGGAGAGACTAGCAGGGCGGGGCGGCGCATCAATGGTGATGATGCCCGCCATCCTCCCCGCCATGCGTGAGGTGCAGCATGGGCGCCGGGCGGGGCAGGCGCTCGGCGGAGCCGGGAACGGGAAGCTGGTCCCAGGCGATCGAGCCTTGCTCGCAGCCCTGCACGACGGGGAAGAAGATCATCATGATCTCCGGGTCGTCCGGCAGCTTCGTCATGAAGGCAAACTCGTCGAACATGTCGTCGGCAAGCGGCCCGCCCTCCCATGTAACGCGGACAACGCCCTCGGTGACGGTCTTGCCGTGAAGCGTATAGCTCTGCTTGTAGGGCGCTTTCTCGGTCGTCACCGTCCAGCCATGCTTCGGCTGCGGCTTCACCGAGATCACGCCTTCGGGAATGGCGATCGAGATAGAGGTGGTGGGTGAGCCGTCGCAGCCATGCGGCACACGGAATGTCGCCTTGAAGTAGCTGCCCGCCGCCGCCTCGGCCTGATCGAGAACGACATGGGCGGAAGCGGGGAGGGCGGAAATCGCCCAAAGGCCGAGGGCCGCGCAGGAAAGACTGAAGAACTTCATCTGATTATTCCCTTTCTGTCATTGCGAGGAGCCGTTTGCGCTTTGCTCGCAATGACGGGCTCAATGTTTAGAACGCGACCCTCACCCCGGCAAAGACGCTGCGGCCCTCGCCCGGATAGAACACATTGGGTGTGACGGCTGTGGCGTCGGTGATGGCCGAATAGGTGGAGATGTAGCGCTTGTCGGTCAGATTGCGGGCATCGACGAAGAGACGCACGCCTTTGGAGAGGTCGACGCCGCCATCTATGCCGAGCGTCGCATAGCCCGGTGCCTTGAGCGTGTTGGCATAGTCGACATAGCCGCCATCCCGCACCCATTCGATCTTCGGTGCGACGTCCCAGCCGAGCCCGTTTGGCGCCGGGGCCTTGTAGCGCAGCGCCGCGACATAGACATGGGGCGGCATCCCGGCAAGTTTGTTGTCGCCATAGACCGCATCGCCCTCGAAATAGAAGTCGTTGAACGTATAGGCCTGTTCGAGCAGCAGCCGGCTGCCTGCCGGCAGCGCGGCGTCGAGGCCCTGCGCGCCGAGATCGAGCGTCAGCGATGCCTCGATCCCCTGATGGATCGTCTTGTCCGCATTGAAGGTCGCCGCAGGAATGCCGCCGCCGGTCGTGAAGTTGACCAGTTCTCCGCGCAGTTCCGCGCGATAAAGCGCGACGTCCCAGGCGATGCTGGCGGTGGCGCCGCGTGTGCCGATCTCATAGGTAACGGCGCGTTGCGGATCGAGCGGCACATACTGGCCCGAGCCCTGTGTCAGCTCGGAAAAGGTGGGCGGCTCGTAGCTCCGCGTCACATTCGCAAACAGCTGCGCATTTTCCCGCACGTCCCAGAGGATGCCTGCCTTGGGGCTCAGCGAAGAGAAGTCCGTCGCATCGCTTCGCGCGGGATGGGAATAGCTCGTGAACTTGCGATAGGAATGCGTCGCCTGAAGCCCGGTCACCAGCGCTACATCCTGCAGAGCGTAGAACTGGTTTTCCACATAGGCCCGGAGATTGGTGGAACTCTGGAGAGCGTCCGACGTCAACGCGCCGCGCGAGCCGCCATTGTTCACGAACACCTTTGCCTCGACCTCGCCCCAGGAAAGATCGCCGCCGACAGTGAGGACGTTGCGATGGCCGGCGAGCGTTCCCTCGTCGCGATATCGCGTGAACAGCCCCGCAACGGGCCCACGCTGATCGATCAGGATGGAGATCGGGTGGAAGAGCCGCTTGTAGCCGGCATAGCCGCCGAACTCGAAAACCGCACCGTCGTCGAGCTTGATCGCCGTCTTGTTGGCGATGCGAACCGAACGGACATTGCGCTGGTGGTGGCCGGAGACGGCATTTGATGCAGCCATCTCGGGCGTATCCAGTGCCTGCTGCAGCGTGATCGTGCCCGGCAGTTCCTGATCCACGACATTGGAAAGGAGATAGAAGCGCGTCTCGGCCCGATCGTTGAAGCGGTGGCCGATATTGCCGGAGAAGCGGATGCTCTCCTCCTTCTCGTGGTCGCGGAAACCGTCCACCTTGTTGCCGCTCATCGCGGCGAAGATGTCCGTATTCTCGATGACGCGCGCAGCCTGCATATGGACGCGATAGCTGCCGAAGCTGCCGCCTTCGAGACGAACAAGGTTCGGCGCATCCGCCGAATAGGCCGTCGGCATGACGAAATTGATCGCCCCGCCGAGAGACGAAGAGCCGAAGCGCAACCCGTTGCCGCCCTTGTAGACCTCGATGTGCTGCGCGATCAGCGGGTCGACCTCCTGAAAATCCGCCGAGCCATCGGCGAGGTTGAATGGAATGCCATCCTGCAGCAGCTCGAGCCCGCGCATATGGAAGCCGCGCGAGAGCCCCGAGCCGCGCACCGAGAGGCGCACTTCCGCGCCATAGCGCTTGCGCGCAAAGACGCCGGGCGTGAAGTCCATCACGTCCTCGATATTATGCGCGTAACTGTCCTGATAGCGGGCGGCAGGGACGACGCTGACGGCGCCCGGCGTGCGGGACATGTCGCGCTGCGTCTGGGCGGTGCTCGGCACGGTCAGCGTGCCCGGCCTTTCCGGCGCCGCGGGAAGGCCCGATAGCGGGTTCGTCTCGCGGTCGAATTTTTTGGGATAGATGGTGATCTCGAGAACATTGCCCTCGGCCTTGCCGTCCTCGGCCAATACGGGAGCCGAAAAGGGCAGGAATGCGCAAAGCACGGCTGCGGTGCTGCGCATCGGGGATGCACGGAATTTCATATTGCCTCGCCAGAGATGGGACCGCGCCCGCTCGCGGCGTCCGCGGCAGGCGTCTTTATGGATCGACGGAAATCAGATGGTCCGGATCAGGCTGGAGGGCCGCGCGGATGGGTGCTGCCGGAATGGGCCTCTGTCAGCACGTTCTGCGTGACAAGGGCGGGCAGGGGAAGCGTCCAGTGCAGGACAGGCAGGGAAGCAAGAGCAGAAAGAACCGCCCCGCCGCAATGATGAACGCAGGAGGTACAATCATGGCTCGCCTGTGCCGGCGGATGCTCGACCGGCTTGCCTTCCGCATCGAGATAGATCGTCTTCCATTCGCCGCCGGAGCAGATGACCGTCTCGAACAGGCCCTCCGCGGAGGAGGAGGCGAGCTGGGCAGAGAGCGGCGTGGCAAGATGAAGGAAGATCGCGAGTAAGGCAAAAAACTGCGCCGCGTCGAAGCGCCGCGGAAGCCTGCTGCCATATGTCGAGTTCGTCCCCATGAAATAACTCTACTCCACGGAGGGCCTTTGCGCCATCGCCTTCCGCCCCCGCCATCCGGCGCGCATTGTCGCAGAGCCCCGCCCGGCGCGGCTGAGTTAACGAATTCCGACCGGGGGCGAAGCCTTCCGCAGGCAAGAAAAAAGGCGCGGGATGCCTCCCGCGCCTTCCATTTCTCAAAGGACGATTCTCAGAAGGAGAAGGTCACCCCCGCCAGCGCCTCGATGCCCGGCGCCTGGAAGCCGTCCGCCGGATAATAGGTTCTGTCGAGAAGGTTCGTCACCTTGCCGCTGATCGAGATCATGTCGGTGATCTTCCGCGTCGCGGCAATATTGACCGTCGTGTAGGAGGACGGGTTGTAGATACCGCCGGAGAAAGCCGGATCGGCATAGAGATCGACAAATGTGACATCGGTTGCGAGTGTGGTCAGCGCATCGATGTTCCATGTCGCCGCAAAGTTCAGCTTGTGCCGGGGACGGCGGGACGTGGCGGCTGTGGTGCCGGGGTCCATCACCGTGAACGTATAGGCGAGCGATGCCGAAAGATTGTCGAGGATTTGCGCTTCGACAAAGCTCTCCACGCCCTTGGCGGTGAAATCGGGGCCATTAGTCGTCGTTACATTCGGCCAGCCACTCCAGTCCTCGATGATCGGATTTTCGACACGGTTCACGAAGTAGGTCGCGCCCGCGAGTACGCGCGAGGAAAAGAATCCCTGCTCGATACCGGCTTCCCATCCCTTGTTCTTCTCGGGCTGCAAATTCGGATTGCCGCGGAAGCCGTCCGGCCCGCCGTTGCGCGGCGAGAAGCCGAAGCGCTGATAGAGCGAGGGCGTCTTGAAGCCGGTGCCGTAGCTCAAAGTGAAGCGTGTGTCGGTTTCGGGGTGGTAGTAGCCCGGCGCGATCGTGAAGCTTGCCTGATTGCCGAAATTCTCCGGCATGTCATAGCGGATGTTTCCGGTCAGAAAGACGCGATCGCCGAAGTTGAAGTGTTCGGATGCGTATACCGCGAGCGCATTCTCTCCCACGTTCGAACTTTGCGTGGTGGTGGCGCCGAAGCTCGTGGAATAGCCGGTCGCCTTCAGGGTTTCCCGCGTGGCGCTGATGCCGAAGGAAAGCGTGTTCCAGTCGAGGAGGTCGATAGCGTTGTCGAATGCGGCGCTCAGGCGTTGGCCGGTATGGTTCGTATCCGTATCGGTGGTCGGGGCATAGACATCCGGCGGATTGCGATCGTTGCGGCGAATATGCATGTAGGATGCCGAAAGGTTCGGCCTCCACTTGCCGTCGGCGAACCGGCCGTTCAGCGATGCGTTCGACGTGAACTGCTTCGTCTTGCCGACATAGTTGATGTCCTCGCCGAAATTGTCGAGATCCGCCTCGGCGTCCATGTACTGAGCGAAGAGCGTGCCGCTCAGATTGGTATTGAACTCCTGATCGAGGCGAAGCGAGCCGGTGATGTTCTCATAGCCATCCTTCTCCTCTGGGATGCCGGCTCTGTATTGGGCGGGTGTGATGTCGTGCCCGTTCGTCTTCTGCCGCGAGAGCGTGGCGAAATAGGACGTGCCGCCGAAGCTGCCGCCCGTCGTGCCCGATGTGTTGAAGCGGCCATTATTGCCGGCCTCGAAGCGAAGCGTGGAGGCCTGAGCCGCAGCGCCCTTCTTGGTGATGATGTTGACGATGCCGCCCATGGCCTGGCTGCCGTAAAGCGCCGATTGCGGCCCGCGCACGACTTCGATCCGGTCGATATTCTCGGTCGTCATGTCGGCGAAGTTGAAGGCATTGCCAGGCGACGAGGGATCGTTCACCGGCTGTCCGTTCACGAGCACCAGAGTGTGGTTGCTGTTGCCGCCGCGCGTGAAGCTGTAGGTCAGCGTACCCTGGCCGCCCTGTTGCACGGGATGGATGCCCGGCACGCGCTGCAGCACCTCGGTCACCGTCTTGTATTGGTGAGCTTCAATCTCTTCCGACGTGATGATCGTGTAGCTCGACGTCGCTTCCTTGGTCGGGATCGGTTCGATGCCGCCCGAAATCAGAAGCTCCTGCGTTTCGATTTCAGTCTCGTCCGCCTGTGCGGGTGCGGCGGCGAATGCCGCGAATGTCAGGGCCGCAAGGGCCCCCCAGCCTGTTCTGTTCATTGGAACTCAAGTCCTGTCTGTCTGGCGCGGCCACCCCGGCCGCATGGCGCCGGACGCGAAAGACAGACAGACGAAACGGAACGCCGAAGGCTCTTGAGACCCCAGAGGCAGGCCGTCCCCCCTGGCAAGCCCCCCGGCCACGGCAGTTGACGTACCCGGTGGCAGGTCTCCTGGCTTGCGGGTCATCGGCCTCGTTCCGTCTTCCCGGGATGCCAGCCCTTCAAGGACCTGTGCAGCCAGTGACGTATTTGGAACGGAGCCTCGCCGCTTACAGTTGCGGGGGCAGCCAGGGAATCGGCGTTGGACGCCTCACCCTGTTCCCTCTTGCCTCCTGACGCAGCCTTGCAGCCGCGCCCGGAACCATCGAGTGGCGCGCATAATAGGGACAGTGACGCCCCTGTCAAATTTGCGGTTTCAGGCTTTGGCGCTTGGCCGCGCGGACGCAGCGGCATGCCAGCGCAGGAGATCGGCATGTTCCGGTTTCGGCTCATGCTTCACCCATTTGGCGAAGTCGATGCAGACAAGCGCCGTGATGTCGGCAAGGGAGAAGCGGTCGATGGCGACGAAGTCGCGGCCCTTGAGGCGCGCATCGAGCATGTCGAAGAACTGCTTGAGGCGGACAGAGCCGCGCTCGGCAAGGGCAGGGATCTGCTCGAGATCGAGCGGGCCCGGCAGCGCGCGCCCCGCCATGCCCTTCGACGTATTGCGCAGCACTTCCGCGATCGGCATGAAGCCCTCGAATTCGATCCGCGCGTTCCACGACAGCACGAGGCCTTTCTCTTCCGGCGTCGAGCCGAGAAGGGCGGGCTCCGGCTTTACGGCATCCGCCCAGGCGGCGATGCCGATATTCTCGGTCAGGATGGTACCGCTATCGAGCTTCAGCGCCGGTACGGTGCAGGCGGGATTGATGGCTCGGTAGGCCTCGCTCAACTGCTCGCCGCGGGCGAGGTCGATCTGCATGGTTTCATGCGCGATGCCCTTTTCCGCAAGCAGGATGCGTGCGCGGCGCGGGCTCGGCGCAAGGGCGAAATCGTAGAGAATGGGGGCCATGACGCTTCCTTATGTATGTTGAGGCGTGCTCGGGAGAGCCGTTATTGGCGCGATGCTAGCCAATATCGGCGGGGCCTGTCCAAAGCCTTCGGGAACCCGTAACGCCCCCCAAGAACGACAAAGGCTCCCGCACCATGACGCGCCGGGAGCCTTTGCCCTTTCGAACCTGGTCGGAGTGGCAGGATTCGAACCTGCGACCCCCTCGTCCCGAACGAGGTGCGCTACCAGACTGCGCCACACTCCGTGCCGGTTCGAAGGCGGCGTTATAGCCGCCAAAACCCGGGCCCGCAAGCGCGATCCCGCACGATTCCGGGCCGTTCGTACGGCTTTGCGGACGGTGAGCGCCGGTTGCGCCCCCCGGCCGATGCCGGTATGTTCCGCCCCGTTTCGCGGGCCCTTGCCTTAAGGGTTATCGCGCCTGCTGGGGCGTAGCCAAGTGGTAAGGCAGCGGATTTTGATTCCGCCATTCGGAGGTTCGAACCCTCCCGCCCCAGCCAGATTTCACCGCAGGTCAGACAAGCGAACGCCGCCGAACCTGAAGTCCGGCGGCGCTCGGTTTGCCGGTTGGAGCCGGCCTCAGAACTTGCAGCGATAGGGACCGGAGGGGCCGTCCACCGTCATGACCGCGCTGTAGCGGTCGCGCGGGCCGCGGTTCACTTCCGTGACCGACACGACGGCATCGCCATGCGGCCCGATTTCGTAATCGCCGCCCTGCGAAACATTCGAGGTGCCGCCGGGGCCCGATCTCGCCATCGAGACCTGATAGCTGCCATGCGTGCCAGGCGCGCCATAGACGATGCTTTCAAGGCGCGTTATGCCGCCCGGCATGTCGGTCGCCCTGATCTCGCAGGCTTCATGCGGCGCGAGAGAGGAGGGCGGTGCAGCGATCGCCGCCGCGCAGCCGACGAGAAGGGGCACGCAAACCAGTGATGTCAGTTTCAAACTCATGGCTCTGCTCCCTGTTGGAGGCGCGGGAGGCGGCGGGGTGCCGCCTCCCGTCGATTGCCGGTTAGTAGCCGCCCTGAATGACGACCGAGGTATTGCCGTGGCCCGTCTGGACGGTGTTCGCCTTCTGGCCATTGCCGACCTGGATGGTCGCGGCGGTGTTGTTCGAGCCGAGCTGATCGGTCGTCGCCTTGTGGTTCGAGCCGATCTGCGCGATGCCCGACGTGTTGTTGCGACCGGTCTGGATCGTCGTCGCGGTGTGGTTGCGGCCTTCCTGACCCGTCACGGCATAGTTGTTGCGGCCATACTGGTCGGTGAGCGCGGAGTTCCGGTTGCCGACCTGCTGTTGATAGAGATAGTTCCACTGACCCTGCTGCACGGCCTTGGAGCTGTTGCGGTTGCCGGCGGTGTCGATCACGCCCTTGTTGCCGTAACCGTTCTGCGTGTAGACGCCCGTGTTGAACTTGCCGCTCTGATAGACCGAGGCCGAGTTGCCGGCATTGGCGCCGGTGATACCGGCTGCCATCAGGGCTGCGATGGCGCCCGAGGCGATGAGGAACTTCTTCATGGTGCAATCTCCTGTTTGGGACCGTCCGGTATGGCGCGTCCTGTTGACGATGCCTGTTCTAACGGGCCGCAACTGAGCGCAGCCTGAAGCGCGCATTCATATTCCGTTCACCGGAAGATTTTTTCGAGCGTGCCGCGGCAAGGAAACGTATGAAGGAATCGCGCGCGGATAGGCCGCCGAAGCTGAACGCAGGCTGAACGGGAGATTCAGCGGGGAGCCAATACACACAGCGTAAGAGAGAGATCGAAGTGCCCGATATAGGGGCGTGAAATCGCAGGAGAAGAAAGATGAAGAAACCGATAGTTATCGCAGCCGCAACCATGCTCTCTCTTGCGCTCGCGGCGCCGGTATGGGCTGGTCAAACCGCCGCAATCGATCAGATTGGCGACAGGAACGTCACAATCGTTGTTCAGAAAAAAGGTAATACGACTGTCCGGTCGTGGACTGCTCCCGAAAAATCTTCCGGCCATCTCAGCCTCTCGGCGAACAAGCTGCCCGCTTACGCCAACATACCGACTTCCAAAGCGAAGGCGACTGGAGGTTTCTGGAACTCATGCGGCAACATCGCCTCCGGTCCAAATATGGCATCGGTAAATCAGGCGGGATTCTGGAATCGGGCTTCGATCAGTCAGTCAGGGTCGGGAAATCAGGCATCAGCGAATCAAAGCGGCACAAACAATAGAAGCCGCATTGTTCAGCAAGGCAGTGGATATTCCGCGGAAACTACACAAACCGGAAATAACAACACCGCCGTCATCATCCAGCGCTGTTGACGGATCGGGCGCTCAGAGAGCGCCCGTATCCTGCACCTGAAGCTCATAAAGCGTCTTGTAGAGGCCGCCGGCGGCGAGAAGTTCGGCATGCGAGCCGATCTCCCGCACCTCGCCGCCCGTGAGCACGATGATCCGGTTCGCTTCCCGGATCGTCTGCAAGCGGTGCGCGATGATGATCGATGTGCGCCCCGCCGTTACCTTCGCCAATGCGTCCTGGATGATGAGCTCGGTTTCGGTATCTATGCTCGCCGTTGCCTCGTCGAGAATGAGAATGTCGGGGTTCATCGCAAGCACGCGCGCACAGGCGAGCAACTGGCGCTGCCCGTGGCTGAGATTGCGCCCGCGCTCGGTCAATACCGTGTCGTAGCCCTGCGGCAACATGCGGATGAAGGGATCGGCATGGACGAGGCGGGCCGCCTCCCGCGCCGCCTCGCGCGAGATCGCCGGATTGCCGAGAATGATGTTGTCGTAGACCGTGCCCGAGAAAATGTGGAAATCCTGCAGCACGACGCCGATGCGCTGACGAATCTCGGACGGCGCCACATCCATGATGTCGACGCCGTCGATCAGGATTGAATCGCGTGGCACGTCGTAGAAGCGGCAGAGAAGGCGGATGAGGCTCGTCTTGCCTGAGCCCGTGGGCCCGACGATCGCAACCTTCTCGCCCGGTTTTATGTCGAAACTCACATCCTTGAGGATCACCGTCTCCGGCGTATAGCCGAAGGTGAGATGGTTGAAGACGACATGGCCCGCGCCAGACGTCGGCAGCGGCTTCGGCACGGCCGGAATGTCGAGCTTTTCGTCCCAGTCGAGCGCCTGGAAAATGCGCTCGCAGCTCGCCATCGCGCGGAAGACGACGTTCCATTGTTCGCCCATCGCCACGATGGGGCGGAACATCATGTCGGCGAATTGCGCGAAGAGAATGACGCTGCCAAGCGTTGCCGCACCTTCAAAGACATGTTGGCCGCCGAACCAGACGATGGCGGCGAGCGCGAGAAAGGCCATGCTGTCCATCGCGGGCCCGTAATAGGACTCGATGTGGACGGCCTTGTTTTCCTCGACGCGGTTTTCTTCGTTGATGCCGGTATAGCGCTGGTAGTTGATCTCCTCGCGGCCATAAAGCTGCACCACCTCGATGCCGGAGAGATTTTCCTGCAGGTTCTCGTTGAGCCGCGACATGGTGGAGCGGATGTTGCGATAGACCTGCCGCGAGACGACGCGGAACGCCCATGTGGCGAGCGCCGCAACCGGGAGAAGCAGCATGAGTTCGAGGGTGAGAGTGGGGTTGATCGCCATCATGACGGTGACGGCGACGAAGAAGGGCACGAACTCGCCGAGCAGCACGCCGAAGCCCGCCAGCAGTTCGAACAGCGTTTCGATATCGTTGGTGAGCCGCGTCATCACCCGTCCGACGGCGACCCGGTCATAGAAGCTCGATGGCATCTTTTCCAGATGCGCGAAGAGGTCGCGGCGCAAGTCGCGCAAGCCATTGAGAACGGTGCGCGCCAGCATGATGCGGAAGCCATGCCCGAAGATCGCCCAGAGCACGGTCCAGAGCGCGAACAGCATGCAGGCAGAAAGGATCGGATGGATCTCAAGCGAGGTGGCGAGAGCGTAGTTGAGTGCCTTCTGGCCGAAATCGGGCGCTTCCTCGCCGGAAGCGGGCAGCAGGATGCCGTCCACCACCACGCGGCTGATGACGACGGGTGCCAGCACGGCGGCGCTCGCGGCGAGCAGCACGAAGCAAAGCGCAATAAGCCCCTGCCGCCTGTAGGGCCGCATCCAGGCGAGCAGGCGGACAAGCAGGCCGAAATCGAAGCCGCGCGTTTCGATGTCGGCATCGAAGACGGCATAGTCGCGCTTCTGCTTCGGTTCGGCGGCTGTGTCGCTCATGTTCCGCCTCCGCTTTCCTGCTCGAGCGCCTGTTGCAGCTCATCGCGGCGGCCCTGCTGGCGCTCCAGCGTGGCGTAGAGCCCGTCGCGCTCGATCAGCTCCTTATGCGTCCCCGTCTCGGCGATGCGCCCCTCGTCCAGCACGACGATCCGGTCTGCATGGCGCGCGGTCGAGACCCGATGCGACACCATGATGGTCGTATGTCCCCGCCGCAATTCCTTAAGGCGCGAGAGGATGAATTCCTCCGTTTCCGTATCGACCGAGGAGAAGCAATCGTCGAGCAGCAGCACAGGCGTCTCGCGGATGAGGCCGCGGGCGAGGCTTGCACGCTGCTTCTGCCCGCCCGAAAGCGTCACGCCGCGCTCGCCCACCAGGGTTTCGAGCCGGTCCGGCAGGCGGCGGATGGTCGCCTCCAGATCGGCGCTCTCCGCCGCGCGCCACACCTCCTCCGTCGCGCGCTGCGGATTATCGTAGGAAATGTTCTGCGCGATATGCGTGGCGAACAGGAAGGGGTCCTGGGGCACCAGCGCAATCTTCCCGCGCACTTGCCCGAGCGGCAGCATGCGGATGTCGCGCCCGTCGAGATAGATCGAGCCCGGCGGCGGGTCGAGCAGGCGCACGATGAGCCTGAGCAACGTCGACTTGCCGGAGCCCACGCGGCCGAGCAGCGCGATCATTTCGCCCTTCTTTATGTCGAGCGACACATCCTTGAGCGCCGGCCAGCCTTCGCCTTGCTCCGTGTGGTGCGTATAGGAGAGATGGCGGAGCGTGAGAGCGCCGCCCACGGATTCGAGGGGCGCTGCGTCCGGCGCGTCCCTGATTTCCGGTTCGTGATCGAGAATCTCG
>PNMC01000033.1 GCA_013823365.1 Parvibaculum sp. | reverse complement strand
CCGAGCGCGAGGCCGAGCGCGGCAAGCCCCTGCCCCGCCTTCTCGACATAGAACTGCACATTCATGTGCCCCATCTGGTCGCATTCCCATGTCTGGACACTCGACCTTGCGACTTCGATCATCTCGCTCATGTTTTTCTTCCGTTTCTTGATTGCGAATTTTCTAGAGGCGCTGGCGGATCGGCTCCGGCAGGGGAACGGCTTTGCGCGTCGCCTTGTCGAAGAGGAGCGCCGCGCCTTCGGCCGCGCAGGCGGGCTCGCCCGTGTCGCCGCTGAAAAGCCAATGCCTGTAGCGGAGCGTCTTACCCTCCGTTTTCAGGATCGCGGTGCGCACGAAAAGCGTTTCGCCCGCGCGCAGCTCGCGGAGATAAGTTAGGCGCATCTCGACCGTTGCCGTTGCAAGCCCGCGTGCCGCCTGTTCATGGCGGCCAAGTCCCGCATGAGCCCACATATGGCCCTGTGCATCGGAAAAACGCGCCATGAAGAAGCGCGCATTCATGTGCCCGTTCGTGTCGCATTCCCATGTGTTGACGACGGAACGGTTCGTCTCCGTCATGCCTTCGGCATCTGCGCGGGCGAGCGAGACATCGCGCTCCACCGCCTCGCGCGGCAGCGAGCGGAATTCGGCTTCCGGCGGCAGCGAGACGCGCATCTTTTCCGCCCTTGCGCGCACATGATCGGGCCAAGGTGCGAGGCGGCGCGTTTCGAGATCAAGGCAACCCGTATCTACGACATAGGTCGCGGCAAGGCGATCATCCAGCGCTTCGCGCATTTCCTGATAGATGCGCATGGTCTTGTCGCGGATTTCCACGATACCGGAGCGGATGGTGACGAGGTCGCTTGCACGGAGTTCGCGGTGGAAGCGGATATGATGTTCGAGCGCGACATAGCCGAGGCCCGATGCCGACTGATCGAGCGCGGCATGGCCGAGCGCTACGCGCAGATTGTAGGAGCTGTCCGAACTTTTCGAGATGTAATGCTGGATGTTCATATGGCCCATCTCGTCGCATTCCTGCAGCGAGACATAGCCCTTGTAGGTGTCGATCATGCCGCTCATGCGAGGGTCCTTACATGCGGGAGAATGGCGGCGCGCTCCTCATCCGTGAAGGAAACCGTCTTTCGTGCATCGAGATCGAGCATGACGGCAATCGCCTCGCCCGTTGCGGCGAGAAGGCCCGTTTCCGCATCGAACATGAAATGAACGAAAGTGAGCGTCTTGCCTTCGACGCGTGTGAGCGTGCTGCGCACAACGAGCATAGCGCCAGAGCGAACCTCGCGGTGGTAGTTGAGGCGCATTTCGAGAACGACGGTGCCGCGCCGCCGCTCCAGCATGTCGCGCTTGCCGAAGCCGAGCGCCTGCCAGAGATGGCCGGCGCCATCGGAAAAGCGCGCCATATAGAAACGCGAATTCATGTGGCCGAAATCGTCGCATTCCCAGGGCATGACGGCGCCGCGGTAGATCTCGATGAAGTCCTGCGCGTCTTCGAGGCGGAGATCGGGCAGGCGCTTTTCGCGCTCAACGCCGCGTGCATCGGCATGGGGCGGCAGGGGGTCGAGGAAAGGTGCCGCGCGCTCCCTCGCCTCGTCCGGCCAGGGAATGAGCTTTCGCCCGTCGAGATCGAAATGACCGGAGACGGCGGTGACGGTCGCCGAAACCTCGCCTGTCGATGAATTGAAGAGTTCGTGGAAGCTCACCAGCGTGCGCTCGCGGATTTCGACGGGGCGCGAGCGCATATGCATGATATCGCCGGCGCGCAGCTCCCGGTGGAAGCGGATATGCTCCTCGAGCGCCACCATGGCGCGGCGCTCGCCGCGCACCTGGGACGGCGAAAGGCCGAGCGCATGGCGCAGATAGAAGGCGGCGTCGGAGGCGCGGGCGACATAGAACTGGACGTTCATATGGCCGACTTCATCGCACTCCCATGTATTCACGGTGCCGCGAAACGTATCGAGAAATCCGGTCATCGGGTCTTTTGAAGGATTGAATGGCGGGTGCCGAAGCATAGGGGCGCGGCCCGCGCTTGTCATGCCTCAGGCAAGGCAGCGAGCCGGTGCGCGAGGAGACTTTCGGCGGTGAAGCCGAGAGGCCCGAGCCGGCCCGAACCTTCAAGTACGCGAAGGCCGATGAGGAGCGCCGCAAGGCAGAGGATTTCGCGGTGCGCGGCCTCGCCCTTGAGGCCCGTTGCGGCGCGGAGAGGACCGCCCAGCGTTTCGAGAATGGCGATGACCCGGCCCGTTACCGCGCGGTGGAGATCGGCGGGAAGCGCCTCCGCCGACATGAGGCGGCCGGCAAGGCGGACATGGGGTGCATTGCCGGCGGTCGCCTTCAGCGCCTCCTTCGCCGCCGCTTCGAGCGCGGCGGCGGGGCCTGCCGCCCGTTCCGCCGCCTCGCGCATCCGCCTTGCGAGATGGCCGAGTTCTTCGGCCGTGAGCGCAATCGCGAGTTCATCTATGCCTGTGAAATAGGAATAGACGGCGCCCGGCGCATAGCCCGCTTCCGCGGCCACGGCGCGCATGGTGAGCGCCTCCGGCCCGCCCGCATCGCAGACGCGGCGCGCGGCAGCAAGGATCGCCTTGCGTTTATGATCCCGCAAATCCTCGCGGCGCTTGTCGGCGGCGCCCGCCATCAGAACTTGTATGTCGAGCGGGAAACGCCCTCGGCAATGGGCGCGCCGCTGTCGCGCTCCTTCACCGCCTGCTGGAAGCCGACCGTTTCCGCACGTTCCTTGAACCAGACGCCTTCCGGCGAATGGCGCGTGATGCCGTCGAACAGCGTCGCAAACATCTGCGTCGTCTGCAGGCCCATATTCTCATAGGCCTGATTAACCATGAGCTTCTGCATCATGAGCTGATTGCGCGGCACGCCCGCCATGCGCTCTGCCAGTGCCTCCACCCTCGCATCGAGTCCGGCTTCCGGCACGGCCTCAAGCACGAGGCCCATTTCGGCAGCTTGCGTCCCGCTCACGAGATCGCCAGTGAAGAGCATTCGCTTCGCGCGCTCCGGCCCCAGACGATAGACCCACATGGCGGTGGTGGGGCAGCCCCAGACGCGAGCCGGCGGATAGCCGATCTTCGCATCTTCCGCCATCACCACCATGTCGCAGCAGAGCGCAATGTCCGAGCCGCCCGCGACGGCGAAGCCGCGCACCTTGGCGACGGTCGGCTTGTGGGAACGCCAGAGCGACATGAAGTCCCTCGTGTTCGCGAACATCATGTTGAAATCGACCATCGGGTCCCAAGGCCGCGCATCACCCGCCACCCCGCCGGTCCCGCGGTTGCCGGCCGGTGCCTCGGCGAAATCCTTCAGGTCGTAGCCGGCGCAGAAGGCCCGCCCCGCGCCGGTCAGCACGATCACATGGACCCCGTCATCTTCATTCGCGCGCTCGACGGCAAGGGCGATCTCACGCGGCATGCCGGAGGCGATGGCGTTCAGCCTGTCCGGGCGGTTCAGCGTGATGGTGGCCACGCGGCCCTGCCGCTCATAGAGAATATGCTCGTAGGACATGGTTTCCTCCCGCATTTCCAGTTTTCTGAATATGTATCAAAAAATTGAACATTGTTCAATTTAATTACGGAGGCTGGCGTCCCCGGGCACTTGACTTACGCATAACCAAATGGTTATTGATTCATCTCATAACCAATGAGCTATGAATTCAGATGCCCGAGCCCCATGACGCCCTTTTCAGGACGCTCGCCGATCCGACGCGACGGGCCCTGTTCGAACGGCTTTGCCGCGACGGTGAGCAGACCGTCGGGGCCCTGACGGCGCAGGCAGGAATTTCCCAGCCCGCCGTTTCGAAGCATCTCGGCATTCTCAAGCAAGCGGGGTTGGTGCGGGATCGCCATGAGGGCCGCCAGACGCATTACAGCGCGCAACTCGACGCTCTTGCCCCCCTGACCGAATGGACGAGACAGATGACCCGGTTCTGGGAGAGCCGGTTCGATGACCTGGAAGCGCTGCTCAGAAAGATGGATCAATGACCGAAGGCCCGGACGAGACGCTCAGCATCACCATCGAACGGGAGCTCCCGTTCCCGGCGGAAAAGATCTGGCGCGCGCTGACGCAGCCGCATCTGCTGGAGGAATGGCTGATGAAGAACGATTTCGCACCCGTCCTCGATCATGAGTTCAGCTTCCGCGCCGAGTGGGGCGCAGTCGAGGGCCGGGTGCTGGAAATCGAGCCGCAGCGGAAGCTCTCCTACACATGGGGCGATCACAACCTCAGAAGCACCGTCACATGGACGCTCGCGCCGACACACACGGGAACGCTGCTCCGCATGGAACAGACCGGTTTCCGGCGGGATCAGCCGCGCTACTTCCAGGGCGCGAAGGCGGGCTGGCCGAGATTCCTTGCCGCGCTGGAAGAGCTTCTCGCAAGGATCAAGTGAGCCGTCGGCAAGGCAACAACACCGGAACGATGAGAGAGGAAGCACCAATGAACTGGAACAAAGGGATTCGCCAGGCGCATCGCTGGCTGTCGATCATTTTCACAGCGGCGGTCATCGCCAATTTCGTGGCGATGGGGCTCGTGGGGGAACCTCCCATGTGGGTGGTCTATTCCCCCCTGCCCCCGCTCTTCCTGATGCTCGTGACGGGCCTTTACATGTTCGTGCTGCCCTATGCCGGCAAGGGCCGCGGCGCGGCCTAGGCAGCGAGCCCCTTCAGGAAATCGTCCATCCGCTTGTTGGCCGCTGCGGCCAGCGCGCCGGGGAAGGCGATGAAGCCATGCGCACCGCCGGGGAAGACGGCGAGCTCCGCCTCATTGCCCGCGGCGATCCAGCGGCCATACATGAAGAGCGAGTCATCGAGCAGCGCATCGCGCGTGCCGATGGTGAAAAGCGCGGGCGGCATGTCGTGGAGCCGCGCATGGAGCGGCGAGATGTCGGGATCGCGGCGGTCGAGATGCGGCGGCAGGAAAGCTTCTGCGAATTTTTCGATATCGATGGTGCGCAGGATCAGCCGCTCGTCGCCAAAGGCCTTCTGGCTCGGTGTCATGGACATGTCGAAGGCGCCGAAGACGAGGTTCGCGCCCTTGAAGCCGGTGAAGCCGTGCCGATCGCGCATGCGCAGCAGCGTGACGGCGGAGAGATGACCGCCGGCAGACTCGCCGCCGATCGCCAGAAGCTCGGTGCCGAATTCGGTCTTCGCGTTCTTGGCAAGCCAGATCGCCGCCGCCTCGCAATCGTCCGGTCCCGCGGGATAGGGATTTTCCGGTGCGAGGCGATATTCGACGCTGACACAGGCAAAGCCCGTATTGTCCGCGATCCGCTCCAGCATCGGATCCTGCTGGTCGGCACCGCCGAGCACCCAGCCGCCGCCGTGGATGTGGAGATAGACGCCTTTCGGGCTTCCCTCCGGCGCGAGAATGCGGAGCTTCACCTTGTTGCCCTTGCCGTCGATCTCGATCTCGCGGGCGCGCGGCGATTTCGGCGCGAGCGGAAAAGCACCCTCGCCCCGGGCGCGCTGGTCGCGGAAGGTCTGCACGCCGATCTCCCACCATTCAGGCATGTCCGTCATGCCCGCGGTGATGAAATCGTTGATGCCTTTGGTTTCGGCGGAAATGGCGTCTGTCGTGAAAAGCTTCGGGTCGAACGGATTACTGCCTGACATGGTCCCCTCGGAGAATCTCTCTTTGAGGGAATTAGACCGGATGGCGGGGCTTTGCGCCAGCCCCGCCTTTCCGGCTCACAGGTCAGATGGCGGCGGCGTAAGGCGGCGCAGGATCGTATTGCATGGCGCGCTGCGTCTTGCGGGCGTGATCTTCTCCATGCATCTGGCCGACAAGCCAGAGCGCCATGTCGATACCGGCGGATACACCCGCCGCCGTGACGAGATTGCCGTCGCGCACATAGCGCACTTCTTCCAGCACCGCTGCGGCGGTACCTGTTTCGCGCAAGGTGGGGATGAAGCCCCAATGGGTCGTGACGCGCTTGCCTTTGCCGGGACCGGCCATGCAGAGAAGAAGCGAACCGGTGCAGACACTCGTCACCCATTCGCAGCCTGCCGACGCTTTCGCAATCCATTGGAGGAGCGCCTCGTTCTTCGCCTCGCGGCGCGTGCCGATGCCGCCAGGCACGAGAATCAAATCGAGCGCGGGCGCGTCGGCAATCGAGGTATGGGCTTCGACCCTCATACCCTTGGCACCGGTGACGGAGCCGCCCGCATCCGAGATCAGGATCACGCGATCCGGGCGCTCGCGGCCTTCATGGCCGTGCACCTCGTTCGACATGGTGAAGACTTCATAGGGGCCGACGAAATCGAGTTCCTCGACGCCATCGAAGATCAGGATGCCGATATTGCGGCTCTTTTCGCTGCTTGCAGTCATGGCTCACTCTCTCAGAGAGAAGGTTGCGGGAAACGGGGCGCGGTTGCGTTCATCCGCTCGAAGAGAAGGGACTCTTCGGCGGTGCGGATGATCTCGCGGATCGGCTCGGGCACGTCATCGGGCGAGGCATAGGAGAAAGGCGGATGCGGGTAATATTCGATGCCGAGCTGGATCGTCTTCGCGACGTCCTCGCCCGCGATGAGGCGCGCGAGAAAGAGCGCGCCGTCGATACCGGCCGAGACGCCCGCCGTGGTGACGATCTTTCCATCGCGGTGATAGCGCGCGCCGACGACATTGGCGCCGAGCGCCGCCACATCGGCACGGGCATTGATGTTGGTCGTGACGGTCTTTCCTTCGAGAATTCCCGCCTTCGCCAGAAGCTCGACGCCGTTGCAGACGCCGAAGGTCCAGGTGGATTTCTCGTGCAGACGGCGAATGAAGTCGAGCGTCGTCTCGTTTGCGAGTTGCGCTTCGACGCCCGGCCCGCCGGGTACGTAGAGAATGTCCGTCGTCTCTACCTCGGAATAATCGCGCCAGGCAGCCATGCCGCCGGAGCGCAGGTCGTCGGCGATGACGGTCTTTCGCTCCGCAACGAATTCGACTTCCGCGCCCGGCAGCCATCCCAGGACGGAATAGCCGCCGATGGCGTCGAGCATGGTGAAGCCGTCAAAGATCAGGATGGAGATGCGCATGTTCACTGCCTTCCGTGAGCGAGGGGGGAAGATGACGGCGCGCCGTGCGGAAGCGCTCGCGGTAGCGGCCGGGGGTGACGCCGAGATGACGGATGAAGGCGCGCCGCATGCGCTCCGCCGCACCGAAGCCCGCATCGGCGGAGACGGCATCGAGGGAGGTTTCGCCATCGGCGAGACGGCGGCAGGCTTCGTCGAGCCGCGCCCTCTCCACGAATTGCGCCGGCGTGAAGCCGGTTTCGGCGGCGAAATGCCGGGCGAAGCTGCGTTCGCTCATTGCCGCTTGCGCCGCGAGAGCGGGGACCGAAAGATCGGCTGCCGGATTCTCGACGATCCAGGCGCAAAGACGCGCAAGACGCGGGTTCTCCACGCGCTGGGCGGCGAGCTGCGCCGAGAATTGCGACTGGCCGCCGGGGCGCATCAGATACATGACATGATGACGGGCGAGCGTGAGTGCGACTTCGCGGCCGAGATCCTCCTCGATGAGGGCAAGGGCGAGATCCATGCCCGCCGTGACGCCCGCCGAGGTCCAGACCTTGCCATCCCGCACATAGATCGCATCTTCCTCGACCACGACCTTCGGAAAGCGCTGACGCATGACAGGTGCATAGGCCCAATGCGTCGTCGCGCGGCGGCGGTCGAGAAGCCCGGCAGCAGCGAGAACGAGAGAGCCGGTGCAGATGGAAACGACCCGGCGGGAGACTCGCGCGGCGCGGCGCACGAAATCGAGCAGGGCACTGTCTTCCATCGCCGCGCGGGAGCCATGACCCCCCGTGACCATGAATGTGTCGAGGGCCGCGAGCTCCGCCGGAGCAATGTCGGCCATCGAGCGCTCGATGCGGAAGACAAGCCCGCTGGTGGTGGAGACGGGACCACGTTCCTGCGAAACGAGCTCGACTTCATAGGCCGGGGCACCGGTCGCGGGATCGAGCGCGGCTGTGAGCAGCTGGACGGGGCCCGCAATGTCGAGCACCTGCGCGTCGTCATAGACGAGCATCATCACGCAGCGGGGCGCGGCGGCGGGTTTCCGGTCCTTTGAGGGCGCTCTGGTCATAAGGCCAGATTAGATCGCGCCCCTCATGGCGGAAATGACAAATAACCTACATTTTCCGCCAAGAAGGTCTCGAATCGTGAACTAGTTCCGCCGTCAATGCAGCCAAACGCCGTCATGCGGGCCCAAGAGTGTCGCATCACGGACACATTCGCGGAAATTCATTCTTCCGTTTACGCAAGGGTACTCACACATAAAGTGGGACAAGCATCAGCGATATTGGATTCTCATTGACTTCAGCTACTATTACTATTGACCATGAGTCCTGCAGCTGTGGACCGGACCTGACTTCGACCCGTGGCGGGATCAAGTCGTGCTTGTGTGGCGCACCGCCCAGGGAGGGGCGGTATGGTCGGTCAAAGAGGGGGACATTGGCCGCATGCAGCCGGATCGGCGGGAGACCTCGTTGCTGAAGGCAGCCGGGTACAGGCGAGCAAAGTTTCCCCCAATTTGCAGCAAATGCAGCGGCGTCCCGCGAGGGGCGGTTCGTTGCCAGGAGAGGGGTGCCCCGGGGAGGGGCTTCAAAAAGCTGGAGGAAGCAAGATAATGCCATTGAATATGGGGAGAGCACGGCTGCCCGTTTTGGCCGCCGGCGCGCTGCTGGGAGCGGCATTGGCCGTTCAGTCGGCCAATGCCGCCGAGTTCAAATTCGGCGATTCGACGCTCACAATCGACTCGATCGCGTCGGTTGGATTGTCGGTGCGCGCATCGAAGCAGGAATGCATCTATATATCCGCACCTAACGGAGGCTGCGCCGACCCCGCAGGCGTCTTTGCCAACGTCAATCTCGACAATGGCAATGTCAATTTCGAGCAGTGGGATCCTGTGTCGGCGGTCGCCAAGATCGTTTCCGATGTCGAGTTCCGCAAGGATAACTGGGGTGCGTTCGCCCGCGTGAAGGCATCCTACGATTACATCATCACGGAAGAAGCCGGCGAAAACGCCACACAATACGGCCGGATTCCCCTGAACGACGATTCGAAGCATGCGGGACGCTCGATCGATCTGCTGGACGCCTTCGTTTTCGCCAACTTCGACATTGGCGACATTCCGACGACCGTGCGCGTCGGCAAGCAGGTCATCAACTGGGGCGAAAGCCTCGTGATCCAGGGCGGCATCAACCAGTTCAACTCGATAGACGTGGGCGCAATTCGGACACCGGGCGCCGAACTCAAGGAAGCCCTGCTTCCCGAAGAAAGCGTCTACGTGAATTTCGCCCTGCCATACGACCTCAGCCTTGAAGCCTTCTACGCCTTCAACTGGCGGCGGACGGAGCTCGACCCGGTCGGTTCCTTCTTCTCCGGCGCCGATTTCTTCGGCCGGGGCAGCACCTATATCTCTACGGCCGGTGTGGGCGCCGCCGACAACATCACCGACCCGAACGCCATTCCCGTCGCGCCCGGTCAGATGGCCGACGATCAGGGCCAGTTCGGCGTCAAGCTCGGACACTGGGCGGCCTGGCTCAATGACGGCACGGAACTGGCAGCCTATTATGTGAACTACCACTCCAAGTTGCCGTATCTGGAATACAGCAACGGCTTTTCGCCGGCCGTCGCTGGATTGTTCGGTGTTGGCGGGCTGTTTCCGGCCCAATTGTACCGCGAGGTCTATCCCGAAGACATCGAGTATGCCGGCGCCAGCTTCGCCACCACAATCGAGGGCATCGCGGTTTCCGGCGAAGCGCTCTACTCATGGAACATGCCGCTGCAGATTTCCTCCGGCGAAATTCTCGGTGGCCGCTGGCTAGGCAATCTGGGCCTTCCGGGCAATGTTCTGCCTTACGACAGCACCCCCGGAGCGTTCCCCCAAGGCTACTTCCGGGAGGATGTCATAAACGGTCAGTTGACGGCGATCGCGATCGAGAATCCGTCGAGTCCGATCACCGGCCTCTTCGGGGCGGACCTGACAACGCTCATTGCGAACTGGGGCTTTCAATACCTTCCCAATATCAGCGACGAACGCCTCTCCGTCACGAATGCGGGCCGCGGCTCGGAGATCACGCATCCGCTGGCTTTAACTCAAGGGCTTGTCTACGCCGCAAGCGCGGGATGATCACTCAGGCATGCCGACTCGTTCTCGCATGGGTACCGCCTGATCGGCATTGTGGACTACAACAACGCTTTCGGAACTCCGTGGAAGCTCTCACCGAGCATCCAGTGGGCGCACGATCTCGGCTCCTCGGCGGGAACGATCGGACCGGGCTTCCTCAAGGACAAGAAAACCGTCTCGGTCGGCGTGACGGCCGATCTCCAGAATACGTGGAAAGCCGAGCTTCGTTACACGAACTCATTCGGCAACAAGTGGATGAACTATACGCAGGATCGCGACTTCATCTCCATGAGCGTGTCCTACGCGTTCTGATGGCAAGAATGGAGGCGGGCAATGCCCGCCTCCAACGTCACAAAGCACAACAAGCAGACAGGGCCGAGCCGCTCGATCCGGCGCACTTCGCGGCCAAAGTCGGCATCCCTCATCACCTGACGCGGCTTCGCTCCCCGAAGCCGCGTTTTTCTTTTGCCCAAAAAAGAAAACGCCCCGCCGAAAGACGGGGCGTTTCCATTCTCAGCAGCGATGGAAATCAGGCGGCTGCCTTCTCCTTCGCCGGGGCGAAGCGGCCATAGAATGTGTCGCCCTTCTCGGCCATGTCGCGCAGGAGCTTGTTCGGCTTGAAGCGTTCGCCATATTTCTGGGCGAGCTTGTCGCACTGTTCGACGAAGGCCTTCGCACCCACCATGTCGATGAGCGAGAGCGGACCGCCCGTCCAGGGCGCGAAGCCCCAGCCGAGGATCGCGCCGACATCGGCATCGCGGACGTCGGTGACGACGCCTTCCTCGAAGCAGCGGGCGGCTTCGAGCGCCTGAATGTAGAGGAAGCGGTTCTTCAGTTCCTCGACTTCGAGTTCTTCCGGATCGAGCTTCTTGCCAATAAGATCCGAAAGGCCCGGCCAAAGCTTCTTCTTTCCGTCAGCGGGATAGTCGTAGAAGCCCTTGCCCGCCTTCTTGCCGACACGGCCAAGCTTCACGACCATTTCTTCCAGCAGCTCATCCGCGGGACCGGAGACATATTTGTCGCCGAGATCCTTCTTCGTCTGCTCGCGCACCTTGTAGGCGAGGTCGAGCGCGACTTCGTCGTTCAAGGCGAGCGGCGCCATCGGCATGCCGGTCATCCTGCCGACATTCTCGATCATGGCGGGGGGCACGCCCTCGCCCAGCATCGCGATGCCTTCGCCCACGTAAGTGCCGAAGCAGCGCGACGTATAGAAGCCGCGGCTGTCGTTCACGACGATCGGCGTCTTGCGGATCTGCTTCACGTAGTCCATGGCTTTCGCGAGCGTTTCGTCGCTCGTCTTCTTGCCCATGATGATCTCGACAAGCTGCATCTTGTCGACGGGCGAGAAGAAATGGATGCCGATGAAATTGTCGGGCTTCGCGGAGGCTTCCGCAAGGCCGGTGATCGGCAGCGTCGAGGTGTTGGAGCCGTAGATGCCGCCCTCGGCGAGCTGCGGCTCTGCCTTCTTCGTCACTTCCGCCTTGATGTCGCGGTTTTCGAAGACGGCTTCGATGACGAGATCGGCGCCCTTGAGGTCGTCGTAATTCGTCGTCGGCTTGATGAGACCGAGAAGCTTGTCGGCCTTTTCCTGCGTGGTCTTGCCGCGCTCAAGCGCCTTCTTGAGGAGCTTTTCGGAATAGGCCTTGCCCTTCTCGGCATTGGCCTGATCCGTATCGAGGAGGACGACTTCCATGCCGGCCTGGGCGGAAACATAGGCGATGCCTGCGCCCATCATGCCCGCACCGAGAATGCCGAGCTTCTTCACCTGGAACGGCGCGATGCCGGCGGGACGGCGAGCGCCCTTGGCGAGTTCCTGCATGGAGAGGAAGAGCGAACGGATCATCGCCTTGGAGCGCGGGTCCATCAGCAGCTTCGTGAAATAACGCGTCTCGATGCGCAGTCCGGCCTCGATGGGCACCTGCAGTCCTTCATAGACGCAGGACATGATGTAGCGCTGCGCCGGGAAGTTGCCATGCGTCTGCTTGTGGAGCGTGGCATTGCCGATGGTGAAGACCTGACCGCCGCCCTTCGAGTGCGGGTCGCCGCCGGGGACGCGATAGCCTTCCCGGTCCCAGGGCTGCACGGCGATGGCATAAACCTCGGGGCCCTTCTTGCCGAGCTTGATCTTCGGCTGGGCGAGACCTTCCTTGAGCCAGGCCTTGGCAGCCGCCACTTCCTCGCCCGGCTCGGCGAGCTTGTGACAGACGCCCGACTGCACGGCTTTCTCCGGCGTCAGCGCCGTGCCCTGAAGGATGAGCGGCAGGGCCGCCTGCGCGCCGATGAGACGCGGCAGACGCTGCGTGCCGCCGCCGCCGGGCAGGAGGCCGACCTTCGCTTCGGGAAGGCCGATCTGCGTCTTCGGCTTGTTGCCCACGACGCGGTAGTGGCAGGCGAGCGTGACTTCGAGGCCGCCGCCAAGCGCCGTGCCGTTGATCGCGGCCGCGACCGGCTTGCCGCAAGTCTCGAGCGAGCGGAGCAGCATGTTGAACTTGAGGTTGCCCTCATACATCGCCTTGACGCGATCTTCCTTCGAGCCTTCGCCCGAACCACCGGCCTGACCGCCCATCATGGAGAGGTCGGCGCCAGCGCAGAAGGCATCCTTGCCGGAGGTGAGGACGGCGCCCTTGATCGCGTCGTCGGACATGATCTTTTCGATGATCGAGGCCATGTCGGCCATGGAGCTCTGGGAGAGCACATTCATCGAGCGGTTCGGCATGTCCCAGGTGACGAGCGCGATGCCGTCGCCATCGACTTCGAACTTGAAGTTTTCGTAAGTGGTCATGTCTCTACCTCACACGCGTTCGATGATGGTGGCGGTGCCCATGCCCGCGCCCACGCAGAGCGTGATGAGCGCGGTATTGAGATCGCGGCGTTCGAGCTCGTCGAGCACGGTGCCGAGGATCATGCCGCCGGTAGCACCGAGCGGATGGCCCATGGCGATGGCGCCGCCATTCACGTTCATCTTCTCGTGCGGGATATCGAGCGCCTGCATCATGCGGAGCACGACGGAGGCGAAGGCTTCGTTGAGTTCATAGAGATCGATATCGCCGACCTCCATGCCCGCCTTCTTGAGCGCCTTGCGCGAAACATCGGCCGGACCCGTGAGCATGATGCAGGGCTCGGAGCCGATGGACGCCATGGCGCGGATGCGCGCGCGCGGCTTCAGGCCCATGGCCTTGCCGGTTTCGGCATTGCCGACGAGCACGGCGGACGCGCCGTCCACGATGCCGGACGAGTTACCCGCATGGTGGCAATGCGTGATCTCCTCGACTTCCGGATAGCGCTCGAGGGCGACGCCATCGAAGGCGAACTCACCCAGCGAGGCGAAGGAAGGCTGAAGCGCGGCGAGCGACTGCATGGTCGCATCGGGACGCATATGCTCGTCATGATCGAGAATGGTCAGGCCATTGATGTCCTTCACCGGAATGACGGACTTCGAGAAATAGCCATTGTCCCAGGCGTGCTTCGCGCGCTTCTGGCTCTCGACGGCGTAGGCGTCGACATCGGCGCGCGAAAAGCCGTATTTCGTGCAGATGAGGTCCGCACCGATGCCCTGGGGCGTGAAGTAGGACTTGAAGGCGATGCCGGGGTCGGTCGACCAGGAACCGCCCGACGCGCCCATGCCGACGCGCGACATGGACTCGACGCCGCCGCCGATCGCCATGTCGGCCTCGCCGGACATGACCTTGGCGGCTGCCATGTTGGTCGCCTCAAGGCCCGAGGCGCAGAAGCGATTGATCTGCACACCCGCCGTCGTCTGTGCGTAGTCGGCATTGAGCACGGCGATACGCGCGATGTCGCCGCCCTGCTCGCCGACCGGATCGACGCAGCCGAGCACGACGTCATCGACCTTCGACGTATCGAGATTGTTGCGGTCCCGGATCGCCTTGAGCGTCTGGGTGGAAAGTTCGAGCGCGGTCACTTCGTGCAGCGCGCCGTCCTTCTTGCCCTTGCCGCGCGGCGTGCGCACGGTGTCGTAGATAAAACAGTCGGTCATCTGATGTCTCCCTGGGGGACTTGTTTGTCTCAGCTTCTCCGGACGCGTCAGAGCGTGCGGGCGATGAGCATCTTCATGATTTCGTTCGTGCCGCCGTAGATCTTCTGGATGCGGGCATTCGTGTAGAGCTTGGCGATGGGGTATTCCATCATGTAGCCATAGCCGCCGAAGAACTGCAGGCAGGTATCGATGATCTCGTTTTCCTTCTGCGTGGTCCACCACTTGGCCATGGCGGCGGTGGTGGGATCGAGCTCACCGTTCAGCAGCTTCACGGCACAATCGTCAACGAAGACGCGGGCGATGGTCGCCTCGGTCTTGCACTCCGCGAGTTTGAACTGCGTGTTCTGGAAATCAAGGATGCGCTGCCCGAAAGCTGTACGCTCCTTCACATAGTCGCTCGTGTATTTCAGCGCCATTTCCATCGCGATGCAGGCCTGGACCGCGATGATGAGACGTTCCTGCGGAAGCTGCTGCATGAGCTGGAAGAAGCCCTTGCCCTCTTCCGTACCGAGCAGGTTGGAGGTCGGCACCTTCACGTCGTCGAAGAAAAGCTCCGACGTATCCTGCGCCTTCTGGCCCATCTTCTTCAGGTTGCGGCCGCGACGGAAACCTTCCACCTCGTCCGTCTCGACCATGATGAGCGACGTGCCCTTGGCACCGCCAGCCGGATCGGTCTTCGCGACGACGCAGATCAGGTTCGCCTGCTGACCATTGGTGATGAAGGTTTTCTGGCCGTTCACCACATACTGGTTGCCGTCCTTCTTCGCGGTCGTCTTCACGCCCTGAAGGTCGGAGCCCGTGCCCGGCTCCGTCATGGCGATGGCGCCGACAAGTTCGCCGGACGCCATCTTGGGGAGCCACTTCTTCTTCTGCTCCTCGGTGCCATAGGCCTGGATGTAGTGAGCGACGATGCCGGAATGCACGGAGTTGCCGAAACCGGAAATGCCGGCGCGGCCCTGTTCCTGGGCGATCACCATTTCATGGCCGAAATTGCCGCCGCCGCCGCCATATTCCTCCTTGATGGAGGCGCAGAGAATGCCGGCCTCGCCCGCCTTCAGCCATGCGTCGCGATCGACATGGCCCTGGTCTTCCCAGCGCTCGACGTGAGGCTGGAATTCCTTTTCGTAGAATTTGCGGACGGCGCCCTGAAGAATCTGAAGTTCTTCATTGAGCCAAGGCGACTTGTATTCGGCATTCATTCTGCGCTCTCCCTGAGACGTATTCTTAGAACTCGTTTGCCGCCAGCGACATGAGAGGGTCGGCGCCGTGACGGATGCGCGCGAGATGCGTCGCCGTCTCGGGCACCACATGCTCCATGTAGTAGCGGCCCGTTTTTATTTTCGTTTCATACCAAGCCTTGTCCCCGCCCTGAGCGGTGGCAAGGCGATCGTTTGCGGCTTTCGCCATCATCGCCCACATGAAGGCGAGGCCCGTCACGCCGAAGAGATGCATATAGGGTGTCGAGCCCGCACCGGCATGATCGGGGTTGGCGAGCGCGTTTTCCATGAACCACATGGTACCCGCCTCAAGATCCTTGCGGGCGCGCTTCAGCGGCTCGACAAAGGGCTTCATCTTTTCGTCGCTCTCATTCGCGGCAGCGAAGTCATCCACCGCCTTGAAGAAGGCGAAGACGCCGCGGCCGCCATTCTGGGCCAGCTTGCGGCCCACGAGATCGAGCGCCTGCACGCCGTTCGCCCCTTCATAGATCATGGCGATGCGCGCATCGCGCACGAACTGCTCCATGCCCCATTCGGCGATATAGCCATGGCCGCCGAAAATCTGCTGCGCATCGACCGCATTCATGAAGCCGCGATCGGTGAAATAGCCTTTCAGCACCGGCGTCAGCAGCGCCATCATGTCGTCGCCGAATTCGCGGGTCTTCTCGTCGTCGGAGAGATGCGAGAGGTCGCCGTGAAGCGCCGTCCAGACAAGAAGCGCTCGAGCCGCCTCGTTGAACGACTTGATGTCGAGCAGCATGCGGCGGATATCGGGATGCACGATCAGCGGATCGGCGGGCTTGTCCTCTGCCTTGGGACCCGTGAGGGAGCGGCCCTGCAAACGCTCCTGCGCATAGGCAAGCGCATTCTGATAGGCCGCTTCCGACTGCGACAAGCCCTGCAGCCCGACGCCGAGGCGGGCCTCGTTCATCATGGTGAACATGGCGCGGAGCCCCTTGTGCTCCTCGCCGACGAGCCAGCCAATAGCCTCGTCGTAATTCAGCACGCAGGTCGCGTTGCCGTGGATGCCCATCTTCTCCTCAAGCGCACCGCAGGACACACCGTTGCGGGGACCGAGCGAGCCATCGTCATTGACGAGGAATTTCGGCACGAGGAAGAGCGAGATGCCCTTCACGCCCTGAGGGCCGCCTTCGATGCGTGCAAGCACGAGATGGAGGATGTTTTCGGCCAGATCGTGTTCGCCGGCCGATATGAAAATCTTCTGTCCACTGATCTTGTAGGAACCGTCACCCACCGGCACGGCCTTGGTGCGCAGGAGGCCGAGATCGGTGCCGCAATGGGGTTCGGTCAGGTTCATCGTGCCGGTCCATTCGCCGGTCACGAGCTTTGGCAGATATTTTTTCTTCTGCTCGTCGGTACCGTGCTGCGAGAGCGCGGAATAGGCGCCGTGGCTCAGCCCCGGATACATGCCGAAGGCCATGTTCGCGGAGGACACCATCTCGTTGAAGATGACGCCGAGCGAGTTCGGCAGGCCCTGACCGCCATATTGCTTGTCGGCGACGAGCGCCGGCCAGCCGCCATCGACCAGCAGCTTGTAGGCTTCCTTGAAGCCCTTGGGGGTCGTCACCACACCATTCTGAAGCGTGCAGCCTTCGCGGTCGCCGACCTGATTCAGGGGCTGCAGCACTTCCTCGGTGAGTTTCGCCGCCTCTTCCAGAATGGCGTCGACGAGGTCCGCCGGCGCATCCTCGAAACCCGGCAGATGCGAGTATTGCGAGATGTCCAGCAGATCGTTCAACAGGAAGCGGTATTCGCGCAGCGGCGCCTTGTAGGTCGGCATGGGATGTCCTCCGGCAGGTAAGGCACGCCCCTCGTTCGCCGAGGGGCGCGATTACCTCAAACGATAGCCTTTTCGGGCTTTTTCGTCTTTGCCGGTTTTGTGGCGGAAGCGGAGCCCGCCTCCTTCACCTGCACCTCGATCTGGGCTTCCAGACGGGCGCAGCTCTCCTCCAGCGTCTTGATCTGCAGATCGATTTCGCTGCGCTGTTCGTGGAGCTGAGCGATGCGCTTGCGGAACTTGTCCACGGCGACGCGATTCTGCGTCTCGCAACCGTCCTGAAGGTCGTAGAGGCTCAGGATTTCCTTGATCTCGGAAAGAGCGAGACCGACATTTTTGCCGCGCACGATCAGCGTCAGCCGGGCCCGGTCACGCGAATGATAGATGCGGGTCTGGCCCTTGCGCTCGGGCTTCAACAGTCCCTTGTCCTCATAGAAACGGATCGCGCGGGTGGTGAGGCCGAATTCCTCGGCAAGTTCGGTAATCGAGTAGGTGACGCCCGGCATCTCGCAATGCGCCGCGCCGTTGCGCCGCGGAGCGCTAGACGCGTCGGTGTGAAGCTGCTGTTCCATGACTCTCTCCCTGAGCGGCGGGCCAGTACGCGAGCGAGCGCGAGCAGGACCACCGGATGGCGTTTCAATCTCAGTTTTTGGCCGTTTTCAGCCGATTTTTGAAAGTAGACCGGAATCTATTTGACGTTGACGTAAGCGTCAATAGGCGGTCGAAAGTTTTTGCCCGAGACCTCCCGGCGGTGCTTTAGTGAAGCCGCTGAAGAACTCGGGAGGAGAGAGAATGATGCGTCCTGCGACCGCCGTGCTGCTCGTCATCGCGGGCGGACTGCTCGCCGCCTGCGCGGGCGGGCCGAGCCCCGACAAACCGCGCGACGTCAACACGCGGAGCCTGCCGCAAGGCGCGAGCGCCGCCGCCATGGCCGACAGCCCGCTTGCGGGGGAAGTGCTGAAGGCGGTGAATGCCTCGCGCGCGGCGCGCAGTGTGGCGCCGCTCTCGAACGATGCGACGCTGCAACGCGCGGCGAGCGTCCATGCGGCAGACATGCAGCTTCGCAACTTCTACGGCCACCACAATCCGGATGGGCAGGGCCCGCGCGAGCGGGTGCTTGCCGTCTCGCCCGATTTCAGAGGCAGCGTGGCCGAAAACATCCAGATGGTGGAGGGCCCGACCTATGCCGCGATGAGCGATGCGCAGCTTGCCCAGACGCTGGTCGACAAATGGGCGACGAGCCCGCCGCATCGCCGCAGCATGCAGTCTCCGGATCTCACCCGGAGCGGGATCGGCATTGCGCGAAGCGGCCAGAAAATCATTGCGGTGCAGGTCTTTTCAGGCCCGTGACGGCGCGCGGCTAAAGTGATTGCAGCATCGTGGCCGGCGGTGACATGCTCACGCCGTCGAATCTCCGGGGGCCATCAGGAATGAAACGCAGGGAATTTCTCGGCGCGGCGGCAGGCGTGATCGCCGCGCCCGCACTCGTCAGCTCGGCGCGTGCCGAGGACCGCATCGAGTGGCGGATGACCACGGCCTGGCCGAAAGGCGCGCCGGGCGTTGGCGTCAATGCGCAGCGGCTCGCCGACCGGATCGGCGCCATGTCGGGCGGGCGGCTCACCGTGAAGCTCTATGGCGCAGGCGAGCTGGTGCCGCCCTTCGAGGTTTTCGACACCGTGTCGCAGGGCATCTGCGAGATGGGCCATGGCTCGCCCTATTACTGGCAGGGCAAGAACCCCGTTTTTCATTATTTCACCGGGGTGCCCTTCGGGCTGATGGCGCCCGAAATGGCCGGCTGGCTGCAATTCGGCGGCGCCCAGGCGCTGTGGGACGAGGCCTATGCGCCTTTCGGCGTCGTGCCCTTCTATGCCGGGTCGAGCGGGGTTCAGGCGGGCGGCTGGCTCAACCGGGAGATCAAGAACCTCGACGATCTGAAAGGGCTCCGGTTCCGGATCGCGGGGCTCGGCGGCGAGGTCATGCGGCGGCTTGGGGTGAGCGTGGTGCTGACACCGCCCGGCGAGATTTACAGCGCCATGCAGAACCGGACGATCGATGCCGCCGAATGGGTGGGGCGCTGGAACGACATGGCCTTCGGGCTGAACAAGGTGGCGAAATACTACTATCTGCCCGCCTTTCACGAGGCAGGGCCGGCGCTCGAACTCCTTGTAAACAAAAAGAAATTCGACGCGCTCCCCGCCGATCTCCAGGAGATCGTGCGGGGCGCCGCCATGGCGAGCGCGGCCGAGGCGCTGGCCGATTTCACCTTCCACAATATCGAGGCTTTCCACCGGCTGACGGTCGAGGGAGGGCCCGAGCTCCGTGAATGGCCGGAGCCTGTTGCCGCGGAACTTGCCCGCGTGTCGCGCGAGGTGCTGGCCGAACTTGCCGCCTCGAGCGAGCTTGCAGGCCGGGTCGCCGCCTCGCATGACGCCTATCTGGCAAAGGCACGGGAATGGTCGCGCTGGAGCGACGCGGCCATGCTCGGGCTGCGGATCCGGCACCCCCTCGACTAGATTGAAGAATCGGCGGCCAAAACGGAGCCGGTTAACCCGGTATTTACCGACATTGCCGTTTTATTGGCGTGCTGAAACAGCACGTCCCCGCCGCTACCTTGTGCGCCGGCGGTGACCCAACGTATCGCAGCAAGATTTTGGGCCAGTCAGCGTTGAGAAATACCAGATAGCGCGGTCTATACTGGCCCGAAGGGTTAACGGGCATAGTGATTCGGATGCGATCGGGGGTTCCATGGAGCGTCAAGGGTATTGAGCCCGAGGCGCGAGAAGCGGCCAAGCAGGCTGCCCGCCGGGC
>PNMC01000032.1 GCA_013823365.1 Parvibaculum sp. | reverse complement strand
GAACCAGCAGGGCGACGACCGCAACCGCCAGCCCTCCTACAAGATTTTCACGCCGCAATTCGATGAAATCATTTCCGCCGAAGACCTCTGCGACATCGATGAGCTGACGCGGCTGCGGCAATATCTCGACCAGCAGCTGCAGCAGATGCAGGGCGTCGTCTCGCGGCTGGCGAACAAGCTGCAGCGGCGTCTCCTCGCGCAGCAGAACCGCACCTGGGAGTTCGACCTCGAGGAAGGCATTCTCGACGCGGCGCGCCTTACCCGCGCCGTGGTCGACCCGATGCAGCCGCTCGCCTTCAAGGTCGAGCACGACATGAATTTCCGCGACACGGTGGTGACGCTGCTGCTCGACAATTCCGGTTCGATGCGCGGCCGCCCGATCACGGTCGCCGCCATGTGCGCCGATATTCTCGCGCGCACGCTGGAGCGCTGCAATGTGAAGGTCGAGATCCTCGGCTTCACGACCCGCGCCTGGAAAGGCGGACAGTCGCGCGAGCGCTGGCTTGCAGACGGCAAGCCCGCACAACCCGGCCGGCTGAACGATCTGCGCCACATCATCTACAAATCCGCCGACAGCCCCTGGCGGCGTGCAAGGCGCAATCTCGGCCTGATGATGCGCGAAGGCTTGCTCAAGGAGAATATCGACGGCGAGGCGCTCATCTGGGCGCATAACCGCCTGCTTGGCCGCCCCGAACAGCGCCGCATCCTGATGGTGATTTCGGATGGCGCGCCGGTGGACGATTCGACGCTTTCGGTGAATGCCGGCAACTATCTCGAAAAGCATCTGCGCAGCGTCATCGAACAGATCGAAACCCGCTCGCCCGTCGAACTCATCGCCATCGGCATCGGCCATGACGTCACGCGCTATTACCGCCGCGCCGTGACGATCGTGGATGCCGAGCAGCTTGGCGGCGCGATGACGGAGAAACTCGCCGAACTTTTCGACGACGAGACGACGCTCCGCCGCGGCCAGTTGAAGCAGCGCGGCCAGGATGTGCCGAAGCGCCAGCCGCTTTCGGCGCGCGGCGCGGCGAAAGCCGTCCGCTAGGCTTTCTTCACGCCGATCCGGTAAGCGCAGCGCCGCCCGCCTTCGAGCAGATATTCGGTGCGCTCGACCGCGGCATCGGGTCCGAGCACCATGCGGAAGATCGCAAGCTCGGAACGGCAGAAGCGCTGGCAGGTCTCCGCCGCCGCGCAGATCGGACAATGATCCTCGATCAGCAGCAGGCCGGTGCCGTCGCGCTCGGCCCGTGCCATATAGCCCTCGCGCGAGCGGAGTTCGGCGAGCGCCCGCACGCGCTCTTCGAGCCCGGCCTTGCCCGCCATCGCCTTGGCATAGTCCTGCTGCATGTCGCGCTCGCGCTCTGCGATGAGGCGGTCGAGCCCCTCTTCGCCGAAGACCCGGCGAACATCGCCGATGAGCTTTGCCGTCAGCTCGGCATGGGCGTCGGGAAAGCGCAGATGGCCCTTCTCCGTCAGCTTCCAGTATTTCTTCGGCCGTCCGACGCCCGCCACCCGGTCGAACGAGGCCACGAGCCCCTCCCGCACCAATGCCTCCAGATGCCGCCGCGCGCCCATGCCCGTCATCGACAGCGCCTCGCCAAGCTCGTCCGCGGTGCGGGGACCGTTGCGCTTCAGCAGGCTCAGAATGCGCTCCGCGGTTTCATGCATGAGGGGGCCTTGCCTGAATTTGCCAACTGACGGTGATGGAAGATAAGAGAACCACATCAATGACTTGGCACCCATCGGGACGCCATCTTCTTTATATAAACAATATAGATTATTTATTCGCCATCACACAAGGATGGCTCCCATGACCGATTCCGCCCAGCCCGAACCCGGCGTCCTCTCCGAGGTCCAGCCCCGCCACAAGCGGAGCCTTGCCGCCGCCATCGTTTCCATGGGCATGGTGAACCTCTCCATGGGTATCGCCTTCCCGCTGACCGCTATCATCCTCGCCCGGCAGGGCGTGGAGCCGGGCATGATCGGCCTTTCGACCGCCGCGCAGGCCGCGCCCGTTTTCTTCATCTCGCCGCTCGCGCCGCGCATCATGCGCCGCTTCGGCCCGGCCAATGTGATGATTGCCGGCCTGCTGCTCGCCGGCCTCTCCTTCCTGCTGATGGGCCTCTTCGCCAATCTCTATGCGTGGTTTCCGCTCCGCTTCCTGCTCGGCAGCGCCGGCACGCTTCTCTGGGCGACGAGCGAGGCCTGGATCAATGCGCTCGCGCACGAGGAAAGGCGCGGCCGCATCGTCGGTATCTATGGCGCATCCGCAGCGGCAGGCTTTGCCTTCGGCCCGACCATGCTGGTTCTGATCGGCACCGGCGTCGAACCCTTTTTCATCGGCGGCGGGCTGATGATCGCCGCCGCCGCCATCGTCGTCACCGCTGACCGGAGCCGCAATCACTTCGAGGCCTCGGACAAATCCGCACCGCTCTGGCGGCTGATCTGGGTGGCCCCGGCGGCGCTGCTCGCCAACTTCTTCTACGCAGCCGCAGAGGAATCGCTCGTCACGTTCTTCCCGATCTATTCGATGCGCCTCGGCATGATCGAGCAAACGAGCCTTCTGCTCCTCACCATCGCCTCGCTCGGCGCGATCCTGATGCAGCCCGTCATCGGCGTGGTCGCAGACCGCATGAACCGCATGAACCTGCTGATCGGCCTCGTCCTTGCGACGGCCGCAGGTTATGTCGCGCTCCCCTTCGTCATGCCGGATTTCCTGCAGACGGCGGTGATGCTCTTTCTCGTCGTCGGTCTCGCGAACGGCATTTTCACCCTCGGCATGGTGCTGGTCGGCGAGCGCTTTCGCGGCTCGGAACTTGCCGGTGCGAGCGCCTTCACCACCGCCATGTGGGGTACAGGCGCATTGATCGGTGCGCCGGTCTCGGGCGCGGCCATGCAATTATGGGATCCGCACGGGCTGATCGCGGCGGTCGTGCTGATCTTCCTCGCTTATCTGCCCTTCCCGGTCATCGCGCGGCTGCGTGCGAAAAAATCGGATGCGGAATAATGAAAAGAACGCTTGAGCTTCCCCGCAGCAGGAATATTCTGCGCGGCTTTTCTCCTGCCGCATGGAATGGCTGCAATGCTTGCGTCGCGCGCAACAACGGGACGGGACCGGCGCCTCTGGACCGATGAAGTCCGGGCGACGCTTTCGCTCGCCCTGCCGCTCATCGCAACCAATCTCGCCCAGGTCGCCATCAATGCGACCGATGTCGTAATGATGGGATGGATCGGGCCGGAAGCGCTTGCGGCCGGCGCGCTCGGCTCGAACCTCTATTTCGCCATGATGATTTTCGGCATCGGCGTCGTCACGGCGGCAGCCCCGCTTGCCGCATCCGAGCTCGGCCGCCGCCGTCATGCCGTGCGCGATGTCCGCCGCACCATCCGCCAGGCCTTCTGGGCGGGCACAACGCTTTGCCTGCCCTTCTGGCTCACGCTTTGGCACACCGAGCCGCTGCTCGTTCTTCTGGGGCAGGACCCGTCGCTGGCGGCTCAGGCGGCCAAATACACACGCGCGCTGCAATGGGCGCTGCTGCCGGTGTTCCTCTATGTCGTGCTGCGGATTTTCATCTCGGCGCTGCAGCGCCCGCGCTGGGCCTTCGTCATCAGTTTCCTCGCCGTGCCGTTCAATGCCTTCGCCAACTGGTGCTTCATGTTCGGCAATCTGGGCGCCCCGGCGCTTGGCCTGCAGGGCGCGGGCGTCGGCAGCGTCCTTACAACGAGTTTCATGTTCGGCGCGCTGGCCCTTGTCGCGGTGACCGATCGCCGCTTCCGGCGCTATCGCATCTTCGGCCGCTTCTGGCGCGCCGACTGGATGCGCTATCGCGACATCTGGCGGCTCGGCTTGCCGATCGGCATGACGCTCGCCTTCGAAGTGCTGGTGTTCAATGCAGCGGTCCTCCTGATGGGGCTCATCAGCGCGGAAGCGCTCGCCGCGCATTCGATCGCGCTGCAGATCGCCGCTATCTCCTTCATGATCCCACTCGGCTTCTCGCAAGCCGTGACGGTTCGCGTCGGCCTCGCCCATGGTGCGGGCAATCGCGATGCGATCACGCGAGCGGGCTGGGTTCCCTTTGTCATGGGCGTGAGCTTCATGGCCCTGATGGCGCTCGTCATGATCCTCTTTCCCGAGACCCTGATCGGCGCCTTCCTCGACCGCAACGTTCCAGGCAACGAGGAAGTGATCCGTCTCGCCATCGCCTATCTCGCCATCGCCGCGCTCTTTCAGGTGTTCGACGGCGCCCAGGCCATCGCGGCGGGCATGCTGCGCGGTTTGCAGGACACTCGCGTTCCCATGATCTATGCGGGCCTTGGCTACTGGCTGATCGGCCTGACTTCCGGTGTGGCGCTCGCCTTCCCCATGGGACTTGAAGGAACAGGCGTCTGGCTCGGCCTTGCGGCGGGCCTTGCCACCGTTTCCGTCATGATGATCTGGCGCTGGACGAGGCGGAGCACGCTCGGCCTCGACCGTCTTCCCTGGCAAGACGCGCGCTGACGCACTGTCTTCCCGCCTTCTCTTGTGCCATGGCCCCACACCGATATGATGCCTCGCCGGCGCTGCAAGGGGCCGGGCGCTCCGAGGGAAAGGTGACCGGATTGGGTATTGCGTACCGCAGATTGAACTCGGCATTGATCGGCTGTTTCGCGATCATGCTGCTCGCCGCCGCGCCGGATGCCGGAGCGGCGACACGCAATATCGAAGTGTCGACGAGGTCCGTCCTCTGGAATCCCGAAGACCGGACCGAAATGAAGACCGGCGAGTTGCACTGGGCCGGCGGTATTTCGATCACCTCGACAGACAAGGCATTCGGCGGCTGGTCCGGCCTCGCGGTCAGTTCCGACGGCGCAACCCTGCTCTCCGTATCGGATGAAGGCCACTGGCTCACCGCCATGATCCTTTACGACGAACGCGGCCGGCTCTCCGGCCTCGCGGAACCGCGCATGGCGCCGATGCTGGGGCTCGACGGAAAATCGATCGCGGGCAACAAGACGCTCGGCGATGCGGAGGGTCTCGTCGTCGACACCTCCGCCGCGGATTCACTGATGGGAAATGCCTATGTGAGCTTCGAACGCGCACACCGGATCTGGCGCTACGATCTCGCCCGCTCCGGCGCCGAAGCCCTGCCGGAACAGCTTCTCACCCAGCGCCATTTCGGCCGGCTGAATTCGAACGGCGGACTGGAATCGATTGAGCTTCTCCCGCCCGCCAAGGAAGGCGACCGCCCGCGCATCATCGCCATCACGGAAGACACGCTCGATCCGCGCGGCAATATCCGCGGGTTCATCGCGCGGGGCCGCGATATTTCCTGGTTCGGGGTGAAGCCCCATCCGCCCTTCAAGCCGACCGACATGGTGCGCCTGCCCAATGGCGACATCCTGCTTCTCGAGCGCCGTTATTCGATGCTGGCAGGCGTCGGCATGCAATTGCGCCGCATCACGGCCGACAGCATCGCACCGGGCGCAGTGCTCGACGGCGAGGTTCTCTTGAATGTCGGTCAGCGCTATTCCATAGACAATATGGAAGGGCTCGCGGTGCGCACCGACGAGAATGGCGACCTGCTGATCTATATGATCTCGGACGACAACTATAACCCGCTTCAGCGCACGCTTCTGCTGATGTTCCGCTTGCCCGCCGATGCCAGGGCGTCGAAAGGCCCTGACAGCGAGGTCAGGCTCCCCCGAAACCTGGAAGGGGACGGATCGCGGAACGAAGCAGATAGGTTGGAAGAAGCTGCGCGAGAGCCCAGCTGAAGTGAAGCCCCGCCTCCACGGCGAGGCGCCCGCCAAGTTCCATGTCCCAGACATGCGCAGGCCGTGTGTTGAACACGATCGAGAAGGCAAGCCCCCCGACAAAGGCAGCGAAGAAGGGGGCCTTCCACCACGGAATGCCGCGCAGCCAGTCGAAGAGCAGAATGTTCACGAGCTGAGCAAAGGCAAGCGCGCCGAGAAACGACCCTGCAAGCGTATAGCTCGCGAAACTCGCCTCGAAATCCGCGACGGCGCCCGAATGCAGAAGCCAGCCGATGCCTCCGCCGATGAGCAGCCAGGCGACAAGCGAGGCCGACAGCGTCAGCGCTGCGCCATAGCGGCGGCTCGTCAGATTGAGGACGAAGAAAAGGAGGGGCAGCAGGAGATAGCCCCAGTTCATCCAGCCGGACGTATCGAGGACCGGATCGATATCGGCGAGAAAGGCGAGTTCGGGAACAGGTTCGTCGCGCAGCGAGAAGGCAAGCGCAAAGACCGCGACAAGCGCGATCACGGGAACAATGAGCCTGACAAGCGCGGTAATGAACCGGGAAACGGCACCCGGCCGGCTGACCGGCACCCGATCGACCCCTCTATCCAGCATCAACAATCCCCCGACAACGCAACGCCGGGAAGTCTAGCTGCCCCTCGCCGCGCCCGGAAGCCCGTGACGCGAGTTTCGGTGATTTCGGTAAATACCGGAGACACACGGGCCGGCGCAGGCAACAAAAAAGGCGGCCCGAAGCCGCCTTTTTGAAAACCTTGCCCGGCAGATCAGGCCGCCGTCTGCACCTTGGCGATCTCGCGCTTCAGCTTCAGCGCACGGGCGGAAAGCTGGTCGTCCGAGGCCTTGAGGAGGAAGGGATCGAGCCCGCCATTATGCTCGACGGAGCGCAGGGCATGGGCCGAAATCCGCAGGCTCACCTGACGGCCGAGCGCATCGCTGATGAGCGTCACCTGGCAGAGATTCGGCAGGAACCGGCGCCGCGTCTTGCGGTTCGCATGGCTCACATTGTTGCCGGACATCACGGCTTTGCCGGAGAGTTCACAGCGGCGGGACATGGAAGACTTCCTTCAAAAAATAGACGGGGACTGCCGCGAAAAACCGCGCAATCCGGACAGGCGCGCACGTATAAAAGGCCAGCCCGGACCCGTCAAGGCGAATCCGCCCTCAGCCGCCATTCTCGCGATTGAGAACCAGAGCGAGGAGCCGCCGGGCCGCGGCGGTCGGCGTCGCCTTGCCCGCGGCCACCTCGGCCTCGAGCTCCGGCAGCAGGGCAGCCGCCCTTTTATCTGCCTTGAGGGCCGAAAACAGCCCTTCCCGGATTTCGGTCCACATCCAGGCCTGGGCCTGCGCCGCCCTGAGCCGGCCGAGCTCCCCTGCCCCTTCAAGCGCCGCCCGGTGGTCGCAGGCCGCCTTCCAGACTTCCGTGAGCCCCTGACCCTTGAGGGCGGAGGCAAGCAGCACATGCGGTATCCAGTGAGCGCTTTTCGGCCTCATCAGATGAAGCGCCGTCTTGTACTCGATCTGGGCGCGCTTTGCGGCCGGGATAAGGTCGCCATCGGCCTTGTTGACCACAATCAGGTCGGCAAGTTCCATAATCCCGCGTTTGATGCCTTGCAGCTCGTCGCCGCCGCCCGGCGAGAGCAGAAGAATGAACATGTCCACCATGTCGGCGACCGCCGTCTCGGACTGGCCGACGCCGACCGTCTCGATAATCACGACGTCGTAGCCCGCCGCCTCCGTCAGCAGCATCGCCTCGCGCGTCCGGCGCGCGACACCGCCAAGCGTACCGCCCGAAGGCGAGGGGCGGATGAAGGCATTGGGATTGCGCGCCAGAAGCTCCATCCGCGTCTTGTCGCCAAGGATGGAACCGCCGGTACGCGCGGAGGAAGGATCGATGGCAAGCACGGCGACCTTGTGCCCTTCGCCCGTCAAATACTGGCCGAAGGCCTCGGTGAAGGTCGATTTGCCGACGCCCGGCGCCCCGGAAAGACCGAGCCGCACAGCCTTGCCCGTATCGGGCAGAAGATCGGCAAGAAGCGTCTGGGCGATCTCCTGATGATCGGCGCGCGACGATTCGACCAGCGTAATGGCCCGCGCCAGCGCCGTCCGGCTGCCCTCGCGAATGCCCTCGGCAAGCGCCCCGGCATCCGGCAGGTCGCGGCTGTAGGACTGGCGAATCGCCTGCTTTTTCTCTGTTCCGCTCATGCTTCCAGTTGCATACTTGGCTGTAAGGGGTCCGTCCAGCCTTCGCGCAACCTGACCCAGCGGAACCGGCCCGTTCATCCTGGGTTCAGGCACAGTCCGCGATCATGGCCGCAGGCATAACGCCGAATGAGCGAGGTGACCTGAGTTGGCATTCAAGAAGCGCATTTCCGCTGGCTCCGCCGTTTTCGGCGCCGCCCTGCTGCTCTCGACGACGGCCTTGTCCGCCGCGACGGATCCGGCTGGCGCGCCTGCGCCCGACCCCAATATCAGCGCCGACTACACCATCTATATCGGCGGCTTCATGGCGGCGGAGGGCTCGATCGACGCGGCCTTGACCGATGACGGCTATTTCGTGAAAAGCCAGCTCGGCATCGCCGGCATGCCTGCCCGCTTCTACAACGCGCAATGGAACATGACGAGCGAGGGCGAGCTCGCGGATGACGGCCTGCGGCCCTCGCGTTTCGCCTTCGTTTCCGATGAAAAGGGCAAGGTGAAGCATCGCGAGATCACCTATGACGGTTCGGGCCTGCCGACACCGGTTTTCGATCCGCCGGAAGAGGATGCGATCGAGGTGCTGCCCTTCGAACGGCGGAACGCGCTCGATCCCGTCAGCGCGCTGCTGCTTCCCGTATCGGCCGACAGCAATCCCTGCGACCGGCGTATCCCCGTCTATGACGGGAAGCGCCGCTACGACCTGCAACTTTCCTACGATCGGGAAGATCAGGTGACGACCCGCAACAAGGGCTATAGCGGCGATGCCATCGTCTGCTCGGTGCATGTCAATCCGCGCACGGGCATGCGGCAGGGCAAGTTCACGACCATGCTGCAGCAACGCGACAATACGCGGATATGGCTGGCCGAGATCGAGGGCGAGAGCCTCTATATCCCGGTGCGGATTCAGGTGAGAACGCCGATAGGCGCCGCAGTGATGGATATCGTGAAGCTCCGGCACGACCCCCGCGACGACGCAGACCGCGTCGATACGGCCATGCGATAGGACGCAGGCTCAGGCGGAACGGCGCGGCTTTGCGAGGGCCTTCGGGGCGACTTCCTTGTGAAGGTCGCGCAGGCGGACCACGAGATCGTCATCCGGCGCCGTGCCGGATTCCTCGATTTCGGTGAGCAACGACTGAAGGCGCTCCGCAAGCATCTCGTAATAGACGCGCTGCTTCTCGGCCGGGTCGTTCGTCTCGGCAAGCCGCTCGCGCGGCGAACGCGCAATATTTTCTCCGGCGCTCATCGCACCTCCAGAGATCTCTCAGCAATGATCCATCTGCGGCGCCGTGTGTTCCCGGTTTCCACATCGGGAGGGCACGGCAATGCCAGGCAGGGCCCTTGGGCGTCGCTCAGAGATCGTCGAGCCAGACGCGTGCCGTGCCGGTCGGCTCTTTGGCCGATCGCTTCAAGCGCGAGCAATTATTGCAGTGCGAAAAAGGTTGCAAGCGCAACCGGCCCTCAGCGCGCTTTTGACGCAGCGAGGGCCAATTCTTGTGCAGATTCCGGATGTGCCGGATTTTGCGGCAATCAGGCGGCCTTGCGCCTTTTCTCGCGGATCAGCGCCAGAATTTCGCTGGCCGCCACCGGGATATTCGTGCCCGGTCCGAAAATGGCGGAAGCGCCCGCCTTCTTGAGGAACTCGTAATCCTGCTGCGGGATCACGCCGCCGCAAATGATGAGGATGTCGTCGGCACCTTCATCCTTCAGCGCCTTGGAGAGCGCGGGCACAAGCGTCTTGTGACCGGCGGCAAGGCTCGAAATCCCGATCACATGCACGTCGTTTTCAATCGCATCGCGCGCCGCTTCTTCCGGCGTCTGGAAGAGCGGGCCGACGTCGACGTCGAAGCCGAGATCGGCAAAGGCGGTCGCGATCACCTTCGCGCCGCGGTCATGTCCATCCTGGCCCATCTTCACAACCAGGATACGGGGCCGGCGGCCTTCCGCTTCCGCGAACGCCTCGATGTCCTTCGAGATTTGCATGAAACCCTCATCGCCTTCATAGGCCTGGGCATAGACGCCCGAGATCGACTTGATCTCGGCGCGGTGACGCCCGAAGACCTCTTCCATGGCATCCGAAATTTCGCCGACCGTGGCACGCGCCCGCGCCGCGTCGACGGCGAGAGCGAGCAGATTGCCGTTGCCCCGCGCGCCTTCGGTGAGCGCCGTGAGGGCGGCCTTGCACTTCGTCTCGTCCCGCGTGGCGCGGATTTTCTTCAGCCGCGCGATCTGCGCCTCGCGCACTTTCGCATTGTCGATATCGAGAATCTCGAGCGGATCTTCCTTCGAAAGCCGGTACTTGTTGACGCCGACAATCACTTCCTCGCCGCGGTCGATCCGGGCCTGCTTGCGCGCGGCAGCCTCTTCGATCTTGAGCTTCGGCATGCCGCTTTCGACGGCCTTCGTCATGCCGCCGAGTTCTTCCACTTCCTCGATGAGCTTCCATGCCTCGGTCGCGAGCGAATGCGTAAGGCTTTCGATGTAATAGGAACCGCCGAGCGGATCGATCACATTGGTGATACCCGTCTCATGCTGAATGACAAGCTGCGTATTGCGCGCGATGCGGGCGGAAAAATCCGTCGGCAGGGCAATCGCCTCATCGAGCGCATTGGTGTGCAGCGACTGCGTGCCGCCGAGCACCGCCGCCATCGCCTCGACCGTGGTGCGGATGACGTTGTTGTAGGGATCCTGTTCGGTGAGCGACACACCGGACGTCTGGCAATGCGTTCGCAGCATCGAGGATTTCGCATCCTTCGGATTGAACTCCGACATGATGCGCGACCAGAGCAGGCGCGCGGCGCGGAGTTTCGCGACTTCCATGAAGAAGTTCATGCCGATCGCGAAGAAGAAGGAGAGCCGCGGCGCGAATTCGTCGACATTGAGCCCCGCCGCGAGCGCCGCGCGCACATATTCGCGCCCGTCTGCAAGCGTGAAGGCAAGCTCCTGAACCTGCGTCGCACCCGCTTCCTGCATGTGATAGCCGGAAATCGAGATCGTGTTGAACTTCGGCATGTTCTTCGAACAGAAGCCGATAATGTCGGAGATGATGCGCATCGAAGGTTCGGGCGGATAGATATAGGTGTTCCGCACCATGAACTCTTTCAGAATATCGTTCTGGATCGTGCCGGCGAGCTTGTCCGGCGTCACACCCTGCTCTTCGGCGGCGACGATGTAATTGGCGAGGATCGGGATCACCGCGCCGTTCATCGTCATCGAGACGGACATTTCGTCGAGCGGAATCTGGTCGAAGAGGATTTTCATGTCCTCGACACTGTCGATCGCCACGCCCGCCTTGCCGACATCGCCGAGGACGCGCGGATGATCGCTGTCGTAACCGCGATGGGTCGCAAGATCGAAGGCGACCGAGAGTCCCTTTTGACCGGCCGCGAGATTGCGGCGATAGAAGGCGTTCGATTCCTCCGCCGTGGAGAAGCCCGCATACTGGCGAATGGTCCAGGGACGGCCGACATACATCGTCGCCTGCGGGCCGCGCGTATAGGGCGCAAGGCCGGGCAATGTATTCGCCTCATAGCCCTCAGCGGCAATGCGCTCCATGTCCTCGGCCGTGTAGAGCGGCTTCACATCGATGCCTTCCGGCGTCTTCCAGACGAGCGATGACGAGCCCGCGCCTTTGGTCTGCTTCTCGACCGCTGCTTCCCAGTCCTTGAGCGTCTTCTTGTTCGTCATCGTCTCTCTACTCACGGAATTGCCGGATTTTGCCTGCCGAAGCCTAACATGCCCGCGCAAAGGCCCCAAAAACGCGCGGAGTATCCGGGAAGGGGCCACGCCGGTCAAACCGCCAGAAGGAATGGCGTGCAAGACCGCAATTTCGTTGCGTCACCGGCGGCGCTCCGGCACCGTGCAGCGGAGCGAGGCGCGGCAAGAGGACACGAAATGCGCCAGCTGGAACCATACATTGGTTGTGCAAATCCGCCTTCGGGCCCGGTAGAATGGGGTCGGTCCGGCAAGCGCCTCGTCCGGAAGCAAAATGTGGGGATACAGAAAGCAATATGAGCGTGTGTAACATTCAACTCGGCTCCCGTGTCGGTCTCCTCGTCATCCTCTGCGCCGCGGCGTTCACTCTAACTGCCTGTGGCGGGAGTGGCTCCGCGCGCAAGCGCGATTCAGACGGCCGCATTGTTCCAACCCTTGCCGAGCAGGATCCCTCGGGCACCCTCTATGCCAGCGCCATAAGCCGCGCGACTTCAGGCGACTGCGACGACAATACGATGAACGTACTCACCTGTTTCGCCTATCGCGGACATGGCTATGAAGGCGCCCAGACCGCGCTCGGGCAGTGCCACATTGCTGCGGGAGACGCTGCAGAAGGGGCAGAATGGATACGCCGTGCAGCCGAATCCGGCTGGGCGGACGCCCAGAAGGTAATGGCGCTTCTCTATGTTCGGGGAGAAGGCGTGGAGCAGAACCCGGTCGAGGGGGCAAAATGGGCCAGACTGTATACCCGCAACGCCCGCCTCTTGGCGCTTGGCGTGCAACCCGATCCTGCCGTCAGGGAGGCGTTCAACAACACCTTGACTAGGGAGGAAAGCGCACGCTCCGAGCAGCTCGCCTCGAGCTGGGTTCCCAGCTATTGGTCCGCAACCAGCGAGCCCGATCAGGACGTGCTCCGGAGCTGCGTGGTCGAAGGCCGCCGCCCCGCCCCAACACGGCGGGATATTCCTACAGCGCCCACCCCCTACTGAACACAATCAAGGTTAACGGTTGATAAGGCCCCCGCTCGAAAGGCGGGGGCCTTATCCGTTCCGGACCCGGCGATTCAGGGAAACTTTACCCCGCTCCGATAAACCGGAAGGCGGTTGGAGGTCCGGTCTAGACCTCCTTGCGCGATGCAAGGCTCCGGCATCAGAGATGAGGGTATGGCTCTGGCCAGCGCGAACGGGCAAAGCTCGGACGACTTGACGGCCGCGGCCGGCTCCGCCGGGCTCCGCGCAGACGACGTGCGGCTCGGGCAATTCCACGCGATCATGCTCTCCTATCGCGTGCTGCCGATTTTCTTCCCCCTGATAAGCGGCGTGCTCGCCCTGGCGCTGACGCCGTCGGCGCCGCTCTGGGCCGTCGCGCTCTGGTGGCTCACGATTCTGGGCATCCATATCGAGTACTACGTCTATCAGAACCGCTATTTCGACACCGACGTCCGGCCCGAAAGTATCGGCGGCTGGATCGGATCGACGACCGCCCGCTATTGGCTGATGAACATCGTCTGGCTCGGCATCCTTCCATTGTTCTGGAATGCGGGCGGCGACCTTCAGAACTTTGCCATCCTGATGGTGCTGGTCGTGCATGTTGTGATGGCCTCCCAGACGGCCTTTCACCTGAAGCCGATCACGCTCGCCGTCTCCCTGCCGGTCATGGGCGGTGTTGTCGGCGCCTGTATCCTGACGGGCGAAGGCACTTATCTCGCTCTCGGAATTGCCTGCATTCCCACCTACCTCTATCTGCTGAGGCTGGCGGCGCAGCAGAGGCAGGCGGCAACTGAAACGCTGGAACTCAGATTCCGCAATGCCGACCTCATCCGCGACCTCGGTCATGCACGCGACATTTCCGAAACCGCACGCCGTCAGGCGGAGGAAGCGAACGACCAGCTGAAGCGCCGGGAGCACCATTTTCGCGCACTGGTGGAAAACGCCTTCGATGTGGTGCTCGTCACGGACGCGAATGCGGTGATCCAGTATGCCTCCCCGGCCGCCGCAAAACTCGGACTCGAACCGGAAGCGCTGATCGGCATGAACAGTCTCGGACTTCTGACCGAGGAACAGCGCGAAGACATTGTCAACACCTCGGCGTCCGCACCGGGTAAAGGCATACCGTCGCGCAGCTACGAACTTGTCGTGCCTGACCATCGGGGCTCTTCGCTCTGGATCGAAGCTACGCTGACCAATCTGCTGAACGACGAGAATGTGCGCGGCTATGTCATCAATCTTCGCGACATTACCGCCCGCAAGCGCTCGGAGACCGAACAGCGTTGCCAGTTTCAGGTGCTGCAGGCGCTGGCGACCGGAGAACCTCTTGCCGAGGTCATGAAGCGCCTGGCGCTCGGCGCGGAAGAAACGAACCCGCAGGGACGCGCGGCTGTTTTCCTCCTGAACGATCAGGAAGATCTCTTGACCTGCGCCGCACCGAACCTACCGGACGATTTCAGCGAATGGGTCGGCGAATTCTGGAAGCAGGAGAAGGAAGGACCCTTCGGCCAGATTGCAATGACGGGCACGCGCATCGTCGTGACCAATCTTCACGACGAGGAGCATGGCGCGCTCGTCTCCTCCTATATGCGCAAGGCCGGCATCCAGTCGCTCTGGTTCCAGCCGATCCTTTCGCATAACGGCAAGGTCATCGGCGCCTTCGCCCTCTATTTTCCCTTCGCGAAGAAGCCCGGAAAATGGGAAGACGACTTCCTCACCGGCACCGCACATCTGTGCAGCATCGCAATCGAGCGCCGCCGGTCGGAAGAAAATCTGCGGCGCGCGACCGAGGCGGCAGAGCTCGCCAACCGCGCCAAAACCAAGTTCCTTGCGAATATGAGCCATGAGCTCCGGACACCGTTGAATGCCATCATCGGCTTCTCCGAAATCATGCGGCAGCAGATGTTCGGCCCTCTCGGCGTCGAACGCTATGTCGAATACACCAATGACATTCAGGACAGCGGCCGCCATCTTCTCAATGTCATCGACGATATCCTGGATATTTCGAAAATCGAGGCGGGGCGCTACGCCATTGAGGAAGAGGAGATCGACTTCGCCGAGGTGTTGCGCTGGTCCGTCGAGATGATGCGGGCACGCACGATCGAAAAGAACCAGACCGTCGCGCTGACCTTGCCGGACCGCATACCGGCGCTTCGGGCAGACCAGCGCGCCATGCGCCAGGTGATGCTGAACCTCCTCTCCAACGCGGCGAAGTTCACGGCCGAGGGCGGCCGGATCGACATCGAGGCCCGTGTGCTCGAAGAAGGCGATCTCGAACTCACCGTCAGCGACAACGGCATCGGCATTCCCGCCGACAAATTGCAGGAAGTACTGGAGCCGTTCGGTCAGGTGGATGACTCCAGTGCCAGGCAACATGGCGGCACCGGCCTCGGCCTGCCCATCACCAAGTCGCTGATCGAGATGCATGGCGGCAGCTTTCACCTCCAGAGCGATTTCGGCCGTGGCACGACCGCGAGGATGACGCTGCCTCACTGGCGCCTCGTCTGGACCGCGGATGAAAGAAAGGCCGCCACGCCTCTGGCGTGACGGCCCCGTCCGCTCGCGTTCAACCGCGAAATTATTCGGCGGCCTTTGCCGGCTTGTTCGACCCGAGAAAGCCGAAGAGGTGCCCGCCCACCTTGCGCATCTGTATCTCCTCCGAACCTTCGGTGATGCGATAGCGCCGGTGGTGGCGATAGATATGCTCGAAAGGCTTGTGCCGCGAATAGCCGATCGCGCCATGCACCTGCATCGCGAGATCCGCCACCTGGCAGACGAGGCGGTTCGCCCGGTAGTTACACATGGAAACCCGGTCCGAGAGATACTTCGCGACCTCGGGCTTCGACATCTGGTCCATTTCCCATGCCGTCTTGTAGATGAAATTGCGGATCATCTCGCATTCGGTATGGGCTTCGACGAGCGGGAACTGGATCGCCTGATTGGAAGCAAGCGGCTTGCCGAAGGGCTTGCGCTGTTTCGCATAGGCAACGCTCTGCTCGATGCAATATTGCGCCGCGCCGACGCCGGAGGCCGCCTGCCGGATACGGTTCTCATGCACGAAGTGCTGCGCGAGTTCGAGACCCCGCTCGGGATCGCCGAGATAGGAGCCTTCCGGCACCCAGACATTCTTGAACGAGACGCGCGGATGGTCCGTCGGCATGTTGAAGGTCCAGAGATATTCCTCGATCTGCACGCCGGCCGCATCCATCGGCACGATGAAGCAGGTGATGCCGAGCGCATCGCCGGGCTTTCCGCTCGTGCGGGCAAACACGAAGTCGTGTGTCGCGACATGGAGTCCCGTGTTCCACATCTTCTCGCCATTGATGAGCCAACCGTCGACGCCATCGCGCTTCTCGCGCTTGGCCGAAGTTTCCATCCAGGTCGCATCCGACCCGTGATCCGGCTCGGTGAGACCGAAGGCGACGCGGACCGACCCGTCAAGCGAACCCTGAATGAATTTCTTCTTCTGCTCCTCCGTGCCGAAATCGCGGAACATGAGCACCGTCGGAAAATTGCCGACGATCGAGCTTTCGTTCTGAAGATCGTTGTGAAGGCCGAGGCCCTTCGCCGCGAGGTGATCGCGGATCACGGCCATGGCGAGATTGCTGCCGTCCTTGCCGCCATATTCCTTCGGCAGCGCGAAGCGCAGATGCCCCGCCTTGTCGGCGCGGCGGCGCATCTCGCCAAGCAGTTCTTCCCAGTCGTGCCGCGGCAGCCCTTCATTGTCCCAGTCGGTGCGGGCATGTTCGCGACGATGATCGAAGAAGCGCTCATTGTCGTCCTGCGCCTGAAGCGGCTTGATTTCCCTCTCGATGAAATCGTCGAGCACGGCGAGATAATCCGTGATCTCCTTCGGAATCCTGAAATCCATGGAAGCCTCCCTCTCCTCCTTTATCCGCAGCGGGACCGGAGGTTGTTTTGCGATGTCGATGAGAGCCACTATAGACAGCAGTCCAGTTTCTTAAAGACCGGGCGGAGAGCATGCCGGTCAGCAGGCGCGGCGACGCTGGGGAAGGCGCGGCAAAAAATCGCGTTAACGTTTTGTCCGCCTAAACCTTTGGCCACACACAAGATTTAGCCGTGAACGAAGCCGGAAAACGATGCGGTCAGCGATTCGGACCCTGTTCGTTCGCCCAATATTCCGATCGTTAACGGGCCGGTAGTTAACGCGTGCAGGCCTTGCGTCGGCTTTCAATTGCGCGGAAGGTGCGCTCTCGATCATGAGTACCGGACCCCTCCAGACTGCCGACGAAAGACTGCGCGACGGGATCGCGGAGCGCCGCCGCATCACGGCCGTGCTGGGTCCGACCAACACCGGCAAGACGCATCTCGCCATCGAAAGGATGATGGGCCACGAGAGTGGCATGATCGGCTTGCCGCTCCGCCTTCTCGCCCGCGAGGTCTATGACAGGGTCGTGAAGGTAAAGGGCCCGCGCGCCGTTGCGCTGATTACCGGCGAGGAGAAAATCCTCCCCGCCTCGGCGCGCTACTACATCTGCACTGTCGAGGCCATGCCGCTTGACCGGGAGGTTGAGTTCCTCGCCGTCGATGAAATCCAGCTCGCGGCGGACCGGGAACGCGGCCACACCTTCACCGACCGCCTGCTCCGCTCGCGCGGCCGCTCCGAGACGATGATGCTCGGCTCCGAAACGGCCCGCAGCCTGATCCAGAAATTGCTGCCCGATACGCGCTTCGTGAACCGCCCGCGCTTCTCGGAGCTCTCCTGGACAGGCTCGAAAAAGATCACGCGCCTGCCGCGCCGCTCCGCCATCGTCGCCTTTTCCGCCGATCAGGTTTACGCCATTGCCGAACTGATCCGCCGCCAGCGTGGCGGCGCGGCCGTCGTCATGGGCGCCCTGAGCCCGCGCACCCGCAATGCACAGGTCGCGCTCTATCAATCGGGCGAGGTGGACTTCCTCGTCGCGACCGACGCGATCGGCATGGGCCTCAACATGGATGTCGACCATGTCGCCTTCGCCTCGACGCAGAAATTCGACGGACACCAGCACCGCCCCTTGAGCGTGGCCGAGCTGGCCCAGATCGCGGGGCGGGCCGGGCGGTACATGAATAACGGCACATTCGGCACGACCGGCGATGCAGCCTCCTTGTCCGAGGACGTGATCTCCCGCATCGAGAACCATCAGTTCGAGCCTGAACGCGTCTTCCAGTGGCGCAATTCTCATCTCGATTTCGCGAGCGTCCCCGCGCTGATCCGCAGCCTCGAGGCGCCGCCCGCCCGTGCGGGGCTGATGCGGGCCCAGACGGCAGACGATCTCGAAGCGCTGGAACGCATGAGCCGCACACCCGAAGTCGCCGCACTGGCGCGTTCGCCCCACGCGATCCGCCGTTTGTGGGAAGTTGCGCAAGTGCCGGACTTCCGCAAGACGCTCGCCAGCGAACATGCATCGCTTCTCACACGCCTCTATCTTTTCCTGATGGAACCGGGTGGCGACATGCCCGGCCACATCCCCGAAGACTGGCTTGACCGCCAGATCGGCAAGCTCGACCGCTCCGACGGCGACATCGACGTGCTGGCGACGCGCCTCGCCCATATGCGCACCTGGAGCTATGTGGCCAACCGGCCGGATTGGCTGCACAATCCTGCGCATTGGCAGGAGCGCGCGCGTAAGATAGAGGATAGGCTGTCCGACGCACTTCACGAGCGATTGACGCAACGCTTTGTCGACAGGCGCACCAGCGTATTGATGAAACGTTTGCGCCAGAACGAGGATCTTATGGCGGCTGTAAATGGCGATGGCGAGGTTCTGGTCGAGGGCGAGTATGCCGGCCATCTCGAGGGGTTTGTATTCGTGCCGGATCCGCGCGCCGATGGCGAGCAGGCAAGGGTGCTTCGCGCCGCCGCCGATCAGGCACTCGGTTCTGAAATTGCGGCCCGTGCGCAACGCCTCGTGACCGCGCCCGATGCCGACATTGCCCTGTCGGAACACGGCCGCATCGTCTGGGCGGGACATCCGGTCGCCGATCTCAGGGGAAGCGACAATATTCTGCTGCCGCGCGTGGAGCTGATCGCCGGCGAACAGCTGAACGGTCCCGCGAAGGAAGCCGTGCAGGCCCGCCTCGAAGCGTGGCTGAAAATGCATGTGGCGCAGGTTCTTGCACCCCTGGTCGCGCTTCGCGATGCTGCCGATATCGAAGGCCTCGCCCGCGGCATCGCTTTCCAGCTCGTCGAAAATCTCGGCACACTGGCCCGCGAAACCGTCGCGGAGGATGTGCGGACGCTCGATCAGGCGGCGCGCGGCCAGCTCCGCAAGCATGGTGTGCGCTTCGGTGCCTATTCGGTTTTCATTCCGGCCTTGCTCAAGCCCGCGCCGGCACGCCTCAAGCTCACGCTCTGGGCCCTGTCCCGGAAAGACGTCGAAGACCCGCTCGCGGCTCTGCCCGCTGCGCCTGCGCCCGGCCTCACCTCGGTTCCCGCCGATCCGAATGCGCCGCAGGGCTTCTATGCCGCGCTTGGTTTTCGCGTCTGCGGTGCACGGGCCGTTCGCCTCGACATGCTGGAACGCGTTGCGGACCTCATTCGGCCGGTGATCGCGTCGCGCGCCTATAATGGCGGTTTCGTCGTGACGCCCGACATGATGTCGCTTGTCGGCTGCTCGGGCGAGGAATTCGCCGGCCTCCTGCGCGGCCTCGGCTATCGCTCGCAGCTCGAGAAAATCGTGCCGCCGAAGCCGGCAGCGCCTGCCGCCGATGTTCCGCCCGCAAAGGAAGAAGGGGCAGCGCCTGAAGCCGTAGTGGCCGAACCTGCGTCCGGGGACGCGGCGCCCGCCGAAGCGGAGGCCCAGGCCGAAGCGCCCACCGCCGATACGGCGTCCGTGGAAGAAGAAGGTGCGGCCCGTGAAGCGGTAGCCGAAGAACCCGCCGCCATCGAAGCCGCGGCGGAGGCGACCGAGCCGCAAGCCGAAGCTGCCCCGCAGGAAAGCAGCGCGGAGCCCGCTGAAGCCGATGCATCGCCTGCGGAACCCGTGGAAATGGAAATCTGGCGCCCGTCGCGGCGGCGCCACGGCGAGCAGAACCGCAAGCCTCGCCGCGAGCGCAACGCCAATCGCACGCAAGGCGCAGCGCCTGCGCAACAGACCGAACGCCGCGAAGGCGAAGCGCGCAAGGAAGGCGGCAAACATGAAGGCCGCAAACAGGAAAACAGGCACCGCCAGGGCGGCAAGCCGCCGCGCCGCGACGGCAAACATGACAAGCCACGCGACTACAGCTTCGGCAAACCGAAGACGCGCGACCGCGAGCCCGACCCGGATTCGCCCTTTGCCGCCCTCGCCGTGCTGAAAGAGCGCAACCGGACGAACTGACGGTATGGGCGAAGTCACCGGACTTCCCGGGCAACGCATCGACCGCTGGCTGTGGCAGGCGCGTTTCCTGAAGAGCCGGTCGCTTGCAAGCGGTTTCGTCGAAACGGGCAAGCTCCGCGTGAACGGAGAGCGGATCGCCAAGGCAAGCCGTCTGGTCCGGCCCGGCGACATACTCACTTTCCCGCTCGGCCCCCATATTCGCGTTGTGAAGATTGTCGCCCTGCCGGTCCGGCGCGGCCCCGCGCCGGAAGCGCGCGCGCTCTATGAAGACCTCGACCCGCCCGCGGCGGTGGCGGCGAGGTCCGAAGAGGCAAGGTCAGCGGACCGGGAGCCCGGCACCGGACGCCCCACCAAGAAGGATCGCCGCGCCATCGACGCCCTGAAGAATGAGGGCTAATTCACAATTATTTGCGTGGTTGAAAATTACTTCCGCGCCCTGTAAGTGAAATTCAATGCTGACCAAGATCAAATCTTTCCTGCTCGGCGCAGCCGAGGAAAAACGCGACGAAGCTGAAGATCTGCGCGTCGCGGTCGTGGCGCTGCTGGTGCGCGCGGCGACGGCCGATGCGGATTTCGGCCCCGAGGAAAAAGAAACGATCCGGCGGATCGTGAGCGAGTGTTTCGAGCTCGCTCCTGACGAGGTCGGCGCCCTGATCGACGCGGCCCGGACGGAAGAGGCCGAAACCCTCGATCTCCATCGCTGGACCCAGTCGGTAAAACAGGCCTATAGCGAGGATGAACGGGTCCAGCTGATCGAGAGAATGTGGGAAGTCGTCTATGCCGACGGCGTTCTCGATGACTATGAAGCCAATCTGTTGCGGCGCGTTGCCGGCCTGATATACGTTCCCGACCGCCAGTCGGGCGAGGCGCGCCAGCGCGTCATGGCCAGGCTCGGCCTGCCGCCCCGGAAGGATTGAGAGGTTCGGGGGACAACCCCGATCGACGTGACGGCGATTGCCTGCCGCGCCACTGGAGACTGCGATGACCTATGTCGTGACCGAAGCCTGCATCCGCTGCAAATATATGGATTGCGTGGAAGTCTGCCCCGTCGACTGCTTCTATGAGGGCGAAAACATGCTGGTCATCCATCCT
>PNMC01000031.1 GCA_013823365.1 Parvibaculum sp. | reverse complement strand
TCGCGACCATCGAGGCCGCCTTCGCCGAAATCTATGCCGACCAGTCGCTTGCCAATGCGGCGAGCAATCGCGGCCCCGTGAAGTGCAAGCGCGCCAACTGGTGGGACTTCAAGCCGGTGATGGAATTCTGCCAGAAGTGCTATGGCGCCTCGCATGGCGTTCACGCGACGCCGTCCGAAATCGCCGTCACCTATTTTCTGCATCCCCATGCCGTGAAGGATGCCGAGATGAGCCCGAAGGTCGCGCCCTGGGGCCGCTATACGGATGCGGAAAGCTACCGCGCCGCCTTCCCGGACGGCCGCATCGGCTCCGACCCCTCGCTTGCGGACCCCAGGGATGGCGAGAAGCTTATCGCGCTTTCGGCCGAAGGGCTGATCGAGGACTTCAGGAAATTCGAGGTGGAGTAATTTTGTCTTGGTGAGTAATTAAAATAAACGTTATTGCGAGTGACCGTCAGGGAGCGAAGCAATCCAGGGCGGCGAGCGCGGAGCAAGCGGCCCTGGATTGCTTCGTCGCTTCGCTCCTCGCAATGACGGCTGATAGGCCGGGTAGGTTTTCGCAAGGCGATGGTTTAAAGCCTAGTCCGCGATCCGCACCATTCCGTCCACCACATCCACCGCGATGGGCTCAAGGCGTTGCCCCGCGCAAGGTCCGCCGGTGCAGAGGCCGTCCTCGATGCGGAAAAGGGCCGCGTGGCCGCCGCAGATGATCTGCGTTTCATCCATCGTGAGAAAGCGGCCGGGCCTTGCGTCGAGCGGCTGGTTCGCATGGGGGCAACGGTTCAAATAGGCGAAGACGGCGCCTTCCTTCCGTATAAGGAAGATATCGCGGCGCGACTTTCCCTCATCGAGCGTGAAGCCACGCGCGCCCGGATCGTCGAGATCGTCAAGCGCGCAGATTTCCGTTCCCGTCACGGCGCCTTCTTCAGCCCGCCCATCTTGCAGAGCAGCTTCCATTCATCGGCGCGCACGGGCTGTACGGACAGGCGCGACTGTTTCAGCAACGCCATTTCGGCAAGCGCCGGTTCGGCCTTTACATCGGCAAGTGTGACGGGCTTCGGCAAATCGCAAACGGCTTCGATGGTGACGAGGCCGAAGCGCCCGCTTTCATCGGTCGGGTCCGGGCGGTGCTCTTCGATGACGCGAACGATGCCGACCATCCGCTTCTCATCCACCGAGTGGTAGAAGAAGCCGAGGTCGCCCTTTTTCATCGCCTTCATGTTGTTGTTCGCCTGATAATTGCGAACGCCGTTCCAGGGCTCGCCCTTGGCGCCCTTTTTCTTCTGGTCCTCCCAGGACCAGGTGGACGGTTCGGATTTGAAAAGCCAGTAAGCCATGATCTTCAGTCCTTCGGGCCGAGCAGCCATTTCCAGGCGCGCACTTCCGTCGCCGCGAAAAGTCCCGCCTTGTTGTAGGGATCGTTCTCGACGAGTTTTTCCGCCGCCCTGCGATCGGCTACATCGATCACCAGCATGGAGCCGTTCATGACGCTCTGATCGTCATTGGTGAATGGCCCGCCGATCTTCACACAACCTGCCTCGCCCCAGTACTTCAGGTGAGCTTCGCGATTGGCGAGGCGCAGGTCGAGCGCGTCCGGCTTGTCGGTGCAGATGAGGCAGAAGAGCATGTCGGTTTCCGTTTTCAGGTTTCGCTGCGGAAGGGGCGGGCGAGCAGCGCCGCGATGGTTTCATCGACGCCGGCGCGGCCGGTCACGATATTCGCCACCGCTTCGGCGATCGGCATTTCTATACCGTAGCGGCGGGCAAGCGCCACGACGGCGGTGGCGGAGTGCACGCCCTCGCTGACCGAATTGCGCGCGCCCATGATCTCTTCCAGCGTCTTGCCTTCGCCAAGCGCGAGGCCGAGCGACATGTTGCGCGATTTCGGCGAGTTGCAGGTGAGGATGAGGTCGCCAAGGCCGGAAAGCCCCGCCAGCGTTTCGGGCTTTGCGCCAAGCGCAAGACCGAGCCGCGTCAGCTCCGCGAAGCCGCGTGTGGTGAGAGCCGCGCGGGCGCTGTCGCCGAATTTCTTGCCCTCGACAATGCCGCAGGCAATGGCGAGGACGTTCTTCACCGCGCCGCCGATTTCGGCGCCGATGAGGTCTGAGGAGTAGTAGGGGCGGAAGGTGGCAAGCCCGATCGCATGGACAAGGGTTTCGGCCACCGCCTCGTCCTCGCAGGCCAGCGTCACCGCCGTCGGCAGCCCGCGCGCGACTTCCGCCGCAAAGCTCGGGCCCGAGAGCACGGCAGGCAGGGCGAGGGGCATGGCCTCGGCCAGAACTTCCGTCAGCAGCTGGCTGGTCGATTGCTCGACGCCCTTGGCGCAGAGCACGACAGGCTTTCCTTCTGCCACATGGGGCGCGAGCTCTTCCAGCATGCGGCGCATATGCTGGGCGGGCGTCACCATCAGCAAGGCGTCGCCATGGGCCGCCTCGGCAATGTCGCCGGTCGCGCGAATCGAGGGGGCGAGCGGGATGCCGGGCAGGAAGGTCCGGTTCTCATGGGCGGCATTCACCGCCTCGACGACCTCAGCCTCGCGGGCCCAGAGCACTACGTCGCGCCCGGCCTTGGCCGCGACCTGGGCCAGCGCCGTGCCCCAGGCGCCGCCGCCAACCACCGATATCTTCTGGTATTTCTGGCTCAAGTGAGGTCTCCGGCGAACAGGCTCATGTTGCAGGCGCTAACGATTGAACGTTTCGTTGATTATTTACTTCGGCGCATTAAACTATCTGTATGAGCATTCAGGACGATACGCACCAGAAAATCCTCGAAGCCGCCAAACGCCGGTTCATGCATTACGGCTATGGCAAGACAACCATGGCCGAGCTTGCCGTGGATTGCGATATGTCGCCGGGCAATCTCTACCGGTATTTCGCGGGAAAGCTCGATATTGCCGAGGCGATCTGCCGCCAGGCCTCGACCCAGACGGCGGAAGATCTCGGCCGGGTGCTGACGGCGCCGGGGCGGACCGCCGCGCAGCGGCTTCACGATTTCCTGTTCATGGATCTCCGCGAAACCTTCCACAAGCTGGAAGAAAACCCGAAAATCGTGGAAATGGCCCAGATCGTGACCGCCGAGCGGCCGGAATTCCATAATGAAGGTCTGGAGCGGGAGCGCGAGGTGCTGGCCCGCATCGTCGAACTCGGCAATCTCTCGGGCGAGTTCCGTGTGCCGGACCCCGATTTCGCCGCCGAGATGATCCAGGCGGCCACGCTCAAATTCTCCTATCCCCAGCTTTTCACGCGCCTGCCGCTGCCGAAGCTCGAAAGAGAGCTTGAAGGCGTCTACCAGATCGTCGTTGCGGGGCTCCGGGCCGGCTGCGACTGCATCGACCCGGAAAAGCAGGCCGTCATGGCTTGAATCGTTCCAGACTTATCCACAAGCCTCTATTTTTGCTGCGCCGCATCTGAACCAAGGATGCGGCGCATTTTTAATTCAAGCCATTGATATCATGTAATTTTCGTGGGGCGATGAGCGGGCTTGTGTTGCGCTGCAGCAACATGAATGCTGAACAGTGAATATTTTTTGTTTTATTCATTGTTTTTCATTCAAGCCTGTCCTACATCCAGCCTGTCAGCAGGGAACCCCCGGAAAGCAACCCTGCCGAACCACCAGGAGACGAGCCATGATCAGACTGAACAGCAAGCTGACGAACCGCGTCCTCACCATCGCCGTGGCCGGCTACACCGTGGCCTTCCTCGCCCAGATCGCGTCCCAGTACGCCGTCTGAGTCGGGCGAACAGCGAATTTCCGGCGGCCGTGCCGCCAAACAAGGAAGACTTCCATGACGCAGAACCCGAATACCCTCCCCCTCGCGGAGCGCGTCGTCACCAAAGCCGCCGCCGCGTTGCTCGTGGTCTACACGATTGCCCTGATCGTACAGACCTCGGGCATCGTCCAGATCGTCTGAGCCGATCCGCGCAAGATTTCTCGACCGGACTTCTTCCCTCCCCTCGACGGAAGTCCGGTGATCCCCGAGCCCTCCCCCCCGAGGGCGCTTGACCCCGCCGCCTCCCCGCGGCGGGGTTCTTTTTTCAGGTCAGGGCAAGGTGCTGGCGGGCAAAACGGGTGATGTGGGTAATGGCCTCGCGGCCTTCAGGCAGCATGTCGGCATTGAGCTGCCAGACATGCCAGACCTTCGGCCAGACCTCGAGAACGGTCTCGACGCCTGCGGCCTTCAGATTTTCGGCCATGCGGACGGAGTCGTCGCGCAGCATCTCGCGCTCGCCGACCTGGAGCAGGACGGGCGGGAAGCCCGTCACATCGCCGAAAAGCGGCGAGAGGAAGGGGTCGCGCTCGTCGAGGCCGTGGAAATAGGCGGGCTTCAGGCTGTCGAACATCTCCTCGACGAACAGCGAATCGGCCTCGGCATTTTCATGGCGCGAGGCGCCGGTGCCGGTCATGTCGGTGGCGGGCGAGAGGCAGACCAGGGCGGCGGGCAGCGGAAGCCCCTCCGCCTTGAGGCGAAGCGCGAGCGCGAGCGTCAGGTTGCCGCCCGCGGAATCGCCGCCCGCGACAATCGATTTCGCGGCATAGCCCTTGTCGAGCAGGGCGCGATAGGCGGCGACGCAATCGTCGAGCGCGGCCGGGTAGGGGTGCTCGGGCGCGAGGCGGTAGTCGATCGCATGGACGGGCACGCCCACCTGCTTCGCCAGGCGCCAGGTGAGCGGGCGGTGGGTGCGGGGCGAGCCGCCGACGAAACCGCCGCCATGGATATAGAGGAAGGTGCGGCTTTCATCGGCGCCGGGCGCCGAGAGGCGTTCGGCGGGCACGCCGCCAAGGGAGAGGTCTTCGACCGCGATACCGGCGGGGAGGCGCGAGGTCCGCGCTTCCATCTGCTGCATCAGCGGCCGCAGCAATTGCACGTCCGGGTTCTTGCGGAAGCGGCGCTTGATCTGCCAGCGAACCAGTTGGTTGAGGATAACAAGCTGCAGGCTCATGGGCTTCCTTCCGTCAGGCTTTCACGCCGGCGCCCCTTGCGGGCGCGGCTTCGGGGTCGAGCGGCCAGCGGGCGCGGGGCCCGGTGTCGATCGGGTCGGTGAGGCCGAGCGCCATGCGCTCCGCCCCCGCCCAGGCGATCATGGCGCCATTATCGGTGCAGAGCTTCAAGGGGGGGACAATAAATTCATAGCCGAAGGCATGGGCCGAAACCATCAGCCGCTCGCGCAGCACCATATTGGCGGCGACGCCGCCCGCCACGACAAGACGGCGATGGCCGGGCGGGATCAGATCGCTCGCCGCCGCCATGGCGTTCTCGCAGCGGTCGGAAAGGACATCGCCCACCGCGCATTGGAAAGCGGCGGCAATATCGGCCTTGTCCTCTTCCGAAAGGGTTTCCCGCCCTTCCGCCAACTGGCGCACGGCCGTCTTGAGGCCCGAAAAGGAGAAGTCGCAGCCCGGCCGCCCGGCCATGGGCCGGGGAAGCGGAAAGCGAGTCGCGTTACCTTCCCGGGCGATCCGCTCCACGGCGGGGCCGCCCGGATAGCCGAGCCCCATCAGTTTCGCCACCTTGTCGAAGGCCTCGCCCACCGCGTCGTCGATGGTGGTGCCGAGGCGGCGGTAGCGCCCCACACCCTCGACCACGAGAAGCTGGCTATGGCCGCCTGAAACGAGCAGCAGGAGATAAGGAAAGGGGAGGTCGTCGGTCAGCCGGGCGGTGAGCGCATGGCCTTCGAGATGATTGACCGCGATGAAGGGGAGGCCGCGCGCCGCCGCGATGCCCTTTGCCGTCATCAGGCCGACAATGACGCCGCCGATGAGGCCGGGCCCCGCGGTTGCGGCAATGCCGTCCAGATCGTCCCAGTCCGTGCCCGCGTCCTTCATGGCGCGGGCGATGAGCCCGTCCAGATGCTCGACATGGGCGCGGGCGGCAATTTCCGGCACCACGCCGCCAAATGGCGCATGGGCCTCGATCTGCGAGAAGACGGCGTTGGAGAGGATTTCGCCCCGCCCCCCGCCCGCCGGGCGGCGCACCACGGCGGCTGCGGTTTCGTCGCAGCTCGTTTCGATGCCGAGGATGGTCAGGGGCCGGTTCATGAAGCTTCTTCTGGCAAAAATGCCCGGATCGTCCGGGCTTTCCTTCTCGCCTCGCGGACGAAAGGGCTATAAGGGGCCTCGGAACGAACCGCTCCGGGCGGGGTTCCCGCTGGCATACAACTTCAGAGACCTTCAATGCAACGCCGCTACCGCATCGGAACCCGTGGTTCGAAGCTCGCCCTCATCCAGGCGAATGAGGTGGCGCGGCGGATCGCGCTTGCCGCCCATGCCCATGTGGAAGAGGTCACGGAGATCGTCGTGATCAGCACGGCAGGCGACCGGGTGCAGGACCGGGCGCTCTCGGAGATCGGCGGCAAGGGGCTCTTCACCGAAGAGATCGAGGAACAGCTTCTCGATGCGCGGATCGATGTCGCGGTCCATTCGATGAAGGACATGCCGACCCAATTGCCGGACGGGCTCACGATCGACTGCCTGCTCGAACGGGAAGACCCGCGCGATGCCTTCATCTCGCTCAAGGCCCCCTCTCTTGCGGCGTTGCCTGCGGGCTCGAAGGTTGGCACCTCGTCGCTCCGGCGCGCGGCGCAGCTGAAGGCGCGGCGGCCCGACCTCGACGTCGTGCCCTTTCGCGGCAATGTCGATACGCGGCTCAGGAAGCTTGGCGACGGTGTGGCGGACGCGACTTTCCTTGCCGTTGCGGGGCTCAACCGCATGGCGCTTTCCGACCGGATCACGGCGGCGATTGCGCCTGAAGAGATGCTGCCCGCTGTGGCGCAAGGTGCGATCGGTATCGAACGGCGCGAGGGCGATGACGAGGCGTTTCATCTGCTGCAGAAAATCCATCATGGCGAGACCGGATTGCGCGTTGCGGCGGAGCGCGCGCTTCTTGCCGTGCTTGACGGTTCCTGCCGCACGCCGATTGCCGCGCTTGCGGAAATTTCCGGCGAGCGGATGCGGCTGCGCGGCATGGTGCTGACGCCGGATGGCAGCGAAGTGATCGAGACGGAGCGCGAGGGACTTGCACAAGACGCGGTGGCGCTCGGGCAGGATGCGGGCGAAGAACTCAAATCCCGCGCGGGCCCGAATTTCTTTTCGGGCGTGTGAGACAGATGCGGCTCCTCGTCACGCGGCCTGAACGGGAAAGCGAGGCGCTTGCCGCCGGGCTTCGCGCACGCGGCCATGACGTAACGATCGCGCCCTTGCTCTCGATTCACTATCTCGACGATGTGCCGTTGCCGCAGCGCGACTGGCAGGCGCTTCTGGTGACGAGCGCCAATGGCGCGCGGGCGCTGGCGCGGTGTGCCGATGCGGCCTTGAAGGCGGTTCCGGTTCTGGCGGTCGGCGAGGGGAGTGCTGCCGCGGCGCGGGCGGAAGGCTTCTCGCAGGTCCGCGCCGCGGAGGGCGATGTGCAGGCGCTCGATGCGCTTGTCGCGCGTCTGCTCGATCCGGCGAAGGGGCCGCTTCTTCATGCGGCGGGCAGCGTTCTCGCGGGCGACCTCAAGGCGATGCTCGATGCGCGCGGCTTCGAGGTCGAGCGCGCGGTGCTTTACGAGGCCGAGAAGAGGGCTCTGCCCGAATCCGTGCTCGATGCGCTCAAGGCGGGCGAGATCGATGGCGTGCTCTTCTTCTCGCCGCGGACCGCAGGGCAATTCGCCGCTCTCATGCGGGAGGCAGGGCTTGCCTCTTCCCTCGGGCGCGCCACGGCCTATTGTCTTTCCGCGGCGGTGGCCGGAGAACTGGGCGGGCTCTCTTTTGCCGAAACAAGGATCGCGGCCAGCCCGTCGCTCGATGCGCTTCTCGCGCTTATTTCCGCCTGATTTTTCCCGGAAGTTCAACCTGACCCGGCCCGCCCGCTTCTCTATAGTAAGGGCGATGCCGGAACCCTCCCCCGAGAAGGCCTCACCATGAGTGATTCAGATAACAAAAATGGTAATGACAGCGCAGCCAAGCCGGGCGAAGCGGAGGCCGAATATCTGAAGCCCGAGAACGGGCAGCGCGACAGCCGCCCGCGCGAGAGCCGCAAGGAAGCGCCGGTGCTCGACGGCGTGGCCGAAGAGGTGACCGGCGGGGAAAGCCGTGCGGCGGGGAACGAAGCCGCGCCGGAACCCGCCGCGACGCGGGCGAAGGGCGGGAACGGATATTCGAGCGTTCTCCTTGCAGGCGGCGCGGGAATCGGCGGCGCGGCGGCCATGCTGGTCGGGCTTTTTGCGCTGGGCGTTCTTCCGGCGGGCGAGAATGACGGAGCACGGCTTTCCGCGTTTGGCGACCGGCTCGATGTGCTCGAAGAGGCGGCGGGAGAAAATACCGGCGCGAGTGGCGAGGCGCTTTCAGCCCTCGCCTCGCGGCTTGAAGCGCTTGAGGGAAATCTCGCGGCGCTTTCCGACGCGCCGGACGGTGCGGCGGCGATCAATGAACGGCTCGATAGTGCCGCGAGCGAAATGGACGATCTCAAATCCGCGCTCGGCGATACGCGCGAGACCCTCGCCTCGCTGCAGCAGTCGCTGTCGGACATGGAAGCGCGGCTGCCGCCCGAAGGGCTCGGCGCGCGTGTCGAGGGCGTCGATGCGCTGGTGAAGGCGCTCGATATCCGTCTCGCAGCGCTCATGCCCGAGATCGAGAAGATGGAAGCGCGGGTGCTGGCGCTTGAGGAGAAGGCGGAAGACCCCGACGCAGCCGCGCGGGCAGCGCTTGGCCTTGCGCTCGCCAATCTTGCGCGGGCGGCGGAAACTGCCGGTACGTTCGAAACGGAACTCGGCGTCGTGCGGACCTTCCTGCCGGACGAACCCGAACTCGAGGCACTTTCCTCTTCGGCGCAATCGGGCGTGCCGACGCGCGCGGCGCTCGAAGCGCGCTTCCCCTCGCTTGCGCAATCGATTTTCGATGCGGAGCGGCGCGCCGATGAAGACGGGCTCTGGTCGCGCTTCGTCTCCAATGCGAAATCGCTGGTGACGATCAGGCGCACGGGCGAAATTTCCGGCGAGACGACGGAAGCCGTCGTCGCGCGCATGGAAGAGCGCCTGAAGGTGCAGGATCTTGGCGGCGCGGTCGCGGAAGCGGAAGCGCTCACCGGTCCGGCGGCACAAGCGGCGGGCCCCTGGATCGCGGATGCGAAGGCGCGGCTTGAAACGGACCGCCTCGTGCGCGAGCTGAGCGCACGGCTCGCGGGCCAGCTTGCTGCGGCGAGGGGCTGACATGCTGCGCGCGCTTTACACCTTTCTCATCATCGCCGCGCTCAGCGCCATCGCGATCTGGCTTGCCGACAATCCGGGCGAGCTCGTCATGCATTGGCGGGGCTATGAAATCCGCACGAGCTTCGTGATCGGCGTGGCGGCGATGGCGCTTGCGGCCTTTCTCGCGCTATTCATCTACCGGATTATCGTGAGCTTCATCGAGACGCCGGCAAGCGTGTCGGCCTTTCTCGAAAAGCGGCGCCAGCAGAAGGGCTTTCTCGCCCTGTCGCGCGGCATGGTGGCGGTCGCCGCCGGCGATGCGGGCGATGCGAAGCGCTATGCGGCGCAGGCGCACAAGCTGCTCGATGCGCCGCCGCTGACGCTGCTCCTTGCCGCGCAGGCCGCACAGCTCGAAGGCGACGAGGCGGGCGCGACGACATATTTCGAACAGATGCTGGCGGCACCCGAAACGGAATTTCTCGGGCTGCGCGGGCTCTTCATCCAGGCGCGGCGCGCGGGCGACCGCGACAGGGCGCTTGCTCATGCTAGGCGCGCCTTCGAGCTCCGTCCGCAGACGCCATGGGCGGCGCAAGCCGTGTTCGAGATCGAGGCGGCGGAAGAAGACTGGGACGGCGCGCTCAAGACGCTCGACCGCGTGGTCGCCGCAAAGCTCATTCCGCGCGACGACGGGCGCCGCCGCCGCGCGGTGCTGCTCGCCGCGAAGGCGATGACGGCGGAGGAAGCGGCGCGCGCGCAGACGGGCGAAGCGCGCGACGCCGCGCTCAGCCGGGCGGCGAAGCTTGCAGGCGAAGCGGTGTCGCTCGAACCGCAATTCGCGCCGGTGGTGGCGCTTGCAGCGCGGCTTCATGCGGCGACGGGGAAGCTGCGCAAGGGCATGAAGCTCATCGAGGAAGCCTGGAAGGCGGAGCCGCATCCCGATCTTGCCGATGTCTGGCTCGATATGATCGAGGGCGAGACAGGCTATGACCGGGCGGAGCGGGCAAGGGCGCTTGCCGCGCGCCATCCCGGCCATGTCGAAAGCCGCGTTCTCGAAGCGCGCGGCGCGATCCTCGCGCGCGACTGGGCGGGCGCACGCAATGCGCTTTCGGTCTATGCCGGTCCCGGCGCGAGCGAAGCGCCGACACAGCGCATCTGCGAATTGATGGCGGAGATCGAGGAAGGCGAGTTCGGCGACCGGGGCGCGGCGCGCGGCTGGCTCACCCGTGCGCTTCATGCGCCGGAAGATCCGCAATGGTCTGGCGCGGGGTATCGCGCGCATCGCTGGTCGCCGATCAATCCGGCAACGGGCGAGTTCGACGGGCTCAGCTGGACCGTGCCCGCGACGGCGCCCGCGGCTTCCTTCGAAGCGGCGGAGCCGGCCGAAACCGAGGCGCTCGCCGCCCCCGTGGAGGCAGCGGAAGACGCCGCGCCGGAGGCCGATGCTGCCGCCGAAAAACCGAGCGAGGTGCTTGTCTTCCGGCCGCCTCTCCCCGATGATCCGGGGCCTGACGATGAAGCCGATGGGGCTTCGGAAGAGGCCCGGGGGGAACGTAAATGGTAGGACGCATACTGGCGGGCACGCTGACGCTGATCGTGCTCGCATTTGCCGTGATCGTCATTTCGGTGGTGCGGTTCGATCTGCCGCGCGAGCAGCTCATCGGCAAATATGCGGGCGGCGCCTCGCAATTCGCCACGCTGCCTTCGGGCGCGAGCGCGCATATTCGCGACGAGGGCAATCCCGCCGGGCCGGTGCTCGCGCTGGTGCATGGCTCCAACGCCTCGCTGCATACCTGGGAGCCCTGGGTGGCCGAGCTTGGCGGGACATATCGCATCGTCAGCATGGATCTGCCGGGACACGGGCTCACGGGCCGGGTGCCGGACGATAATTATTCGCGCGAGGCGATGGCCGCTTTCGTGATCGAGGTTATGGATGCCGTCGGCGCCGAGCGCTTCGCGATCGCCGGAAATTCGATGGGCGGCGGCGTCGCGGCCATGGTGGCGCTCGAACATCCCGAACGCGTTTCGGCGCTTGTCCTTGTCGGCTCCGCGGGCATTCCGGTCGAGCGCGACGCGGACGATGTGCCGCTCGCCTTCCGCATCGCGAGCATGCCCGTCATCAGCAAGGTGATGCGCTATGTGCTGCCGCGTTCGCTGGTGGAAGAGGGCGTGCGCAAGGTCTTTGTCGACCAGTCCAAGGTGACGGACGAAATGGTGGCGCGCTATTTCGACCTGAGCCTTCACGAAGGCAATCGCGAGGCGACGCGTATCCGCTTCGCGCAGAGTGCGGTGCGGGACGAGGCGGCTTTCGCTGCCCGGCTCGGCGAGATTTCGATGCCCACGCTGATCATGTGGGGCGACAGGGACGGGCTCATTCCTGTCTCGGCCGCGCATGAATTCAAGGCGCGCATTCCCCATGCCGAACTCGTGATCTACGAGAATGTCGGCCATATCCCGATGGAGGAAGTGGCGGAGGAAAGTGCCGCCGCCGTGGCCGCCTTCCTGGCCGGGGCGCTTGCGCCTGCCGCCATGGAACCCGCCGCCCCGGCCGGGGATGCCCCGGACGAGGGGGCAGAGGAGGAGACCGGCGAGGAAGCCGGGGCGGAATAAGGCCCCGGAAAGGTTTTGGCCCGCTTCTCCCTGTTGCCAAAGGGCTCGGGGCGGGGTATCTGAGGGCCCTTGCGGACAGGCGGATCGCCGCCCGTCCCGGCGCCGCTTTAGCTCAGTTGGTAGAGCACCTCATTCGTAATGAGGGGGTCGGGTGTTCGAGTCACCCAAGCGGCACCATTTTCCGTCTCCGAAAAGTTTCTTGCCGTGAGCCTTCCTGCAGCGCATTTAGGACATGCTGCGGGGCCATGCCGCGCGTCCGGGCGCGCCGGTGGACATGTGAGAGGTGACGATGAGCGACGGGAAACTCGCAAGTTTCAAGGGCCGCATGGTGATGGTCGGTTTCGGCAGTATCGGCCAGGGCGTGCTGCCGCTCATTCTGCGCCATCTGGACATCGCGCCATCGCAAATCTCGATCGTCACGGCGGAGGAGGCGGGCCGCGAGGAAGCAGAAGCTTATGGCGTCGCTTTCACGGTGACGCCGCTCCGGCAGGGCAATTATCTCTCGGTTCTCGATCCGCTGATCGGGGCGGGCGATTTTCTCGTGAATCTCTCTGTCGACGTGTCGAGCCTCGCGCTGGTCGAGTTCTGCCGTTCGAAGGGCGCGCTTTATCTCGACACCTGCATCGAGCCCTGGAGCGGCCAATATACCGATACCAAGCGCTCGCCCTCGCAGCGGTCGAACTACGCGCTGCGCGAGGCGGCGCTGGCGCTGAAGCGGAAATATGAGAGCGGGCCGACGGCGGTGCTCACGCATGGCGCGAATCCCGGCCTCGTCTCGCATTTCGTGAAACAGGCGCTGATCGATATTGCGCGCGACACCGGCGTGAAGGTCGAGGTGCCGAAAGCCCGCGCCGAATGGGCCTCTCTCGCTGCGCGGCTCGGCATCAAGGTCATTCATATCGCCGAGCGCGACACGCAGGTTTCGCCCATTCCGAAAGCGATCGGCGAATTCGTGAACACATGGTCGGTCGACGGGTTTGTCGGCGAAGGTTGCCAGCCCGCCGAGCTTGGCTGGGGCACGCATGAGCGGCAGATGCCGCCGGACGGGCAGGGCCATGCCGAGGGCTCGCGCTGCGCGATCTATCTGACGCGGCCCGGCGCCTCGACGCGGGTCAGAAGCTGGACGCCGAATGAGGGGCCCTATCATGGCTGGCTCATCACGCATGGCGAGTCGATCTCGCTTGCCGATTATCTGACGGTGAGGGAAGGCGGCGAGGCGAAATGCCGCCCGACCGTGCATTACGCCTATCACCCCTGCCATGTCGCCGTGCTGTCGCTCCATGAGCTCGCCGGCAAGAACTGGAAGGTGCAGCGGCACAAGCGCCTGATGATGGAGGAAATCTCCGACGGCATGGACGAGCTCGGCGTGCTGCTGATGGGCCATGCGAAGGGTGCCTACTGGTATGGCTCGCAGCTCACCATCGAGGAGGCGCGGGCCGCAGCGCCGCATAACAATGCGACGAGCCTGCAGGTCACGGTGGCTGTGCTCTCCGGCATCGTCTGGGCGCTGGAAAATCCCGACCGCTGGGTGACGGAGCCCGAAGAGATGGATTTCGAGCGCATCCTCGAAATCGCCCGGCCCTATCTCGGGAAAATGGTCGGCGCCTATAGCGACTGGACGCCGCTGCTCGACCGCGGCCTGCTCTTCCCGGAAGACATCGACGAAGACGATCCCTGGCAGTTCAGAAATTTCCGCGTCGTCTGACGCCACCCCTCAAAGGGCTGAAAACGGAAAGGCCGTGCCCCGCGGTGACGGGTACGGCCTTTCGCCTGTCCGGACCTGCTTGACCCTATTTCGCGCCGGGGAAGGCAACCCTCGGTCGTCGGAACGCGGGCAGTTCCGGTTCAGTGCTGCGGCACGCCGCGATAGAAGAGCCCGGCGCGGCTCGCCTTCGGCTTGCCCTTGTGCATATCGGCCGAGTGATGGCTCGCGCCGCGATAATTCATCAGGGCATCCTTCGAGGGACCATGCTCCTTGCTGCCGTGGTGCTCGACGCCCCTGTAGGTGAGATCGCTCATGGCTTGTTCTCCGATTGATATACGGCCCGTCCGGCCCTTCCTTGACACTCAATATGCGTAAGATGTGTAAGTTTGTCAATATCCACAAACGGAACAGTTACACATTTTTTGGACAGGGGCCCGGCCCGCTGATACAAAGGGTCAAATTCTTCGGTTTTCCGCCGCTTTTCGAAGATTTCCAGATGCGGACAGGCGGCGGGCGGTATCGGTTGCGAGGTGAATATGGAAAAACTTGACCAGCGAATTCAGCTCGTGGCGTCGGTCGAGTTCAACAATCTGGTCGATCGCTGGCGCCGCGAGCAGGCGGATCTGCCTTCCCGCTCGGAGGCGATCCGGCGTCTCGTCCTTCACGGTCTCGAATATGAAAAGAGCTATCCGATGCGCATGATCACCGCGATTATCCGGCCCCATAAATACGAGGAACTGCGCGATGCGCTGGTCGCCATCGGCATCGAGGGCATTACCGTGACGCAGGTGCAGGGCTTCGGCCGGCAGCGCGGCCATTCGGAAATCTACCGGGGCGCGGAATATCGCGTCATGGAGGTGCCGAAGGTCAGGATCGATGTGGCGGTGAGCGCCGATCTCGTCGAAAAGGCCGTGCGCGAGATCGAACGGGCCGCCCAGACCGGCAAGACCGGCGACGGCAAGATCTTCGTGCAGCCGCTCGAACAGGTGGTCCGCATCCGCACCGGCGAGACCAACGAATCCGCCATCGGCTGAAGGCGGCGACACTACGCAAAAAACGGCGGATTTTCCTAACGGGGCGTTTACCCGGAGGCAAGGAAGCGGGGGCTATTTTCTGCCTGCAACAGGCAGAAAGACCGCATCCTTCCCATGCCCTGGCAGAGACATTCAGCGCGCAGCCGCCGCAAGTCGCTTCTGGCGGATTATTCCGCCAATCTGGGCGAGCTCATGTCGCGCCGGCAGTCGGAGGCGGCGCTGCGCTCGGCCAAGATCGAAGCCGACATGGCCAGCCGGACGAAGTCCGAATTTCTCGCGAATATGAGCCACGAGCTGCGGACGCCGCTCAACGCCATTATCGGCTTTTCCGAGTTCATCCAGCATATCGCCGCGAGCGGCAAGACCTCCGACAAGACGGTCGAATATGCCGAGCATATTTCGGGCGCTGGCCGCCACCTTCTCAACATCATTACCGACATTCTCGACATCTCGAAAATCGAGAGCGGCACGTTCCAGCTCGCAAGGGAGGAATACGATCTGCGCGAGCTGATCGATGCCTGCACGGTGCTGGTCGATCCGCGCATGCGCGAGAAGCATCAGATGCTGGAGGTGAAGGCCGATCCTGCGCTGCCGCGGATGCGGATCGATGTGCGCCGGATCAAGCAGGTGCTCATCAACCTCCTGTCCAACGCGCACAAGTTCACCGCGGAAGGCGGACGCATCGTGCTCGTCGCCACGCGCACGCCCGATGGCGGCGCGACCATCGCGGTTGCCGATACGGGCATCGGCATGACGAAAGAGCAGATCGACTATGCGATGACGCCGTTCGGCCAGGTGCAGTCGAGCTATTCGCGCGGGCACGAGGGCACGGGGCTCGGCCTGCCGATCGCCGCCGCGCTGACGAAGCTTCATGGCGGCGAGTTTCACATTCATAGCGAACCGGGGCGGGGAACGACGGTCTTCTTCACCTTGCCGCCCGTGGCGGCGGACAGGGCCGGTTCGCATAATCGAGGCGAAAGACAATGAGTATCCCGCACAAGACGGCTGTTGCAGAGGGGGCTGCGCCGGAGGCACCGCCGCTGGTCGAGCGGCGCGGCATGCCGGCGGCAGCGCCGAAGCGCATCGCGCATGTGGTGTCGGTGTCGGGGTCGCAGGCGATCGCCGTGCTCGAGAAGGAGGGAGGAGCGGAGCAGCTCTTCCATCGGATCGAAATCGGCCAACTCGTCAAGATACCGACGTCCGGCGCGGTGGTGGTCGGCCTCGTCGCCGCGGTGAGCGCGCCGGCGCCGGCAAGCGGCGGCACGGGCATGGAGGATATCCGCCTTGCCGAACTCAGTCTCGCGGGCGAAATGGTGGACGATCCCGAAGATGGCAGGCTTACCTTCCGGCGCGGCGTGTCGCATCTGCCGACGATCGGCGATGCGGTGCTGATGGCCGACCGGCACGATCTCACCCGCGTCTATACGCAGCCCAACGTGGCGACCGTCGAGGTGGGCTCGCTCTTTCAGGACCCGGCGGTGCCGGCGCGCTTCATCGTGGACGACCTTCTGGCGAAGCATTTCGCCGTGGTGGGCGCCACGGGCTGCGGCAAGTCCTGTGCACTGACGGCGATCCTGCAGCGCGTGCTCGAAGCCCATGCCCATGCCCATATCGTCATGCTCGATATGCATAATGAATATCCGGCGGCCTTTGGCGACCGGGCCGAACTGATCGATCCGAACAATCTCCATCTGCCTTTCTGGCTGCTCAACTTCCAGGAACTCTCGGCGGCGCTCACCAGCAGCGACGCGCATCACGATGCGGAAGTCGAGATTCTTTCCGACGCGGTGGTCTGGGCGAAGCGGCGCTATTCCGATGCCTCGTCGAGCCGCCAGCTGACGCGCCGCCCCGGCGATACGGGGGGCATGAGCGTCGACGCGCCGACGCCTTTCCGCTTGTCGGATGTGCTCGCCTTTCTGGAGGAGCAGCTCGGCAAGCTCGACCGCACCCAGGCAACGCTGCCCTATCGCCGGCTCAAGGCGCGGATCGAGACGCTTGTCAGCGACCAGCGCTATTCCTTCATGTTCGGCAGCCTGACGGTGCAGGACACGATGACCGACATTCTCGGCCGGTTGTTCCGTGTACCGAATGACGGGCGGCCGATCACGGTGATCGATCTTTCGACGGTGCCGCCGGAAATCCTCGATGTCGTGATCTCGGTGATCTCGCGCCTTGCCTTCGATCTCGCGGTCTGGAGCAAGGGCGGGTTGCCGATGCTGCTTGTCTGCGAGGAGGCGCATCGCTATGCGCCCGCATCCGGCAACGGCTTCGAGCCGACGCGCCAGGCCCTGTCGCGCATTGCGAAAGAGGGGCGGAAATACGGGCTCTCGCTCGCGCTCGTCACGCAGCGCCCCTCCGAACTCGATGCGACGATCCTTTCCCAGTGCAGCACCGTCGTTGCCATGCGTCTCTCAACGGAACGCGACCAGCAGGTGATGCGCGCGAACACGCATGACGGCGCGCTCGACCTTCTCGATTTCCTGCCGCTGCTCGGCGACCGGGAAGCCATCGTGCTCGGTCAGGGCGTTGCCATGCCGATGCGGATCAGGTTTGCGGATATTGCGTCGAAGGGCGTGCCACGGAATCATAATGCCGGTTTCTCGCAATCCTGGAGCAAGCCCAATCTCGACCGCGCCGGACTTGAGGCCATCGTCTCGCGCTGGCGTCATTCGGGCCGGGAGCGCCATCAGGGCTGAAGGCGGCCGGGACAAAAGGTCCCGCCGGCCGGAAGGTGCGTGGCCCGCTCACGCGCGCTATGGTGCGCCTCCCGGTTCAACCCGAAGCGAGGCCAGCCCCATGTTCCGCCGTGTCGTACTTTCCCTTGCCCTGATCGCGCCGCTCCTTGCCGCTTGCGGCGAATCCCCGACGGAGACGGGCGGGATCGAGCTTCGCGATGCCTGGGCGCGCGCCAGCGCGACGCAGACAAGTGCCGCCTATCTCACCATCGAGAACAAGACCGGCGAGGACGACGTGCTGATCGAGGCGCGCTCGCCCGTGGCCGAGCGCGTCGAAGTCCACGACATGACGATGGAAGACATGGTCATGCGGATGCGCAAGCTCGACACGCTGCCTGTGGCGGCGGGCGAGAGCGTGGAGCTCGCGCCCGGCGGCAAGCACATCATGCTGATCGGCCTTGCCGGACCGCTCGAGGAAGGCGCTTCGGTGCCGCTGACGCTTGTCTTTGAAAAGGCCGGCGAAATCGTGATCGAGGCCCCGGTCCGCGCCGCCGGCCACAGCGGGCATTGAGGGCGCTCGCTCTTTCCGTCCTTGCCGGTCTCGATCAAAAACACATTGTCACCCCGGCACTTGTTGCCGGGGCCCACTCGCCTAACCATTCAGTTTGTCGTAGAGGTCGTCCCACTCGGGGTTGTCGCGCTCAATCGTGCGAATCTTCCACGCGCGTGGCCATTCCTTCATCGTTTTCTCGCGCTGAATGGCTCGCTCGATCTCGTCGTAAGGCTCGGCGTATACAAGCCGATGGATGCGATATTTCTTCGTGAATTTGGAGCCGATGCCTTCACGATGCTCCCATACGCGGCGGGCAATGTCGTTCGTGACGCCGATATAGAGCGTTCCGTGCTTGCGGCTGGCGAGGATGTAAACGAAGTAGCTCATTTGCTCCCCGTCGACGTGGATTGGGTCCCGGGGACAAGCCCCGGGATGACATCTTGGGGTTAAGGCCGGGCTCTTGGTCAAATCCGTCAAGGACGGAGGCTTCCGAGACTGATTCGGATGCGGAATTGTTGCGGCGCATATAGTCAGTGTGCGGTGCAACAAAATTAATGGCAAATTGAAGTCAGGTGCCGTAATGCGTTACGGCCGTGTCATAAATGCCATAGCCCTTCCGAATGTTGCACCCGGAGCCCCGCTCCGCATATGCACGGCCTTGACTCAACCCCGCAATAAAGGTGGGCTAGCCGGTAAGGGATGCTGACTGGCCGGGGGGGAACAGTCGAATGCTTTCATTCAGATATTCGTCCTACCTCCCGACCTGGCTGCAAAGTTAGTGAAGCCATCGAGGATCGAGGAGGATCGTTCCATGAAAAGAAGAATTGCCCAAAGAGTGTTTTTGGGCGGCATGACGGGTGCGGCAATGCTGCTGACCGCCGGAACGGCGCAGGCCGTGGAATTCAAGTTCGGGGAAGCCAATCTCCAGATCGACAATCTGGTTTCGGTCGGCACCGGCTTCCGGACCTCCAAACAGGATTGTACGCTCGTTTCGAAGCCGAATGGCGGCTGCTCCGCCGGAAACGGAGCCGGCATGGGCATCAACGACGATGACGGCAACATCAATACCGACCAGTGGGATCCCTACACCGCAAGCGTCAAGATCACGACCGACTTCGATCTTCGATGGCAAAATTTCGGGGCATTCGTTCGCACCAAGGCCTTCTACGACTATTGGGTGAACGAGGAGCTCGGCACCAGGAACAACCGGTTCGGCAGCCGTCCCATCACCGACCCGGCGCGCGGCGACCAGGCGCGGGATTTCGGCGGAAGAAGCTTCGACCTTCTCGATGCTTTCGTATACGGGAATTTCGACGTTTCGGGCATGCCCTTGAATGTCCGTGTCGGCAAGCAGGTTGTGAACTGGGGTGAAAGCCTCTTCATTCAGGGTGGTATCAATTCCTTTCTGCCGATCGACGTGACGGCCATTCGCACGCCCGGTTCGGAACTGAAGGAGGCGCTGATGCCTACGCCTTCCGTGTTCGCGTCCATCGGGCTGCCGGGCAGCGTAACGGTCGAGGCTTTCTGGCAGTTCGGGTGGCAGAAAACGGAACCGGACGCCTGCGGCACCTTCTTCAGCACCTCCGACGCCGCCTGCGAGGGCGGTGCATACGTCATGCTCGGCGACGAATATCCGGGTCAAGTCCAGATTCCCCGTCGTGCGTCCGAGGAGGGCGACGATACGGGCACCTTCGGCGTGGCGATCAAGCATTACGCCGAAAACCTCGGAGCGGGCACCGATCTCGGTCTGTATTTCACGCAGCAGAGTCTGGTCCTGCCGATCGGCACGTTTACGCTGGGCGATTTCGGCGCCGCGACGGCAAGTATTCTCGGTGTTCCGGCTCCCAGCCTGGCGGCCTTTTGCGGTGCTCTTGGGGCAGGGTCCTTGCCTGCTTGCGCAACCACCGTGATTGATCCCGTGACGGGAACAACGGCCCTGACAGCCGGTGTCGGCGCCACCGCCATGACAAAGCACTACCGGATCCAGTACCCCGAAGACGTCAGAACCATTGGCGCGAGCTTCAATACCTCGGTTCCGCTTTTCGGCGGGTCGGCCTTTTCCGGCGAAATGGCGTTCACACCCGATATGCCGTTTGCGCTCAGCGATGTGGAAATCAACTCCGCCGAGCTGGATGCGATCGGCGCCTGCGAATTTGCGCCAGGTGGTGTGGCCGGCTGTTTGAGCCAGGGAAGCCAGAATGCCGGCTTCGCTTATGCGCCGGGCGACACGATCCGGGGTTATGACGAATTCGACGTCATAACGGGTCAGCTTGCCATGATCAGCACGCTCAACCCGTCGGCGGCTCTTCCGTCCCTGATCGGTTCGGATCTGATGATCCTGATCGCGAATGTCGGGTTTCAGTATCTTCCCGATCTTGCGAACAGCCCGAACCGGCTGGCCGCGCCACGCTCGGCGGTGACGCACCCCGATCTGGCCGCAGCGGTGATCCTTGGCGATTCTGTTTGCGGGGGGGCCGCGCTCGGGGCCGCGCTCGGCGCCGGGGGTGCGGAGTGCAAACTTGCCTATGCAACATCCAGTTCCTGGGGTTACCGTCTCGCGGCGACCTCGGACTACAACAACGTCTTCGGAACGGCGTGGACGCTCACGCCCACCATTCAGTGGGCACATGATGTGAATGGCGTGTCGGCCGGTCCGGTCGGCCCCGGTTTCGTCGAAGGAAAAAAGACCGTCAGTGTCGGCGTCACCGCCAATCTTCAGAATACGTGGCGCGCCAACATTCAGTACACGAACAGTTTTGGAAACAAGTACAGGAACTTCGCTTCCGACAAGGACTTCGTCACGATGACGGTCTCCTACGCGTTCTGATCCGTCTGATTGCGTAAAGCGAAAACAGAACCCGGCGGTGGCAACACCGCCGGGTTTTTCCTTTGGGGGGCGGGGGTGGTTTGCCCGGACCTGAACCAAAATTCGGTGTCATCCCGGGAGTGTTGCATCAGCTTTTGCCCCCTCTCCACATTCGTCTCCCCCGGACTTGATCCGGGGGCCCAGAAGCTGCCGAAGGCAGCGTCTTTCTTCATAAAAAAATTGTCGGCGCAAGTCGACGCGCAAAGCAAGGAGTCTTTGCGAAGAGAGACGCCGCTTCCACCTTCGCTCCTTGCGGAGCTTCGGTGGACAAGTGCGCGGCTTCTGGATTGCCGGGTCAAGCCCGGCAAAGACGAGCGTGGGGCGGGGTGGCGGGCAAACGTCAAGCTCGGCAATGACGAAGGCGGGAGAGCGGCGCACCCTGCCATGTTGCACCGCGGCAGACGGCACCCACGCCGGCGCCGGCGGACTGAATCATCCGTAGACGGATTACCTGCCGCCGCACCGCCGCCGCGATCCACATTAAAAAGATTTAATGAAGCGACGGCAAAAACGTAGCAAAAACAAGGCAAAAAGCGACACAGAAGACACACAATCACACAGCTCGCGATTTGCGAGCTTCAGCCAATTTGCTATCATCCGCTTGAGTAAGGCGGGGAAACCGGCCTCGGTATGCGGTGCAACAACATCAGAAGCATCGACGCCGAATGCCCAGAGAAGAAATCCAGTGGAGGGAACGTATATGAAGAGGACGACCTTTTT
>PNMC01000030.1 GCA_013823365.1 Parvibaculum sp. | reverse complement strand
ACCCGGGAAATCCACTGAAATCAGGGCTTTCTCAGGCTTTTTCCCGCTCCCGGGGGCCCGCCAGCGTGCGCCAGGCGCAGAGCCCCAGAAAATAGAGCGAAGCCGCCAGAAACGCCCAGAAGGCGAGGGGGGCGGCCCCGGAGGGAGCGGTTCCCGGCCCGCTGGCCAGCACCAGCCAGAAGGCCGAAAGCGCCCAGACGCCTGTTATGGCAAGGGTGAGCGGCCGCCACAGGCGGACCCGGAAGGGGTGGACATATTTGAAGGGCACGAAGGTGAGGATGCCGAGCGCGGCGATGGCGGCGAGGTTCATCCATGGTCCCGTGCCGAGCACATAGAAATAGAGCACCACCACGTTCCAGACGGCCGGAAAGCCCGAGAAATAGAGGTCCCCGGTCTTCATCTCGCGATTCCCGAAGCAGTAGAGCGAGGTCAGCATGATGTAAGCGGCGGCGGGGATTTCGAAGCCTGCGGGCACCAGCCCGAAGCGGTAGACGAGAAGGGCCGGGATCACCGTATAGGTCAGATAGTCGATCACGAGGTCGAGAACGGCGCCGTCGAAGCGCGGCGCATAGCGGCTCACCTCGACCTTGCGGGCCATGGGCCCGTCGAGCCCGTCGATGATGAGGGCGGCGCCGAGCCAGAGCAGCGCCAGCCGGAGATCGCCCGCAATGAGGGCCGCGATGGCGAGCAGCGCCGTCACCACGCCCGATGCCGTGAAGGCATGGACCGCCCAGGCGGCCGCGACGCGCGCCTTCGGCGCCGTTTCGGGCATGCTTTCTCCCTCGATCCTCGTCCCGCTCATGGGAGAGGAGTCTAGCAGGCGGACGCGACTTCACCTATGGGGGCGAGGGTTCCGGGAAAATGGCGCCCGCGCGCTCATCAAGCCTTGTGCCCGGCGCCTGCCGCGTCTAAATTCCGCGCCGTTTCGACCCTGCGGGCGGCCTTGACGGGCCGCCATCCTCTGCGGAGAGGTGGCTGAGTGGTTGAAAGTACCGCACTCGAAATGCGGCGTACTCGCAAGGGTACCGTGGGTTCGAATCCCACCCTCTCCGCCAGCCTTCGCTCTTCGAGCTTCGGCTGGCTTACGCCAGTAAGCCGGTCGAGCGAGATTAGAGCGAAGCTGCCCTCCGAAGCCTTGGCGAAGGAGGGCCAGTGAAAGGAAAAGGCATGTTCTATGTCTACCTTTTGCGAAGCACGGTCTTTCCCGATCAGCGTTACATCGGCTTCACCAAGGATTTGCGGAAGCGTGTGGCCGTTCACAATGCGGGCGGCTCCGTGCACACGGCCAAATACAAGCCATGGGAATTGATCGGCTATCACGCCTTCGCCAATGAACGCCGGGCGCGCGAGTTCGAGCATTACCTGAAATCGGGCTCGGGCAAGGCATTCGCCAACCGAAGGCTCTGGTAGCCCGGACGCCGGCCCCCTTCCGGGGGCCTTTTTTAATGGCGGAAGAGCGGAGGACAAGAACCCATGTTCGACAAAACGCCAAAGGCGTTTTGGGGCGAGCGGCCTCGCCGCTCTACCGCTAAGCCGTCAGGCCAAGGATGAAAACAGGCCAAAGCCTGTTTTCGCCAATCCCGCGCTCTCTGCCATAAGCCGCCGATTCTAAATTATCCCCCGATGCGCTAACTCGCCCATTAGTCCGCCGTCTTCTCATCGTCGGCAAAACGTAACAGCACTTCGATGCACAGAGTGCCAGCTTTCGCCGCTGTTTTGGCGCGCTCGACAAGATAGTAATCGAACGCCATCATTGGTGTGGTGGTCGTACCTCGCGATGCAATTATTTCGGCGGCTTGTACGATGCGGAGCAACTCCGAAATATCCAGTAGATGGGCGAACCCGCCGGTTGCGCTCATGAAATCTTGCATAAACTCGATGCCATAGGCTGCTCGGTCGTCCACAAGTTCCAAATCTGGAATTAGGACGATAGCGTGGGCAGGGCGTTCTCGTTCGACTGACAGCTTGTTGCCTTTGGGACCTGTCACCAGAACGCCGGATTTAAGCGCCCGCATTGCCCCGCGCAACTGAGCAAACGCTTTGCCTATATGGGTGGAAACGTCGCGCATTAGTTTCGCCCTGTCCGGCAATCGTTCACGAGTCAAAACTGAAAGCGCCTTGGATTCAATCAACACCGAGCCGAACTCGTGGCTCAACAGTATGTCGGTTAGTTCTCGCGTTCCGTTGCCCTTCGGAATTTGTGGACTGTGATGAACCCCTGAAGACTGAAGATTGTCGGTCAGCCAAACGCCCAGTTGCTCTTGCTGATTCCCTTCATCGCTGTCGAATAGGTGAATCAGGCTGACCGAAGCGCCAGCCGTGATGAAATGATTTCGGATGGGCTTCCAATCAGACTTTCCGCCGACCTCCAACACCAACCATTCGTCCTCATCTTCTATGTGACGGTGAAGGCGGTTGAGTAAGGGGAGTGCCGCGCCCTTGATCGCCGAGTGGTCAACCGGGCCTAGCGCCGTATTGTTTGTCCACATCGATAAGCGTTCCAACGTGCCCTGCGCAGGCAGGTCGTTCCAAGCGACATTCACAGCAAGTTCGTTGAACAAGAGCGCCGACAAAGGTTCGTCGCGCGCCAAGCTGCGGATGCCATGCAATTCTTCTTCGCGCTCCACGACCGACCAAAGGATGCAACCGTTGTCGCCATCGTCATATACCTTCAGTGCGCACATGAGGCGGCCGCCGCAAATAGTGAAGGCGAGCTGCATCCGCGAGCCCAGCACGATGTATTTCAGTAGGACCGTGCTGCCCTTGATAAGAAAGACTGGTTCAAACCCGTCGCTGCCATGCGCGTAGTCGAAGCGGATTAGCTGCGGGACGGCCAAAAATTCGGAACGGTTGTGCGCCGATAGTATGTGCATCGGTCCATCATGCCCCATTCCGGCAAAAAACGAACGGCAAAGTGAATCGTCTCCGCAAAAAAACGCCGCCCCCGGATCATCCGGGAGCGGCGCATGTTGTTAAACGCAAACCTAAGTATCAGGCTGCGAGGTCGAAGCGGTCGGCGTTCATGACCTTGGTCCAGGCCGCCACGAAGTCCTTCACGAACTTCTCCTTGGCGTCGTCCTGCGCATAGGCTTCGGCGTAAGCGCGCAGGATCGCGTTCGAACCGAAGGCGAGGTCGGCGCAGGTGCAAGACTAGCCGGCATGGACCTGTGAAGCGGCGGTCGCGCTGGAGCCCGACGAGGTGTTTGTCATCATGCTGAACCCGTCTTCGGGCGTCAGCACCGGCGCATAGCCGAGTTCCGTCCGCGCCTTCGAGATGTCGATCGTGAAGTCCTTGCCGATCAGCCGCAGCATCTGCCGGGTGATCGGCGGCTCGCCCTTCAGGCGCAGGAGGCGCCAGGTCGTCCCCATGATGCCCGCCATCGTCCAGGCGAGCCCGAAGGGCACGGAACGGTCTTTCGGCGTGACGCCGCGGCTCGCAAAGAGGCGGGTGAGAAAAGTCTTCAGCGTGGTGTCGGCGCCGTCCGAGACGAAATAGGCCGCGCCATCCCCTCCGCGGTCGGCCGCCAGGATCAGTGCGTGGCAGAGATTGTCCACATGGCAGGTCGACATGGCCTGCCCGCCGCCGGCGACCCACTGGAATTGCCCGCCCTTCACCGTCTCCACCATATGGTCGAGTGCCGGCATGTCCGGTCCCCAGATGAAGGGCGGACGGATCGTGACGGTCGAGAACCCCTTGCGGCGGCCGTTTGCCGCCCGGAGAACCTTTTCCGCCTCGGCCTTGCTCGTGGAATAGGGCGCGAAGCCCATCCGGCGGAGCGGCAGCTCCTCGGTCACGCCGCGCTGCGGTTCGGGAGGCCCCATGACGACGGCTGCGGCGCTGACATAGACGAGGCGCCGGACGCCTGCGCGCTCGGCGGCGGACACCACATTGCGGGTGCCCGCGACATTCATCGCGCGAAAGAGACGGCGCGGCCCCCAGAGTTTGAAATGCGCGGCCACGTGGAAGACCGTGTCCACGCCTGCCATCGCGCGTTCGAGGGCGGCGGGGTCGGTGAGGTCGGCGTCCCAGGGCTCGGCACCCTTTGCCGCCACGGCGGCCCGGCTCGCTGCCGAGCGGCCGATGCCGCGCACCTGCCAGCCGGCCTCGCCCAGATGGGCGATCAGATGGCCCCCCACAAATCCGGACCCTCCGGTGACGAGGGCTGTGCGGCCGGCTGGCGCGGTGGAAAGCGATGTCATGGCGGTTCTCCCTTGGTTGCGGGATCACCATCGCAGGTGCAGACATAGAACACAAGACAAAAAATGTATTTTGTTACATGTTGCCTCCCGCCCCTCTTTGGCCTTAGATCGGCGCCATGGAAAACACTCTTCCAAACCAGCGCGACCGCATCCTGGACACGGCCCGGGATTTGATCCGCCGTTTTGGCGGCGCGAAGACGAATGTGGTCGATATCGCGCAGGCGATGGGCCTCTCTCATTCCGCGATCTACCGGCACTTCCGGTCCAAGGCCGAGATATTCGACGCGCTCGCCGCCGCAACCATGGCCGAGGAAGCCGCGCTCGCCGAAACCTTCGTCGAGGCGGAAGGGCCCGCTGCGGAGAGGCTGGCCGCGCTTGTCCTGACGCTCCACCGGAGCAAGCGCGCCAAGTTCGGCAGCGATCCCGAGATGCATGCGCTTTACCGGCGCATCGTGGAGGAGCGCCCGGACCTCATCATGGACTATGCGCGCCGCATGACCGGGCTTATCCGCCTCCTCCTCGCCGACGGCGTCGCGGGGGGGGAGTTCGGCCCGATGGATCTCGACGCGGCTGCGGGTGCGGTCCGCGACGCCTTCACCGTCTTCGTTCACCCCGCGCATGTCGAGGCCGCGGCAAAGGCCGGCATCGATCAAGAGGCGGGCCTGCGAACATTGATGGCGATCGTTGCCGGCGGCCTTGCTGCGGGACGTGGTTAGCTCCGCGAGGGCGGGGCGGAAAGCTTTGATGCGTGAGGCGTGCGTGCTGAGAACAATGACGCTCTTTGAAAGGGCGTGAACGCCTCCGTCCCTAATTCCATCTGCGCAATGAGCTCAGCGAGCGGCACATGGCCTTTGCAGGCGCCGGTGCCTTGCCGGGTTTCTCCTTCCTCAAGCGCGGTGGCGTAGATCACGGCGGGTTCATCGTCAGATATGACGGGGTTTGTGTCGGTGCGTGACCGTGCCCATAGTCGTGGCGTTGATGCTCGATGCCGAGTTCATTGATTGTCCACATCACAAGCTGGACGCTGGACGAGTTTCGCCGACCGAAAACAGTAATCATCGTCTATTCTCGAAGGTTGATGCTTGACGGTTCTACTAAATCGAGCGGAAGGGCTGCGGTCATTTGAACAATAAGCATTCTGCTATCTTTCGGAATGCCGATATGTGATCGGGAGGGCACGGGGCCAGGCGGACCATGCGCGACGGCTTTTGGGAGTGACAGGACCATGAAAAAGCACAGCTATTTCGCCTCCCGTTTTCGCGAGACAGCGCGACGAAGTGCTGTTCGAAACTGCTCGGGCTCCTCCAGCCATGGCTGGTGGCCCGCGTTCGGGATAATGTTGATCTCACAATTCAGTTGTTCCGCCAGCTGTCGGAGAAGGGCCGCAGGGCGTGGATCGCCCTCGCCTCCGATGATCACCGTGCCAACGGGAAGTACTTCGATCAGCCGGTCAATTTGGGCTTCCAGTGGATCAACTTTCTTGTCTGCATTGAGTTGAGCATTCATCTGGTAATTCACAGGACGCAGTGCCTGAGCAGAAGCTTTTGCCCACTCCCAGGCTCGTTGCCGATCCGCATGATCGGTAAACCACGACAACGTCAGGTACTCAATCTCCTCCTCGTTGGTGCGCGGAGTAATCGCCTTTAATAGCTCCAGCCGAGTCTGGTTTGGTCCGGAGCGGCGTTTCCGTTCTACGGCGTGGGTTGTTTCGCGCCATGCCCCCAAGAAAGGCCCACAGAGATATATCATTCCTGCTACGCGCTCGGGATGGGCCAACAGGAAGAAGCTCGCCAGATCAGTTCCATATGAATGCCCGAGTAGCACAACACGCTCATATTTCCATGCGTCCAGCAGGAGCTGCAGGTCTCGAACATGGCGGGCCACGGTGTGTTCGCCGCTCCATGGGGAGCCACCGGTGCCTCGCTGGTCATAGCGATGTACTCGGCACAAGTCCTCGATCAGATTTGACACTGGTTCCAGGTAGTCGGGGAGTCCCGGTCCTCCATGCACCATCAAGACGGGAAGTCTATTTGCGTCAGGCGTGCCAATCGTCCATGTACGCACAAGAGCGCCGTCGTCCATCTGCAGCATCTGCATCGTCATTTCAAAGGCACTTTCGCAACCGTCTCTGTACGTCGCAGGCCCAGCCATTCATCTTCGTGCAAGATTTTAAATCTACAGAATATGTGTTTGGACGGCTATAGCGTCGAAATGGCTTTGTCTGGCTCCTGTCCCCCAAAACAATAAACGCCACCCCCGGATGATCCGGGGGCGGCGCATTCTTGTAGGCGTCAGCTAGTGCGTCAGGCTGCCAGGTCGAAGCGGTCGGCGTTCATGACCTTGACCCAGGCCGCCACGAAGTCCTTCACGAACTTCTCCTTTGCGTCGTCCTGTGCATAGACTTCCGAATAGGCGCGCAGGATCGAGTTCGAGCCGAAGACGAGGTCGACGCGGGTCGCCGTCCACTTCGTCTTGCCGGTCTTGCGGTCCCGCACTTCATAGTGGTCGCCCGCCTTCACCCAGCTGTTCGCCATGTCGGTCAGGTTGACGAAGAAGTCGTTCGTCAGCGCACCCTCGCGATCGGTGAAGACGCCATGCTTCGTCTGCCCGTGATTGGTTCCCATCACGCGCATGCCGCCGACAAGCACCGTCATCTCCGGGGCGGTGAGGCCCATGAGCTGCGTGCGGTCGAGCATCAGCTCTTCGGGCGGCAGCTCGTAGTTCCGCTTCAGGAAGTTCCGGTAGCCATCGGCCAGCGGTTCGAGCGCTTCGAAGGATTCGGCGTCCGTCTGCTCGGCCGTCGCGTCGCCCCGGCCCGGCGCGAAGGGCACTTCGATGGTCGTGCCCGCCGCCTTCGCCGCCTGTTCGACGCCGACATTGCCCGCCAGCACGATCACGTCGGCGAGGCTTGCGCCGGTTTCCTTCGCGATCGGCTCCAGCACCGAGAGCACTTTCTGAAGGCGCTTCGGCTCGTTGCCGTCCCAGTCCTTCTGCGGCGCAAGCCGGATGCGCGCGCCGTTCGCGCCGCCGCGCATGTCGGAGCCGCGATAGGTGCGGGCGCTGTCCCATGCGGTCGAGACCATCTCGGAGACGCTGAGGCCGCTCTTTGCGATCTTCGCCTTCACGGCGGCGACGTCGTAGTCCTTACGGCCGGCGGGAATGGGATCCTGCCAGATCAGGTCTTCCTTCGGCACCTCGGGGCCGACGTAGCGGACCTTCGGTCCCATGTCGCGATGGGTGAGCTTGAACCATGCCCGCGCGAACGTATCCTTGAAATATTCAGGGTCCTTGCGGAACCGCTCGCAGATTTCGCGGTAGATCGGGTCCATTTTCATGGCCATGTCGGCATCGGTCATGATCGGCATGCGGCGGATCGAGGGATCCTCCACATCGACAGGCATGTCCTCTTCCTTGATGTCGACGGGCTGCCACTGCCAGGCGCCGGCCGGGCTCTTCTTGAGCTCCCATTCATGGCCGAACAGCATGTCGAAATAGCCCATGTCGAAGGTGGTGGGCTTGCTCGTCCAGGCGCCTTCGAGGCCGCTCGTGACCGTGTCGCGGCCGACGCCCCGGGTCTTGTGGTTCATCCAGCCGAAGCCCTGCTCCTCGATCTCGGCGGCCTCGGGCGGCGCGCTGAGATTGGATTCGAGGCCGTTGCCATGGGCCTTGCCGACGGTGTGGCCGCCGGCGGTGAGGGCCGCGGTTTCCTCGTCGTTCATCGCCATGCGCTTGAAGGTCACGCGCACGTCATGCGCCGACTTCAGCGGGTCGGGCTTGCCGTCGCGGCCCTGCGGGTTCACGTAGATGAGGCCCATATGGACGGCGCCGAGCGGCGCTTCGAGCGATTCCGGGTCTTCCTCGTTCGCATAGCGCAGCACGCTTTCCGCGAGCCACTCCTTTTCGGAGCCCCAATAGACATCCTTCTCGGGATGCCAGATGTCCTCGCGTCCGAAGGCGAAGCCGAAGGTCTTCAGCCCCATGGATTCATAGGCGACGTTGCCCGCGAGGATCAGGAGGTCGGCCCAGCTCACCTTGTTGCCGTACTTCTTCTTGATCGGCCAAAGGAGACGCCGCGCCTTGTCGAGATTGCCATTGTCCGGCCAGGAATTGAGGGGGGCGAAACGCTGGTTGCCGGTGCCGCCGCCGCCGCGGCCGTCGAACAGGCGGTAGGAGCCTGCCGCGTGCCAGGCCATGCGGATCATGAGGCCGCCATAGTGCCCCCAGTCTGCGGGCCACCATTCCTGGCTGTCAGTCATCAGGTCGGTCAGGTCCTTCTTCAGGGCCTTGACGTCGAGCTTCTTCAGTTCCTCACGATAGTTGAAGTCCTTGCCCATCGGATTGGGCTTGGTGTCGTGCTGATGAAGAATGTCGAGGTTCAGAGCGTTGGGCCACCACTCCGTCACCGAGCGCTCGGCGGTGGTCATTGAGCCATGCATCACCGGGCACTTGCCGCCTTCTCGATTGCTCATCGGATGTTCCTCCATTCGTCGGTCCGGGGATCAATTTAGAATTATTCCAATTAAAAAATACGACCTTTCACACCGATTGCAAGCGAATTCGGCGGGCTTTTTTCGCCTCCATGCCGCAGTGCCAGCGTCACTTAAAATCGCTATTCTTAAATCATGCAGCACTTGACCCGGACCAATCTCATCAGGCTGGGCATCGCGATCGCGGTGGCCGTTGCACTCTTTCTTGCGTGGCAATGGCTGCGGCCGCAGGGTCTTCCGGACGGGTTTGCAAGCGGCAACGGGCGCATCGAGGCGGTCGAGATCGACATCGCCGCAAAGACGCCGGGCCGCATCCAGGACATGTATGTCGACGAGGGCGATTTCGTCGCGCGGGGGCAGATTCTCGTCCGGCTCGATACGGCATCTCTCGAAGCGCAGCTCAGGCAGGCCAAGGCGCAGCTTCAGCGCGCCGAGATCGGCATCGAAACCGCGGAGAGCCAGGTTCGCCAGCGCGAAGCGGAAAAATCGGCGACCGACGCGGTCGTCGCGCAGCGCAAGGCTGAGGTCGATGCGGCGCAGAGCCGTCTTGCGCGGACGGAACAGCTTGCCGAGCGTGGCACCGCTTCGCGCCAGGTGCTGGACGATGACAGGGCGCGCTTTCAGGCGGCGCGGGCGGCCTTGAGCGCGGCCACCGCGCAGCTTGCCGCCGCCGAAGCGGCCATCAGCACGGCGAAATCCCAGGTGATCGGCGCGGGCGCGGAAGTCGAGGCGGGGCGTGCCACGATCGAGCGCCTCGAAGCGGATATAGAGGATGCGACGCTCCGCGCGCCGCGCGCCGGGCGCATCCAGTATCGCATCGCGCAGCCCGGCGAAATCGTCGCGGCGGGCGGCCGCGTCCTCAATCTCATCGATGTCAGCGATGTCTACATGACCTTCTTCCTGCCGACGGAAGAGGCCGGCCGCGTGGCGCTCGGCGCCGATATTCATCTCGTGCTCGACGCCGCGCCTCAATATGTCATTCCGGCCAAGGCCACCTTCGTTGCCGATGTCGCGCAGTTCACGCCGAAAACGGTCGAGACGGCGGAAGAGCGCCAGAAGCTCATGTTCCGCATCAAGGCGCGGATCGATCCCGATCTCCTGCAGAAACATATTCGCGATGTGAAGACCGGCTTGCCGGGCATGGCCTATGTGCGCCTCGATCCGCGTCTCGACTGGCCGGACGAGCTTCAGGTTAAGCTGCCGCAATGACGGAGCGGCCGCCCGTCGCAAGGCTTGAGGGCGTGACGCTGCGCTATGGCCATGTGCGGGCGCTCGACGATGTGAGTCTCGATCTGCCGGCGGGCTGTCTCGTCGGGCTGATCGGGCCGGATGGCGTCGGCAAGTCGAGCCTGTTGTCGCTGATCGCGGGCGCGCGCGCCGGACAGGCGGGACGTATCGAGGTGCTTGGCGGGGACATGGCGTCCGCCCGTCACCGCGGCAAGGCCGGTCCGCGCATCGCCTATATGCCGCAGGGCCTCGGCAAGAATCTCTATCCGACGCTTTCCGTCTTCGAGAATATCGATTTCTTCGGCCGCCTGTTCGGGCATGGCAAGGCGCAGCGCGAGGCGCGCATCGCGGCGCTGCTCGACGCGACGGGGCTCGCGCCCTTCGCGGACCGTCCCGCGGCGAAACTTTCGGGCGGCATGAAGCAGAAGCTCGGGCTTTGCTGCGCGCTGATCCACGATCCGGATTTTCTGGTGCTCGATGAGCCGACGACGGGCGTCGATCCCTTGTCGCGCCGTCAGTTCTGGGAACTGATCGGGCGCATACGGGCCGAGAATCCGCAGATGAGCGTCGCCGTCGCCACCGCTTATATGGAGGAGGCGGACCGCTTCGACTGGCTCGTTGCGATGGACGGGGGGCGCGTCCTTGCGACCGGCACGCCGGACGATATACGCGCGCGCACCGGCGCGCCCACGTTGGAGGCCGCTTTCATTGCGCTCCTGCCGGACGAAGAGCGCCGGTCGCATGAAGAGGTCGTCATTCCGCCGCGCGCTTCCGAAGATGGCGTGCCGGCGATCGAGGCGCGGGGCCTCACCATGCGCTTCGGCGATTTTGTCGCCGTCGAAAATGTGAGCTTCCGGATCGAGCGGGGCGAGATATTCGGCTTTCTCGGGTCGAATGGTTGCGGCAAGACGACGACCATGAAAATGCTCACCGGGCTGCTCGAAGCGAGCGAAGGCGAGGCCACGCTTTTCGGCACCAGCGTCGATGGAACGGATGTGAATGTGCGCCGCCGCGTCGGCTACATGACGCAGGGCTTCTCGCTCTATTCCGAACTCACGGTCCGCCAGAATCTCGATCTTCATGCGCGGCTTTTCCAGATACCGGCCGAGGAGATCGCGGGCCGCATCGCGGAGATGGCCGCGCGTTTCGGGATCGAAGACGTCCTCGACACGCTTCCCGACAAGCTGCCGCTCGGCCAGCGCCAGCGTCTGCAGCTTGCGGTGGCGATGATCCATAAGCCGGAAATGCTCATTCTCGACGAGCCGACATCGGGCGTCGATCCCGTGGCGCGCGACGAATTCTGGCGGATGCTGGTGGAACTTGCGCGGCGCGACAAGGTGACGATCTTCATCTCGACCCATTTCATGAACGAGGCGGAGCGCTGCGACCGCATCTCCCTCATGCATGCGGGCCGGGTGCTTGTCAGCGACACGCCTGCCAATATCGTCAAGGCACATGGGGCGTCCTCGCTCGACGAGGCCTTCGTCATCTGCCTGCGCCAGGCGGGTGCCGGAGCCGAGGTGCCGCAGACATCGGCGGTGCTCGTGCCGAACGAGGCCGCCGGCGCGAGGCACCGCCGCCGCATCTTCGATCCGCGGCGCATGCTGAGCTATACGCGGCGCGAGTCGCTTGAGCTCAAGCGCGATCCGGTCCGCGCAACGCTCGCGCTGATCGGCACCGTGGTGCTGATGTTCGTGATCGGCTACGGCATCAATCTCGATATCAACGATCTGAATTTTGCCGTTCTCGACCGGGACCGCACCTCGGCGAGCCGCGACTACAGTTTTGCCATTTCCGGCTCGCGCTATTTCAGCGAAAGGCCGGAGATTTCCGATTACGAGGATCTCGATCGCCGCATGAGGGCGGGCGAGATCAGTCTCGCGCTTGAAATACCGGCCGGCTTTGCGCGCGACATCGCCCGCGGCCGCCCGGTCGAGATCGGCGGCTGGCTGGATGGCGCCATGCCCTCGCGGGCCGAAACGGCGAAGGGCTATGTCACCGGCATGCATACGCATTGGCTGATGAGCAAGGCGGCGGAGGCCGGCATTTCCGTGACGAGCCCTGCGACCGTCGAAACGCGCTTCCGCTACAATCCGGATGTCAGAAGCCTCGTCGCGATGGTGCCCGCCGTCATTCCGCTGCTTCTCATGCTGATCCCGGCCATGCTGGCCGCCGTCAGCGTGGTCCGCGAAAAGGAACTCGGCTCCATCGTCAATCTCTATGTCACGCCCGTCACGCGGCTCGAGTTCATGCTTGGCAAGCAGCTTCCCTATGTGGCGCTCGCCATGCTGAACTTCATCTTTCTGGTCCTGTTTGCCGTCTTCTTCTTCGATGTGCCGTTCACGGGCAGTTTCCTCACGCTGCTCAGCGCGACGTTTCTCTACGTCTTCTGTTCCACCGCCATCGGCCTCGTCATCTCGGCCATGATGAAAAGCCAGATCGCCGCCATTTTCGGCACAGCCATTCTGACCATCCTGCCCGCGGCGCAGTTTTCCGGGCTCACCGATCCCGTGTCGTCGCTTGAAGGGGCAGGGCGGCTTATCGGCGAGATCTACCCAACCACGCATTACCTCACCATCGTGCGCGGCACCTTCTCCAAGGCGCTCGATTTCGGCGATCTCGGCGCGTCCTTCCTGCCGCTGCTCATCGCCGTTCCGGTGCTTGCGGCGGCGAGCGCGATCTTCCTGCGAAAACAGGAGAAGTGAGCGATGATCCTCTCCAACATATGGAATCTCGGGATCAAGGAGCTGCGCAGTCTCGGCCGCGACCCCATTCTTGCCGGGCTCATCATCTACGCCTTCACGCTGGCGATCTATGTCGCGGCGACGGCCTTGCCGGAATCGCTCAACAAGGCTGCCATCGCGATCGTGGATGAGGATCGCTCGCCGCTCTCCACGCGCATTGCAGACGCTTTCTATCCGCCCTATTTCCTGACGCCCTCCCTTATCGACCAGTCGCAGATGGATGCGCGCATGGATGCGGGGCTCGACACATTCGCGCTCAATATCCCGCCCAATTTCCAGCGCGACGTGCTGGCGGGCAGATCGCCGACCGTCCAGCTCAATGTGGATGCGACGCGGATGACGCAGGCTTTCACCGGCAGCGGCTATATCCAGTCGATCGTGAACCGGGAGGTCACGGCCTTCGTGCAGCGCGATGCCCATACCGACCCGCTTCCCGTCGAACTCGTGCTGCGCGCGCGTTTCAACCCCGCGCTCAGCGAGATGTGGTTCGGATCGGTGATGGAACTCATCAACAACATCACCATGCTCGCGATCATTCTCACCGGCGCGGCGCTTATCCGCGAACGCGAGCACGGGACGATCGAGCATCTCCTCGTCATGCCCGTTACGCCATTCGAGATCATGGCGGCAAAGCTGTGGTCGATGGCGCTTGTCGTGATCGTGGCCTGTTTCGTTTCACTCTATTTCGTCGTTGGCGGCGTTCTCGATGTGCCGATCCAGGGGTCCGTTCCGCTTTTTCTCGTGGGCGCGCTTTTCCATCTCTTTGCCGTGACATCGATGGGGATATTCCTCGGCACGCTTGCGCGGTCCATGCCGCAGTTCGGCCTTCTCATCATCCTCATTCTGGTGCCGCTCGAAATGCTTTCCGGCGGCATGACGCCGCGGGAAAGCATGCCGGATGGCGTGCGCTATCTCATGCTCGCCGCACCGACCACCCACTTCGTGGCGATGGCGCAGGCCATTCTCTATCGCGGCGCAGGCCTCTCCGTCGTCTGGCCGCAATTTCTCGCCTTGCTGATCATCGGCTCGGTGCTCTTCGCCTATGCCCTGGCGCGTTTCCGCTCCACGATCTCCCGCATGGCCTAGGCTTCAGCCTCCCTTCCGCCGGAAGCCCATGTTGAAGCTGATCGAGACACGGAAATCGTTGCTGCGGTTCGGCTGCACCGAGTGCTGCAGCCAGCCCGGGAAAATGAGCAGCAGCCCTTCCTTGCCTCTGTATTCCATCGCCTGCGTATTGACCTTGGTGCGCTCCTTCACGGGGAAGGTCGCCATCACGCGCTCGCGCACGGGATCGTAGAATTCGATATTGCCGCTCCCTTCCGGCACCTTGGCGTAATAAGCGCCCGAGAGGACGGAGTTCGGATGCACATGCGCCTTGTTGAAGTCGCCGGGTCCGTTCTTGTTCAGCCACATCTCCTGAAAGAAGAGTTCGAAACGGTCGAAGTCGAAGGCGAGGAAATTGGCGCAGCCCGCACAGGCATTGCCGATGATGCGCCTGATCTCGGAAAGATCGTTCGAGAGGTGGAGATTGGCGGTGGAGTGCCAGCCGCCGACATTCGAGCGCGTAATGGCGCGGCCCTGCCGCTCCAATTCCTCCAGAACGGACAGAATATGCGCGTTTATCCGCTCGTGGTCCGGTACGTGGCGCGACCAGACGGGCGCGGGAAACCAGGTTTCGGGCACGAATCCGGGACGTTTCGCCTGGGCAGGCGCGGGCACTTCCGTGGCTTGCGGCACTTCCGCGAGCGCCGGCTCCGGCCTCGCCTTCGTCTTCTTCTTCGGGGCGGTGCTCATGCGCAGCCCCCGGAAATACAAGCGGGAATGGAGATAGTTCGTGTCGAGAATCGTGTCGGGCCCATGATGCAATCGATCTCCGTTGTATGCGGTTGTGGCCGGATCGGTTCCGGTCATTGCCTCACACGGGAATCCTAGCGAAGCCCTCTGCCGCGCGAGGTGCTATCGCATCCGAATGGAAGGAGATCGACCGCGCCATGACCGACAAGGCAAAGCCCGCGACGAAGAAGAATGCGCCGAAGCCCGCTCCCGCCGCCGATGCGCCACCCCAACAAGCGGCCCGGAAGAAGGGAACGGAGATCTCCTGTTCGCGCGGGCTTCACGGTTTCATGGAGCGGAACCGCCTCAGCTTCGGCTTTACCTCCTATCAGAGCGGGCGCCTCTATCTCGTGGGCCGCATGCCGCGCGGGCGCGTCAGCTTTCACGAGCGGCACTTCCTGCATGCGATGGGCGTGGCGGCCACGCCGCAGCGTCTCTATCTCGGCACGCAATATCAGGTCTGGCGGCTTGAGAATGTGCTCGCGCCCGGCCAGACGCTGGAGGGCTTCGACCGGAATTATGTGCCGCGCAATGCGCAGACGACAGGCGACGTCGATGTGCATGAGCTTGGCGTCGACAGAAACGGCCGCGTCATCTTCGTCAACACGAAGTTCTCCTGCCTCGCGACGTTCAGTCTCACGCATAGTTTTCGTCCCCTCTGGCAGCCGCCTTTCATCTCGCGGCTCGCGCCGGAAGACCGGTGCCATCTGAACGGGCTTGCGATGGAAGATGGCGAGACGCGCTACGTCACCGCCGTCTGCCGCAGCGATGTGGTGACGGGCTGGCGCGACAGGCGGGCGTCCGGCGGCCTCATCATGGATGTGCAGAGCGGCCGCATGGTGACGGAGGACATGTCCATGCCGCATTCGCCGCGGCTTCAGAACGGTGTGCTGCATGTGCTCGATTCGGGCCGCGGCAAGCTTTGCCGCGTCGATGTGCAGAGCGGCAAGCGCGAAGATATTGCCTTCCTGCCGGGCTTTGCGCGCGGGCTCGGCTTCCACGGGCCTTATGCCTTTGTCGGGCTGTCGCTGCCGCGCGACGGCAGTTTTTCGGGGCTCGAACTCGATGGCGAGCTCGAAAAGCGCGATGCAGACCCCTGGTGCGGCGTGCAGATCATCGACACGCGCAGTGGCGATGTCGTGGAGTGGATCAGGCTCAAGGGCGAGGTGCGCGAACTCTTCGATGTCTTCGTCCTGCCGGGCGTCACCTGTCCCAAGGCGACCGGTCTACTCGACGGCTCGATCCGCAATGAAATCTCGATCGAGCTGCCGTCGAAAGGCGAAATGCAACCCGAAGACCTGCCTGAGGTGACGGAAGCCGTCGCCTGAGCTGCAGCGGGACGGCGGTTCACCCAGAGCCGCCGTCCCGTTTCGCATCCATTTCGCGTGCCGGAATGAATCGATTTCAACCCTCCGGTAACCCGCGCAATCGTCCCGGCTTGCGGACATTCCGCAGAAATCCTCCGGTTCTTTCATCCGTACCCGCTGCAGTTCCGGACGGTGGCGATTTCCCTCCGGAATGGCGGGAAAGCACCTGTCTAAATGGGTGCAACTTGAGTGGAGCGCTCCCCGCCGCTCGCGCAGTCTCTTCGCCGAATTGACTCTTTTGGGGGGCTCCAATGACGAAGCGTATCCGCCGCGGCACAGCCGGCAAGAAGCAGAATTTCGACCAAAGGCTTATCGGCTCGGCCTATTCCTATTATGGCGGCGTCGCGAGCATCTCGGGCGCAAGGCGCACGCCGGCTTCGCTGAGGCGTGTCTTCGCGGCGGCGCTTCTTTCGGGCGCCTCGGTTCTCGCGGTCGGTCTCGGCGGCGCGGGCGCGGCGAAGGCGGGCTCGTGCAACACGATCGGCACGACCGTCATTTGCTCGGGCAGCTTCGGGGAATCGCAGCAGTTCACCGGGGTCGAGGACCTTACCGTCGTTCTCGGTGCGGGATCGTCGATCGACACGACGGAGGAATCCTCGGAAGCGGATTTCGACAATGCCGGCATTCTTGTGACGGGCGAAGGAAATATATCGATCACGAATAACGGCTCGATCGTCACCGGCGACGAGGGCTACTTCATCGAGGAGTTCGGACCCTATTATGGCGGCGACCGGCATCACGGCATCGCGGCCTATTCGGACGAGGGCACCGCGACGGTCACGAACTCCGCGCAGGGCACCATCGTCACCACGTCGCGACATTCGCATGGCGCGATTGCCGTATCGGGCTTTGAGGAATTCTGGGGCGGCGATGCCTGGGCCGTGAACCACGGTCTCATCGGAACCGAGGGCGACGACTCCTACGGTCTTGCCGCCGTCGCGAAATATACGGCCTCGGCGGAGAATACCGGCGGTATCGTCACCGATGGCGATGGCAGCACCGGCATCTATGCCTATTCGAAATACGAATCGACCGTTGCAAACAGCGGCACCGTCCAGACCTGGGGCGAGAATGCAGACGGTATCGTCGCCATTTCGGGCGGCGCGGTTTCCGTCACGAATAGCGGCTCGGTCGAGACCTATGGCGATGAATCCTCGGGCATCGTCGCCAGTATCGACTGGGAGATGAGTGAATACTCCGAAGCGAACTCCATCACGGTCGACAATAGCGGCTCCATCGAGACCTCCGGCGAGGAGTCCCACGGCATCACCGCTACAGCGGGTGAAGGCAGCGTATCGGTTACCAACAGCGGTACCATCGAAACCACCGGCGAAGAATCCTACGGCGTTTCGCTCTGGGGATATTCCGTCTCGCTCGACAATTCGGGCTCCATCGTCACATGGGGCGAGGATGCCCATGCCGTTGTCGCTCATTCCGGTGGCATTGCGACCACGACCATCGGAAACTCCGGGCTGATCGGCGCATATGGCGAGGAGGCGGATGCCATCGTCGCTTCGGGCCCGACGGTCCGTATCCATAACAATTTCATCGAAGGCGAGGAAGGCGAAGACGATGAGATCGGCGTTATCGTCTCCGAGGACGGGGCGGCGATCCGCATCGAGGAGTCCGGCGATGCGCGCATATACAATGCCGGCTATATCGTCGGCAACGTCACCGTCGAGGCCGACTATTATGGCTATCTCGAAAATGACGGGCTGATAGCGTCGGACAGGCGCTGGAGGGCCACGGTTTCGATCGATGTCGATGAAGGCGACGCCGTCGTCGTCAATAGCGGCGACATCTATGCCACCGGCCGCAGCGCCGAAGCGGTGAAGCTCGAAGGCGACTCCGTCAGTCTCACGAACAGCGGCACCATCGCCGCTTCCGGCAGGCGTGGCCATGCCGTCGATCTCGAGGCTGAAGGTGCCTATGGCGAAGTCACGCTCACCAATTCGGGGCTCATCGAGGCGTCGGGCGAAAACGCCGATGCGATCCGCGCCGAAGGCCACAAGGTCACCATCACAAACCAGGCCGTGGTCATTCCGGGCGACGAAGAGGGCGATGAGGACGAGACGGTCTATGGAATCATCCGCTCAAGCGAACGCGCGGCGATCCGGGTGAACGAGTCCGACTATGTCTATGTCGTCAATGATGGCCTCATCTACGGCTATGTGACGATCGACGCGGACAAATATGCCTCCGTCATCACCGGCGAGAATTCGCTGATCCTTTCCGAGCGGCGCAATGTCGCCGCCCTCGGCATCGAGGTGCAGGAAGGCGATGCCTATGTGCTGAATGATGGCAGCATCGTCACCACGAAGTCGCGCGCCAAGGGCATCGAAGTGGATGTCTGGGAGGGCGATGCCTTTGTCCGCAACAATGGCTCCGTCACCACCGGTTCGCTCGACGAGGAGGGCGATCCCGACAAGGGCTGGCGCTCGCATGGTATCGACGTCTATGCGGAGGACGATGCGACGGTCATCAATACCGGCGACGTCACGGTCTATGGCAACAAGGCGCGCGGCATCCGGGTACAGACGGATAGCGGCGAGGCATTCGGCTTCAACAGCGGAACCATCGAAACCTGGGGGCAGAACGGCACGGGCCTCTATGTGCAATCGCTCGGCCGCGACACCTACTTCAACGAGGAGTATAGCTACACCTATTACTACGCAGGCCATGCGCTGGCAGGCAACTCCGGCGATGTCGTGACGCGGGGCGACTATGCCTTCGGTGTCGCCGCCGTGTCCGGCTATGGCTATGCCGGCGCTCTCAACTTTCTCGGCGGTTCCATCGTCACGTCGGGCGATGGCGCCATCGGCCTTGTCGCAGCGGCGGGTTTCGAGAGCCTCGATGACGGAGAGGAAGGCGGGTATACGAATGAAGATGGCCGCCACGCTTTCGCGGTCAACGGCTTGCCGCCCATCGCTGCCGAATATGGATTGTCCGAATTCTATTTCGGTTTCTATGGCGGCTTTGGCGATGTCTCGGAGGCGATTGCCGGCCTCCACGATCTCGATGAGATGGAGCCTGCGGACTTCCGTTCCACCATTGTCACGACCGGCGATGCCGCCCATGGCGTCGCGGCCATGTCGTCGCATGGACATGCCTTTGCCGCCAATTTCTACGGCACAGTCACAACGGGCAGTCTCGACGAGGAAGGCGATCCGCTCTCCGGTCACTACGCGCTCGGCGTTGCGGCCTGGTCGAGCGAAGGCGATGCCTGGGCCATGAACAAGTATGATGGCCGCATCACGACCTATGGCCATCATGCGACAGCGCTTGCCGCCCATGCCGAAGACGACGCCATGGCGATAAACATGCTGCGCTCGACCATCGTCACCCATGGCGATTATTCGACAGGCGTTCTCGCCAGCAGCGACTATGGCGAGGCCCTTGCCTTCAACAAGTATAATTCAGGCATCGTGACGCATGGCGACTATTCTGCCGGGCTCGTGGCGCATGCGGAGGGCAGCTATTATTACGATGGCGAAGGCTGGGTTTGGGCCGGCGGCGATGCCGTGACCGTCAATTCCGGCTCCACCATTCGGACCTACGGCTATTCGTCCACCGGCATGTCCTCCACATCGGGGCGCGGCGATGCCTATGCCTACAACCTGAACTCCACGAATGAGGAAGACGAACCGGTCGAGGCGTCCATCGTCACGCATGGCGACGGTTCGGTCGGCATCTATGTCCGCGCCTGGGAAGGCACGGCGACCGCGGTCAACAGCGGCTCCATCGCAACATACGGCAAATATGCCTCCGGCATCGTGGCAGTTGGCGAAACCGTCAATGTCTCGAACTCCGGGATGATCGTCACTTCGGGCGATTTCGCGCATGGCGTCGACGCTTCGTCGAACAGCATTGCCACCACGACCGTCTACAATTCAGGCACTATCGATGTGACGGGCGACGGCGCTCACGGCATTCTCGCCAGCGGGCCGACGGTGAACATCACCAACACCGAAGATGGCAGCATCTCCTCAGCCGATGGCGATGCGATCCATGTCTACAACTCGAAATATGTGTCCATCGTCAATCATGGCGACATTTCGGGCGATGTGGTGGTTGCAGCTCATGCCTATTGGGAATATGCGCCGGAAGTCTATGTTCTCCACACCGGCTATATCGACGGCAACATCACGACGGTGGCGGCCGAAAGCGACGACACGATCGTCATCGATGGCGGCCGTATCACGGGCGCGATCTTCACCGGCGACGGCACGGACGAGGTGACGGTACAGGGCGAGGGCGTCGAACTCGGCAAGGGTATCCATGCCGGCGGCGAGGGCACGGCGCATCTCACCTTCGCGCATGACGACGAGATCGTGCTCGATGACGGCATCGAGGGCTGGGCGATCTCCGGCTTCGACCTGGTCGATTTCGACAGCGGCCGCGTGGAGCTCGACGGCTATGGCATCCATACTGCCGGCGAGGAAGGCACGGTCAATGTCGCCTATGGCGCGGTGCTCGCAACGAGCGGGGAAGGTGCCCATGTTGCGGCAGCGGAGGTCAATATCGACGGTACGCTCGATGTCGGCCTTGGCGGCTTCTTCAATGTGACGGGCGATGTCACCTTCGGCGGCGACAGCCTTTTCTTCACGCGCGTTCAGGATGTGACGGCGGGCGTCGTCAGCGGCAACACGGTCACCTTCCTCGAAGGCTCGACCATATTCGCGGATGTGACCGGCGGCATCGAGGCTTCGGTGGGCGAGGATATCCTTGTCGCCTCCGCCTATGAGGAGAGCGGCGTCATCGACTACGGGGCGGTCGTGGAAGACAACATCTTCCTCTTCCGTTTCGCCAAGGTGATGAATGGCGACATCGTCGACACGGGCACGGCGGACCAGCTCTTCCTCCGCATCCAGATTGAGGAGACGGCCTTCGACACGGCGGAAGACGCCAAATACACCAAGAACCAGCTCAATATCGCGGATGCACTCGACGTCTATCTGAAGACGCAGCCGCTTTCGAGCCCGCTCGTCAAATGGCTTTCGAAGTTCGAAACCGAAGAGGAGCAGCGCGAGGAGCTGCTCAAGGTCATTAAGGATACGCTGCCCGAGGAAAGCAATGGCTCAGGCATCGCCACCATCACCTCGACCGACCTGATCTACGACATGATCATGGACCGGCTCTCGGGTGGCGGCTTCGCGGTGGCGCAGAACGGCGATACGGGTGTCGCGGCCGGCGATGCGCAGCTCGGCGGCGACGGCAAATGGGCCATCTGGGGCCGGGCCGGTGTCTCGCGGGCGAAGTTCACCCCGAGCGGCGTCAACGGTTTCGATGCCGACAGCTGGGGCATGACCATCGGCATCGATGGCGAGCTCGCCCCGAATCTCCGTGCCGGTCTCGGTGCCTTCTATCTCGCTTCCGATGTGGAAGAGAACGGTGCCGGCGCCAACGCGACGAACGACATCACCGGCTATGGCGCCACGGCCTATTTCAGCTACCGGCCGAGCGCCTGGTATGTGAACGGCGCCCTGGGCTTTGGCACCAACGAGTATGACAGCCGCCGCCTGTCGATCGGCGGTGTCAACGTCGCCAATTACGACGGCACGCAGTTCGTGGCGCGCGCCGAGGTCGGGCACATGTTCACTTCCGGCCAGTGGGACGTTACGCCGAGTGTGGGGCTGCGCTACAACCGGGTGGAGATGGACGCCTATACGGAAACGGGACCGCTTCCGATCAGCGTCGATGGCCAGACGGTCGAGTCGCTCCGCGCGGTGGCCGGCGTCAATGCGCGCTACAGCTTCCTGCTCGAAAGCGGGGCGAAGCTCATCCCCGAATTCGGTGTGAAGGTTCTCGGCGAGCTTGCCGATCCCGATCAGGCGATCACGGGCAGCGTGGTCGGCGGCGGTGCCTTCACGGTG
>PNMC01000029.1 GCA_013823365.1 Parvibaculum sp. | reverse complement strand
GGTGCGGGCGATGAGTTCGGGCCGCGCCTGCGTCAGCACCTCGATCTTCACATCGTCCGGCGTGTGTCCGCCTTCGACGAGCTTGCGGATGAAGCCGAAATCGGTGTCGGACGCCGAAGGGAAGCCCGCCTCGATCTCCTTGAAGCCGATCCGCACCAGCATCTCGAACATCCGCAGCTTCCGCTCCGCATTCATCGGTTCGAAAAGCGCCTGATTGCCGTCGCGAAGATCGGTGCTCATCCAGATCGGCGGCTTGGTGATCGACTTGTTCGGCCATTGCCGGTCGGTCAGGGGCACCGGCGCAAAGGGCCGGTATTTGTCGGACGGATTCTTCAACATGGGCTTTCTCGCTTCTTGAACGGCGCGGCGCACGCATCGCGGGTCAGTGGCGCTGACGCGGCGCAAGGATTAGTCGGAAAATGTCGGAAGGGGAATGTTTTCTGCGCTCAGGCGCAGAGAAGCGCGCGCCGAAGAAGCGCGAGGTCAAGGCCGAAGGCCGCAGCGATATGCCGGTTGCATTCCATGGCGGCGACCATAATCCGGCCCCGGAGGGGCGTCAAGGCGCAGAAAAGCGCAGTAGCCCTGACCTTTTTGGCCTAATCGAGATATTTCGCGATTTCCTGTGCCATCTCGCCGGGCGGCGTATGGGGGCGGAAAAGCTTGAGATATTCGCCATCCGGGCCCATCAGGAAGATGATCGAGGAATGGTCCATCGTGTAGTCGGCGGATGAGCTTTCATCCTCTGCCTTCCGGTAGAAGACGTGCCAGGCCTTGGCGGCGGCGTCGATCTGCTCGGGCGTGCCGGTCAGGCCGACAAGGCGCGGATGGAACAGCGCCACATAGCGCGCCATCACCTCCGGCGTGTCGCGCTCGGGATCGATGGTGATGAGCACCGGCGTCACCTGCTCGCCCTTTTCGCCCAGCGCATTGATCGCCGACGCCATTGCGCCGAGTTCGGTCGGGCAGACATCGGGGCAGAACGTGAAGCCGAAATAGAGCAGCATGTAGCGGCCGCGGAAATCCTCTTCCGTCACCGTCTCGCCTTCGTGATTAACGAGGGTAAAAGGCCCGCCAACGCTCGCCGCCGCCGAAGAAGAGGCGCCCGCATTGCGGTTTTCCGCCGTTCCGGCGAGAAATTCGGACAGCGCGACACCGGCAAGGATCGCGAGAACGATACCGGCTGCAAGGGCGATCTTGCCGTTTCGCGTCATCCGTCATCTCCCGTCATGCCGCGCTGTATGAATGGGATGCACCCGCGCCGCGATGGTCTATACTGGCCCCGCCCTCGCTGGGGCGGCTTATCCTTGTCTAGCGTCAAACGAGCTTTGTGAACAATGCTTCCGTATTCGAGAGGCCGTCTCGGCGGCAATATGACACGCGCGGCCGCGCGTGCCGCACTCACGGGCTTCCTGTTGCTCGGCCTTGCCGCGCCCGCCGCGGCCTTTCAGCCGGGCGGACCGTCGAGCTATATGGTCGACAACGAGACGGTGCATGCCGCGCGGACCGGCAACAACAGCAAGCTGCAGACCGAGCTTATCAAGGGCATATCGCCGAATGAGGCCGGGCGCGATCGCATTCCGATGCTCCTTCTGGCCGCCGCCAATGGTCACCTCTCGACGGTTCAGCTGCTGCTTGAATATGGCGCCGACCCGAACCGCCGCTCGCCGGACGGTTCCACGCCGCTTTCCATCGTTTCGCTCTCGGGCCGCGCCGACATAGCCGATGCGCTGCTCCAGGCGGGGGCCGACCCCAACCGTGCCGGCAGCAACCGCGACCTGCCGCTTTTCATCGCCGTCCGGGCGCGGCAATCGGCCATTGTCGAAGTGCTGCTCCGCCATGGCGTCGATATCCAGGAAACGGACATGACGGGCCGTTCCGCGCTCGATCTCGCCGAGGATAACCACTACCGGGAAATTGCGGCCATGCTCCGCGCCGCCGGAGCCTGATGCCGCTCGCTGCTTGCTCTGGCGCCGCGACACACTATCTCTATAGGACAGGTATTCTGGCCGAAGGTGCGAATGACAGATCGCGGAACCTCAACGAAGCAAGGCGCGGATGAGGGCGCCGGGGGGCGTGGCGGCGAGCCCGCGCCCGGAAAGCCGTGGCATCATCTGCCCGACGGGACTTTCCGTAACCCCCAGGGCTGTCCCAGCCGGGGGCAGGGCCGTATGCGTCACGCCGGTCCCTTTTTCCTCGAAATGCTCAAGATGGGCGCCCGCAAGGTCGAGGTGCCCGAAGGTCATGTCGTGCCGCGGGCCGAAGCGGTCCGCGCGCTCCAGACCCATGCGGACGAGGGCGACGATTACCTGACCTGGCTCGGCCATGCCTCTTTCCTGATCCGGATGGGCGGCCTCAATATCGTTACCGACCCCTATCTCACGACCTATGCCGGCCCCGCGGGCCTCGGCCCCCGCCGCTATGTGAAATCGGGTATTCCCATTCCGGCCCTGCCGCCGATCGACGTGCTCGCCATCAGCCATAATCACTACGACCATCTGGACGAGCGCGCGCTGGCGCGGCTGCCCGGCAAGACGCGGATGACGGTGATCGTTCCTCTTCGTCTCGGCCGCTTTTTCCGCGAGCGCGGTTTTCCGAATGTCGTCGAGCTCGACTGGCATGAGCGCTACGAGATACGCGGCGTCACCATCACCGCCCTGCCGGTGGTGCACTGGTCGCGCCGCTCCGGCTTCGATACCAACCGCACCCTCTGGGCGGGCTTTGCGTTCAAGAGCGAGGGCCATCATCTCTTCTTCGGCGGCGACAGCGGCTATGGCCCCGTCTTCCGCGAGATCGGCGAAGCCTATGGCCCCTTCGATACGGCGCTTCTCGGTATCGGCGCCTATGAACCGCGCGAAATGATGAAGGCCTCCCATGCAACGCCCGAGGAGGCCATCCAGATGGGCCTCGATCTCAAGGCGCGCCGTGTCGTCGGCATGCATTGGGGGACGGTGCTCCTCACCATCGAGCCGCCCTTCGAGCCGCCGGAGCGCTTTCTCAAGGCGGCGGATGAAATGGGCTATGCGGGCGAGGACGCCTGGATCATGCGGATCGGCGAGACGCGGCCCCTCGCCGGCGAGTGGCCCTCGAACCGCTGAGACGGCGATCCTCCTTCACGTCCCGCCTTCATCTCCCGCATGACGGCCCACGCCCGAGGCACTAGACTTCGCCCATAGAAAAGGGGCGAAGCTGATGACGACGATTGACGACCGCGCGGCCATGCGCTGGCTGAGACAGAATGTTCTTGCAGGCCGCGTGATGCCGAGCGACCCGAGCGGACAGGTGCGCTTGCAGACGCTCGTCATCCTGCGCTGGCTTGCGATCGCCGGTCAGCTCTCCGCGGTCCTCATCGTGCATTTCGTGCTCGGCTTCCCGCTGCCGCTCGGCGCCTGCCTCGCAGTCATTGCGGCCTCGGCCTGGCTCAATGTCTTTCTCACGCTGCGCTACCGCTCCTCCATGCGCCTGCCCGACTGGCAGGCCGCGATCTATCTCGCGATCGACCTCGCGCAGCTTGCCGTGCTGATGTTTCTCACCGGCGGCATGCAGAATCCCTTCGCGCTTCTCTTCATGGCGCCGGTCGCGATCTCTGCGTCCACGCTCTCGCTTCTCTCGACCGGGCTGCTGCTTGCGCAGGCCTTCACCTATGTAACGCTGCTTGCCTGGTTTCACATGCCGCTGCCCTGGCGCCCCGGCGAGACGCCGGACCTGCCGCCGCTCTATGTCACCGGCCACTGGATCGCGCTCCTGCTCGGCCTCGGCTTCATGGCGGCCTATGCCTGGCGCGTCTCGCAGGAATCGCGGCGCATGTCGGCGGCGCTCGCGGCGACGCAGCTTGTGCTCGCCCGCGCCCAACGCCTTTCGGCTCTCGACGGTCTCGCCGCCGCTGCCGCGCACGAACTCGGCACGCCGCTCGGCACGATCTCGCTCGTCTCCAAGGAGCTGCTGCGGGGCAATATGAGCGAGGCGGAAATGATGGAGGACCTCGCGCTTCTCAACAGCCAGGCCGAGCGCTGCAAGGATATTCTCTCGCGCCTGTCGCGCGAACCTGACGATGCGGATGCGATCTATCTGCGCCTGCCGCTGCATGGGCTGCTCGATGAGCTCGTGGCGCCCCATCGCGGCATGGATGTCTCCTTCCGCATCGAGACGGTCGCCGAACAGGGCGATGTGAGCGAGCCCGAGATCTGGCGCCGCCCCGAAATGCTTTATGGCCTCGGCAATTTCATCGAGAACGCCGCCGATTTCGCGCGCAGCGAGGTCTCCGTCACCGCCCGCTACGGCAAGTCGCATGTGACCGTGACCGTGACGGATGACGGCCCGGGATTCGCGCCCGATGTGCTCGAAAAGCTCGGCGAGCCCTATGTGACGACCAGGCCGCGCGACAAGCGCTTCCGCACGCCCATGGACGGTAATCATGAGGGCATGGGGCTCGGCTTCTTCATCGGCAAGACATTGCTGGAGCGCACCGGCGCGAGCGTGGAGATCGGCAATCGCTCGGATGGGCAGTCCGGCGCCGAAATCTCGGTGCGCTGGCTCCGCCGGGCCGTCGAGGCCGATCCGGCCTTTCCTGCGGCCGGGTCCTGAGGGCGGCTTGGCTTTGCGAGCGGCTTTAGCCTAAAATCCGGGCATCGCCCGAGAAGATTGGATGGAACGTGACCAGGACTGCAAATGCCGCCGGCGGCGAGAGCCCCGTAATCCCCGAAGATCGCACCTTGCTTCTCGTCGATGACGACGTGCCTTTTCTCACCCGTCTCGCCCGCGCCATGGAAGGGCGGGGCTTTGAGGTGATGACCGCGAACACGGTCAAGGAAGGCAAGGACCTCGCACGGAGCCGCAAGCCCGGCTTCGCCGTGGTCGATATGCGCCTCGAGGATGGAAACGGGCTCGATGTCGTGGCCGCGCTTGAAGAGGCCCGCCCCGAAGCCCGCATCGTCGTGCTCACGGGTTACGGCAATATCGCGACGGCGGTGACGGCGGTGAAGCTCGGCGCGGTCGATTATCTCGCCAAGCCTTCCGATGCCGATCAGATCGAGGCTGCGCTTCTCGCGACCGGCGGCGATCACGCCGTGCCCCCGGAAAACCCCATGTCGGCCGACCGTGTGCGCTGGGAACATATCCAGCGCGTCTACGAACTCTGCGACCGCAATGTCTCGGAAACGGCGCGCCGCCTCAACATGCATCGCCGCACATTGCAGCGCATCCTCGCCAAGCGCGCGCCGAAGTAATCACTCCTACGCGACCTGAATGGCCTTGATCGACGAGAGTTCCTTCTTGTCGATATGATCGCGTGCCGTTTCGAGGTCGTAGCGCGCCTGCAGGTTGAGCCAGAATTCGGCGGACGATCCGAATGCCCGTTCGAGACGTAGCGCGGTGTCGGGAGAAATATCGCGCCGTCCGCCGACTATGGCGCTGATCCGGTTCGCGGGCACACCGAGCTTCTGTGCCAGCGCATTGGCGCTCAGGCCAAGCGGTTTCATGAAATCTTCCGCCAGCACCTCGCCGGGGTGAACCAGCGAGACTATAGATTTGCTCGCCACAAAAACATCCGTGTACAAATGATATTGGGATTTACTTTTTAACAGTCTGTTTGTAGTTTTGCGCCGGGTTGGCTGTCATTGCTTTGTTGGAAACGAAGCGCCCTGTCTTGGCGCTCTTGTTGACCTGTTTGGTCCCGGAACCCTTCTTGGCTGCCATGCTGCTCTCCTTGCCAATGCAGGAATCAACGAAGCTCACAGAGAACATATTGGCAACATTTGCCGGTCGCGGTCAATTGTAAAATCATCTTGTTCGCTTCACTCCGGCTCAAGAAACCTGTGAACGCGCCGCGCCGAGATGCGCGCGGCGTGGAGTGTGAGTTTCTTGCGCCGTGCGGGCGGCAGAGGCGTCACCGGGCCTTCGCGGAGAATCTCCGCGCCATAACGGTCGGCGACGACGAGGCCCACTTCCTCCGGAATGATCTCGCGGGGAAATTCCGGCGGCACGGCGAAGTAGAAGCGGTCGCAGAAGTCGAGATATTCCTCCCACTTCGCATCGGTGCGGTAGTCGATCAGGCTCGACTTGATTTCGAGTACGATGATCTCGTTCTTCGGGCCGAGCGCGAGAATATCGACGCGCCGTCCGGTCGCAAGCGTGACTTCGGTCACGGGCGCATAGCCCATCTGTGCGAGCAGCCGGCAGACGCCGCGCTGCACGCCGGCCGCCGTCGCCGATTGCCGCCCGTCGAAGAGACGGAACTCATCCATCTCCATGTCGGGCAGGTCTGGAAGATCGTCTTTCGCCATGATGAACGCTAGTCCTCGATGCCCGCCCGCCGCAAGGCCTCGTCGAGAAAGCTGACGCGGCGCATGCCCTCGCGCGGATGGCCCGCATTGCTGCCGAGAGCGAGCGAGACGGCGGCATTGACGGCGATACCCATGCGAAAGCGCAGCTCGTTGACGCCACGCCCCGAGACCGCCGCATAGGAACGGAACACCGCATCGCGCAGCGGACCCGGATTGTCGAAATGCCGGAAGTCTTCCTCGGCAAAGCCCACACCAGCCTCCGCGAAATCGACGAGTGCCGGACGCATCCCCCGCGCCACGAGGACATTCGAGAAGTTCATATCGCCATGGAGGAAGATGCGCGGCGCGTCTTCGCCTGCAATGACCTCCTTCAAACGTTCGAGCCGCGTGCGAAGCACAGGATCGTTGATCCGCATCATGGCTTCTGAAATGCTTCGAAGTGCAGGGCTGCCGAGCTTCGCTGCATCCTCCGCTATCGCTTCGCCCGCGCGGTGGAAATGCGCCAGCGCCGCGCCGATCTCCTCGCCGAGCCTTTCGCGTTCTTCGCCCCGCAACCCATAGATGCCGCCCTCATCGACGGGACGTCCGTCGAGCTTTTCAAGGCGGAGCCAGCCGGCAAGCGGCGGCCCGGAAAAGCCGTAGGCATTGGCAAAACGTCCCGCCGCCACGAGACGCGGCAGCCGCACGCCATCGGCCTGGGGTATCAGGGCGAGCGCCGTCGTCTCGCGGTAATGTTTGCTCTCGCCGGTTCCGAGCCCGCCATTGCGGCGCACGAGCTTCAGCACCGTGCCGTCGCCGAGATCATGCACCGTGCCCCAGAGGCCCTCGCCGAGAAGGGCCCAGGGGCCTTGCGGCAGATCGGGAATCTCGGCGGCAATTGCGTCGTGAATATCGTTCATGGCGCGGCACTCTATCAGCCGGGCCGAAAACAGGCGTGAAAAAAGGGGCGGCTCCGTTGGTGGAAGCCGCCCCAAGTCATTCCCTCTGGAGAGGACCCGTCGGGAAACCTATTCGGCCGCCGCGCTCTGCATCGGATTGTTGCGCTTGGCGAAATTCACGGTCTTGAGGAACTCGATGCCCTGCTCGGCGATGTCGTCGCCAACCATGCGGTCGTCCTCGTTCTTCAGCTCTTCCATGTCGACATAGGTCGCATAGAAGCTCTTGGTACGGTCGGTGATGATGCCGGCCTTGAGGAGCGTCTTCACGAGAACGCGGAAGACGTTCGCGGCATCCTTCATGCCTTCGCGGCGGTCTTCATCCGTCACCGCTTCCAGCATCTCGGCCTGTACTTCACGCCAGTCGAGGCCGAAATCGGCATAGATGAGCTTCTTCTGCTCGGGGTTCACGAGGTTGAAGAGCAGCGTCTGGAACACATTGGCCGCCCAGTCCTCGATGATGTCGCGCTCTTCCGGCGCGAGCTTCGGGATCGTGCGGTCGGCCCAGATCTTGCCGAACTTGTGGTGGAAGGCCTCGTCCGTCATCGCAAGCTGGCAGAGCTTCACGAGCAGCGGATCGCGCGCGGTATTGAAGAAGGTCGCGAAGGTGCCCATGGCAAGCCCTTCGACGAGAAGCTGCATGCCGACAATCTTCTTGTAGACCTCCTCGGCATTGACCATCTCGGCGAGGAGGTTAGCCAGCGTCTCGCCGCAGGGCAGCGGCTTCGACCAGCGCGACTGCACATATTTGGCGAAGGCCGTCACATGTCGTGCCTCTTCGCGCGCCTGGTTCGCGGCATATTCCTGCGCGCCCGGGTCGAGCAGGATATGGCAGAGCGAGGCGGAAAGGTTCAGCGCGCCCTGTTCGCCATGCAGGATCGCCGACATCATCCAGCGCGCCGTCTCGTTCACGAAACGCACCTTTTCCTTCTCGGAGAGCTTTTCGAAGCAGGGCAGTTTCAGTTCCGGCACGAGCTGCGGGTCGATCGCCATTTCATGTTCGAGATCGAAGGGCTCGGAGAAGTCGATATATTTCTTGTCGAGCGGATCCCAGAAATGGTCATGCGTCGCCGAAATGATCTTGTCGAAGGCGGAGGAGCGCCGGTTGTAGCGCTCGGTGTTCATCATGGCCTGGAAGTCGTCCGGCGAGACGGCGTCATAAGCATTGTCCTTGGTGATCTGGCGCGGTGCGGTCATCTGTGTCTCCCAATGCGTACCTTGGACTGGCCGCCTTCCGGCCAATATCCTTAAATGGATTGTGGGTATTTGTGCGCCGCACAAGCAATCTGAAAATGACGCCTGCGTCATTTTGCGCAGGCGCCGCTTCTGCGACCGCCTCACCTTAAAAAATGGCCTGTGTCAAGCACTTGGCGAAAATCGCCAAGAGGCAGAAAGCTAAACGTGACAGGGAGTTAGACCTACTCCGGGCCGCTATGCGGTACTGCGACCATGTGGGTCAGGTGCCACATGGGAGTGTCACGGTAGAGGGCTACGTCGTGCTGCATCGGGGGTGATCGCCAGCAGACGGCAGGCTCGCTGCAAGATCATAGCCCACTCTGTCGCCATCCTCCAGAATGAAGAATGCGCAGCATTGGGCTGCGCGTTCGAGGGATGGTCGCCGGCGGGACAGATCATCGTCAGCCCGGCTTCGGTGGCACGGTCTTGCTCACGCTTCCCTTCCTGCCTGCCTCCTCGGATGCAGGCTTCGAGCATGTTCGAGATCAGAGTCACGGCATAGAACGTCAGAATTTGTGGGTCAGCATAGCAACAGGCTCGGCGGTCCCTCGGCAGCAGCTATTGACACTCTATCTGTCATTTGCTATCGTTTACCATCAAATGGTGAACAATATGACAGAATCAGACGGATGGCTCTCTCTCGAAGAGACCGCGACCTATTTGGGAATGGGCAAAACGGCGCTGTATGCGATGGCGCGCGAGGGCCGGATTCCGGCGCGGAAGATCGGCAAGAAATGGATCTTCGAGAAAAGCGGACTCGACCAATGGGTGCGCACCGCTCGCCCTCTTCAGTCGTTTTTTCTCGACGCTGACTTCAAGATCGACGGAAACGACCATCTTCGCGACCCGCAACGCGAGGGTTACTTGCGCACCTACGAGTTCTTCCGCGCAGGCAAGAACAAGGCAATCCTCCAGATTCCCGTCGGGTGCGGCAAGACCGGCTTGGCATCCTTGCTTCCGTTCGGAATTTCGGAAGGCAGGGTCATCGTCATCGCGCCAAACCTCACTATTAAGGATGGTCTATACGAGGCGATGGACATCACCAACCGTCAGAAATGCTTCTGGCGGAAATCCGGCGTACTAAGCACTGATCAGATGCTGTCTGGACCGCTCGCCTGTACGCTCGACAGCGGCAACCTCTCGATCGCGGCGAAGTCCCATATCGTTATTACGAACGTCCACCAACTTGCGACTAACGTGGACAAATGGCTGACCCAGTTCCCTGATGACTTTTTCGACATGATCATCGTCGATGAAGCTCACCACAGTGCTGCTGCCAGTTGGCAGAAAGTCATCGAGCGTTTCCCGAAGGCCAAGGTCGTGCTTCTGACGGCAACTCCATTCCGGAGCGATCGCCAGGAACTCGACGGCGAATTGGTGTTCCGGTACCCATTCAGGAACGCCACTCTGAAAGGTTATATCAAGCGCCTTAAGGCGAGCTACGTCGCCCCCTCGACCATTGAACTCGGCTTCTCCGATGCTGGTGGAAAGACGTACACATTAGAAGAAGTTTTGAAGCTGAAGGAAGAGGAATGGTTCAGCCGCGGTGTTGCTCTTGCCAGGCTGTGCAACAAGCACATCGTTGACAGCAGCTTGCAGAAGCTTGAGGAACTCCGCCAAAGCGGAACGCAGCACCAGTTGATCGCAGTCGCATGCTCCATCAACCACGCGCGGGAGATTCGTTCACTGTACCAAGAGCGCGGCTTCAATGCCGATGTTATCCATAGCAAACAGACTGAGGATGAGCAGGCGGCCATTCTTGCCGCGCTGCGCAACGGCTCGCTCGACTGCATCATCCAGGTGCAGATGCTGGGCGAGGGGTTCGACCATCCGAAATTGAGCGTAGCGGCGATTTTCCGCCCGTTTCGATCGCTAGCCCCCTACATCCAATTTGTCGGGCGCATCATGCGAGTCGTGGTCCAGAACGATCCGGGGCATCCTGACAACATCGGCCATATAGTCACTCACCTGGGCATGAACCTCGATGCGCGCTTGAAGGAATTCAAACAATTCGAGAACGATGACCAGGCATTCTGGGACAAGGTTATTGGTGGCGATGAACCTGAGGTGCCGCAGGCGGTGCTCGACGGTACCACGCGGCTCCGCGCGGGTGATCAGGTTGTCGTTCATGGCGAGGTCGTTGATTCCTTGTGGGAAGAGGATTTCACGTCGGTTGAGGACACGCAGATCGTTGCGGACCTCCGCGAACGTCTAAAGCTCCTCGGTCTCGACGACAGCAAGGCTGAGGAGATGGTTCGACTTGCGCAGCAATCTCCCGTGCGCAAGAACTCGCCTACTGCGCCTTTCATGGTTCAGCCGCAGCGGGAGTGGGAAGAAGCCAGGAAACGGATGCAGGAACAGGCCAAGCGCTTGGCAAACGTGCTGCTAAACCATGTTGAACTCAAGCAGACCGGCAATGAAATGGTCTACAAATACAAGACCTTGAAGCTCACTGGAAGAAATAACTACATCTGCGCACTGATGATGGTGAACAAAGAGATGGAAAAGCGCCTGGGAAAAGAAAGGCAACAGGCGACAACTGAAGAATTCCGTTCCGTTCTCGATAATCTTGATGACCTGTTGCAGGTGCTCGTGAGGCGCGTGCGCAAGGCGAAGGCTGTGTATGAAAAAATCAAGTCCTAGAGGGCCAACGCCTTCTCTGATTGGAGGAACCAACGGGCGCCCGAAGCGGGCTACTGTTAAACGCCTTAGCCAATGCTACCGCTGTCACGGCGACCTAGTTACGGGAACGAACTGCATTGAGATTCCAAAACTTGGGCAGGCATATTCAACCGACCGACGTGTATGCGACGAATGCTTCCAGCTTATTCTGCGCAAAACGGAAGAAGACTTGGCTGAGATCAGAAATCTTTAAAAAGACGTATCTGTTAGGTGTACATCGAATATCATCTTTTCAATATGACATCGGCTTTCCCACTCGCCTGAATCCCCGATCCCTCGCCATGAACGCCTCCAGCATATGCGGGATCAGCGTCACGGCATCGACCGGCTCGCCGTAGGTCTGCGCGTGCAGCGCGGCGTAGCGGTCGAGGTCAGCCTTCAGGCTGGCCGGACACGCGAAGGTCAGCTTGACGGTCTCGCTCTTGGGCAGCGGTCCCAGCCGCAGCTTGTTCGTGCTCATTGCGATGATCCTCTCTGGAAGAACAGCGGCTGGTACGGCCGCAGCACCAGATCCCGGTTGACGATGACACGCACCGGCAGGCCGGGGCGGCTGGTCAGCGTGGGCTGGATGTTCATGTTGCGCCGGGTCACTTCCTGGCCAACTTGATTGATCGTGTCCTGCGCGCTGTCGCGGCCGGCGATGATGACGCGGTTGCCGTCCTGACGGTTCTCGGGTGCGGCCAGCTCGGCGCCGACGCCGAGCAGCGTGGTCAGCAGCGCGCCGGCGAAGATGCGATCCCAATGCCAATCGACACCATCCTCCAGGCCGGCATAGCCGGCCGGGTCGGTGCCGACCAGGTTGTCGAGCTGGAACGATGACGTGTCGGGCAGGATCACCCGGTTCCACACCACCTGCACGCGGGTCTGCCCGTAGCTCACCTGGCTGTTGTAGCGGCCAAGGATGCGCGAGCCCTGCGGGATCAGCAGATGATTGCCGGTGGCCGTGTCGTAGACCGGCTCCGTCACCGTGGCGATCACGTCACCCGGCAGGTCGGAGTTGATGCCCGTCACCAGCGCGGCGGCGATCACCGTGCCGGCCATCACCTGGTACGGCGAGGCAGGCAGTTGCAGGTTGCCGGAATTACGGGTTTCCGTGGAACCGGCTTGCAGGAAAGCCTCCTTCTGGTCCTGCCGGTTCTGCATGGCGGTGGGATCGAGTGGCTGCGCGGCCGTCGAAGCTGGCCCGGCGGCCAGCGGATCGAAGCCCGCCAGCCCGGTCAGCGGTGGCACTCCCGCCGGGGTCTGAGCGGGAGCGGCCACGGCGGCGCGCTGTCCGCCCGTACTGAAGAACACGGACGAAGCCGCCGCTTCCTCGGCTTCCTTGAGCCGCGCCAAGCGCTCGGCCTCAGCCGGGTCATGGCCGGGCTGCTGGTAGCCCAGTGCCTGCTGCTCGGCGCGCAGCATCGGCCCGCCGAGGTCGCCGGGCAAGGGCTCGCCCAGCACGGGCACCTCCGGCGGCAAGGGCGGCGGCAGTTGCGAATAGTCGGCGGGCAAGCGGGCCAGCCCTTCGGAGGGCGAGACGCGATCGACGTTGTACAGCTCGGCCGGCTCGCTCCCGCCCCGGCGCTGCGGCGCTTGCAGCGACCAGAGCGTCGCGCCCAGCACGGCGGTGGCCACGCCGCCGGCGAGCACCGCCAGCACGCGCCGGTTCAGGCGCGTGACCGGGCGCGGCTGCGCGCGCAGCGCGACCTGCTCCGGCGCCACCTTGGGCGGGGCGTCGGGCGCCGGATGGCCGGAAGCGTTGTCCTGGTCCATGCTCAGTTCCTCCGTGTGCCGTCGGTCCGCTCGATGCGCACCACGTCGCCCCTGTCGCCGCCCAGGCGCAGTTCGGCCGCGCCGAACAGCCGGTCCACGATGTAGTACGGTGCGCGGAAGCGGTAATTGACCAGTTGGCCGTCGCCTTGCGCGCCGATCACGAACAGCGGCGGCAGCTCGCCCTGGGCGATACCGGCCGGAAACTGGATGTAGACCTTTTCCGTGTCGTCGAAGACGCGCAGCGGCTTCCACGGTGGATTGCTGCCGCTGATCGCGTAGCGGAAGCGGATGTTCTCCAGCGTCAGGCCGGTATCGAGCGGCGCCGCCGTCTGCGCCGCCTGCGCTTGGCGCTGCAAGGCCAGCATGCGGTCGCGCGGATAGTCCCAGGACACCGACGCCATCCATGCGCGCTCTGTCGAGGTCAGCTCGATCAGATAGGTGCGGCGGCTGGTGGTGATGACCAGGTTGGTTTTCAGACCAGAGCGGATCGGCTTGACCAGCACATTGACGCGCAGCTCGTCACCGCCGCCGCTCGACGTGTCGCCGACAATCCAGCGCACCGTATCGCCGGCGGCGACCGTCACCAGTTCCTCGCCGGGCTGGAGTGTAATCACCGTGACCCGCTCCGGACTCGTATAGACCTGGTACAGCGCGCCGTCGGTAAACGGCCAGACCTGAATCGCATTGATGTAGCCTTCGCGCGTGGGCGCCATGCGCGCTTCCTCGTTGGCGCGGGATACGCGCACGCGCTCGTCCTCCGGCTCGGGTGTCGCCTCCGTTTCCGCGAGTTTGGGCAGCGGCATCAACTGCCCTGGTAGCGGCAAGGGTTCCGGCATCGCCACCACCTCCATCGGCAGGGGCGGTTCGGGCAAGGGCTGCGCCTGCACCGGCTCGTCGAGCGTGATGCTCGGTGGCTTGCGTGGCGTGGCGCAGCCGGACACGGCGATGGCGACCAGTGCAACAGTGAAAAAGTGGAAAGACGGTTTCATGGCCTGCCTCCTTCGGTTGAGTCGAGTTCACGGCTCCACGACAGGCCGTTGACGTAGATGCCCAATGGATTGCGGCGCAGCCGTTCTTCGGTGCGCGGCGTTTGCAACACGATCGAGACCACCGCCGTCCAGCGCTCCAGTCCCGCCGCCGCGCCGTTGACGTAGCGGCGCTCCGTCCACCGCACCTGGAACGACGCATCGCTCGCGCGCACGACGCTGTTGATCTCCACCGTCACCGTTTCCCGGCCGATCCGTGCGAAGGGGTCGTTGGCACGCGCATGCTCGTTGAGCACGGCCGCACCGCGGTCGGTGGTGTAGTCGTAGGCGTCCAGCCAGTTTTGGCGCACGACGATGGGGTCGATGGACAGCGAGCGCACCAGCGTGACGAAGCGCGCCAAGTGATGCGCGATCTGCGCATCGTTGGGCCGGTACGGCGTGGCCGCTTCGCCGACGGCGCGCACTTGACCGCCGTGGTCCACCTCCACCACGTAGGGCGTGACGATGGACTGCGCCGAGCGCCAGACGAGGCCGGCGGCCATCAGCAGCGCCAGCACCAGGCAGCCGAAGGCCATCAGCCGCCAGTTCTTGGCCTGTGTACGGGCCGAGCCGATACGCTCGTCCCATACCTGTTCGGCGGCCTGGTACGGCGTCGCCGGTTGCGGTGTGTCGGCGTAGCGCACCTGCGGTCGTTTGAATCGCATGGCAGGTTCTCCTTATGAGTTCGATGGATCGCGCAGGCTGGGGCCGGAACCCGAGCCGCCGCCGTCGCCACCGCGCAGCGTGTGCGCGACGGTGGTGGCGGCATGGGAAAGCTGTTGGCGGCGTTGCAGGCGTCTGGCCCACGCGGGTTGTCCGGTGTTGGCAGGCGCGCCTTCCGCACCGCCCTGAGCGGTCGCGCCGGTAGCAGCGCTGCCCGTGGAAACATCGGGATTGATGGCGGCAGCGGCGCGCGCTTTGAGCGAACGCGCACCGGCAGACACGCGCTGCCCGACCGACTGCGCGCCGCTCCGGGCGACGTTGCCCAAACCGGCCGCCGCGCCTCTGAGGCCACCGCCGGCACCGGCGGAACCTGCCTGGAAAGCCGATCGCGCGCTGCTGGCGGTCGATGCCATCGAACGTGCGCCGCCGACAGCCGTGCGGGCCGCACCCGGCGCCATGCGCGCGCCGGCCGCGACGGCACCGCCGACGCCGGTGGCCGCCGCACCCACGGCAACTGCCGTACCGGCCGCGCCGAGCGTGGCGCCCGCCATCGCCCCGGCGCCGAGCTGCGGCGAACCGGACACCAAGCCCGTCGCGATACCCGGTCCGAAGATCCCCAGGGCCAGCAGCGACAGCGACGCCAGCATGATGACCAGCGCGTGGTCGATGGACGGTTCGGCCGGCGCGGTCTGGAACTCGGCGAACAAGCCGGTGCCGATGCCGACGATCACCGCCAGCACAAGCACCTTGACGCCCGAGGCCACGACATTCCCCAGCACCTTTTCGGCCAGGAACGCGGTCTTGTTCCACAAGGCGAACGGCACCAGCACGAAGCCGGCGAGCGTGGTCAGCTTGAACTCGATCAGCGTGATGAAAAGCTGGATCGCCAGGATGAAGAAGCTGAGGATCACCACCAGCCAGGCGAGGAACAGCACGGTGATGACGTCGAGGTTGGTGAACACGCCCGGAAAGCCGGTCATGTCGCCGATCTGTTCCATGATCGGCGCGGCGGCGTCGATGCCGGTCTTGGCCAACCGTCCCGGTTGCAGGAACTCGGCCTGCGTCAGCGTCGAGCCGGAAGCGGTCAGCCCCAGCCCCGCGAAGGAACGGAACACGATGCTGGCCAGCCAGTTGAAGTTGCCGATGATGTAGGCGAACACGCCGACGTAGAGCACCTTGCGGATCAGCCGGGCGATCACGTCATCGCCCTGGCCGGTGGCGTGGCTCATCGCCCAGTAAAGGCCCGCGATGGTGATGTCGATGACGATCAGCGTGGCGGTGAGGAACGCGATCTCGCCACCCAGCAACCCGAAACCCGAGTCGATGTAGTTGGCAAAGACGATCAGGAAGCGGTCGATCACCGCCACGTCATTCATGGCCTGTTCCTCAGTCGCGGTAGAACGGCACGGTCTGCGGCGTGTACGGCGTGCCCTCGCCGAGGAAGCGCCGCCGCACTTCGCGCGATTGCTCGGTGGCCGCCGCCTGGCGCGCCAGTTCCAGCGACGCGGCGCGGTCCTGCGTCAACTGGAGCTGCTGCGCCTGGATCGCCTGCTTGGCCTGCAAGGCCAGCAACTGGTTGGTCGCCTGCATGGCTTGCAGCGCGCCGTTGGCCGACTGGCTCTGGCCGACCAGATCGGCGAGCACGCCTTCGTCTTCGCTGAGGTTCTGGTACACCTGCGCCTGCACGCGCATCGCGGTGTGCAGGCCGTCGAGCGTATGGCGCCAGCGCTCGCGCGCGTCCTGCGCCATGCGGTCGCCGCTGACGGTGGCGGCGTACTCGTGCGGATATAGGCGGGCGAACTCCCGGTCCAGACTCTCCACCCGGTAGGCGAGCCCCTGCGCCTCGGCCATCAGGCGTTCGATGGTCGCCAGCGTCGAGCGCAGGCGGTTGACCGTGTTGTAATCCAGCCGCTCCAGATTGCGCGCCTGGTTGATGAGCATCTGCGCTTCGTTCTGGAGTTGCCGCACCTGGTTGTCGATCTGTTGCAGCGTGCGGATCGCGGTCAGCGTGTTCTGCACCAGATTGGTTGGATCAATCACGGCCCATTGCGCGTGCGCGACAGGCAGCGTGCAAAACAGCGCGGCGGCAACGGTCGCGAGAAGTGTCTTCTTCATGACGGGTTCTCCTGTGGTGGGTTGGAAGCGGCAGGCGCGGACGGCAGCAGGTCGGCTGCCCAGTCCAGGCCGCAATGGCGCAGCCAGGTGGCTGCGAAGCCGGAAGACGGCGCCGCGGCCGTTACCGTGTCGATGTCGCGTTGGTCCTGCGGCGTCGAGGCGCCGGCGAAAGCCAGCGTGACCGGCCCCAGATCGAGGTCGAACAGGCGATTGCCCAGCCGCGACTGGTAGTAGTAGTCGCGCTTGGGCTGCGCGGTGGCGACGATTTCGATCTGCCGGCTGTTCAGCCCGAAGCCTTCGTAGATCGTGCGAATCTGCGGTTCGGTGGCCTGCGGGTTCGGCAGGAAGATGCGGCTCGCGCAGCTCTCGATGATCGCGGGCGCGATGCTCGAATCCTTGATGTCGGCGAGCGACTGCGTGGCGAAGATCACCGACACGTTTTTCTTGCGCAGCGTCTTCAGCCACTGGCGGATGCGCGCGGCGAACACCGGGTCGTCGAGGAACAGCCAGGCTTCGTCGAGGATCAAGAGCGTGGGCGCGCCGTCGAAACGCTCGTCGAAGCGGGCGAACAGATAGCCGAGTACCGCCATCACGGCGGCACGGCTCGCCATCAGTTCTTCCATCTCGAAGCCCTGCACGTCGGCCATGCCCAGCCGGTCGTGGTCGGCATCGAGCAAACTGCCGTGGGCGCCGCCGAGCACGTAGGGCGCGAGCGCCTGGCGCAGCGCGTTGTTCTGCAACAGCACGGAAAACCCGGTCAGCGTGCGTTGCTCCGCCGGCGCACCGGCGAGACTTTCCAGCGCCGACCAGATGGCCGCCTTCTCGTCCGGGCCGATGCTCACGCCCTCGTGCAGCATCCGGCTTTCCAGCCATTCGGCAGCCCAGGCGCGGTAGCCTTCCTGGTCGATGCGCGCGAGCGGCTGGAACGCGATGTCGCCGTCGGTGCCGAGGTCGTAGTGTTCTCCGCCCAGGCCGAGAATGGTGGCGCGCATCGAGCGCCCCATGTCGAAGGCGAAGATGCGCGAGCCGCGATAGCGGCGGAACTGCATCGCCAGGGTGGCGAGCAACACGGACTTGCCCATGCCGGTGGGGCCGCACACCAGCGTATGGCCCACGTCGCCGATGTGCGTCACCAGCCGGAACGGCGTGGCGCCATCGGTGCGCGTGACGATCAAGGGCGGGCCGTCGAGGTGCGCATTCTTCTGCGGCCCGGCCCACACCGCCGACACCGGCATCAGGTGCGCTAGGTTCAGCGTCGAGACGATGGGCTGGCGCACGTTGGCGTAGGCGTTGCCTGGAATCGAGGACAACCACGCATCCACCGCATTCAAGGTCTCGGGAATGGTGACGAAGCCGCGTCCCTGGATGACGCGCTCGATCATGCGCAGCTTCTCGTCGGCAACATCGGCATCGGTGTCGAGCACGGTCACGGTGGCGGTGACGTAGCCAAAGGCGACCTGATCGCCGCCCAGTTCCTGCAAGGCGGCATCCGCATCGGCCGCCTTGTTGCTGGCATCGGTATCTACCAGCGGGCTTTCCTGCTGAAAGATCGTCTCGCGCAGCAGCGCGACGACGTTCTTGCGCTTGGCGAACCACTGGCGGCGCAGGCGGCCGAGTTCCTTTTCCGCCTCGGCCTTGTCCATGCACAGAAAGCGCGTGCTCCAGCGGTAGGTGAAGCCCAGGCGGTTCAGGTCATCGAGCAGCCCCGGCCAGGTCGAGGTCGGAAAGCCGCGCACCGTCGTCACGCGCAGATGCGCATCACCCAGCATCGGCGCCAGGCCGCCGGTCAGCGGGCAGTCGGTCAGCAGCGCATCGAGGTGGAACGGATGTTCCGGTACAGCCACGCGATGGCGCCGTGTGGAAATGGTCGCGTGCAGATAGGTCAGTGTCTCGCCGTCATCGAGCCAGGCAATCTCCGGCATCACGCCATCGAGCAGGTCGAAGCAGCGATCCGTTTCCGCCATGAACGCGCTCAGACGCTCGTGCCAATCCACGCCGCGCTGCGGCGTGTTCTCGTAGAGCAGCTTCGCGGCGCGTGCGCGGGATTCCTCCGGCGGCAGGTACACCAGCGTCAGGTGATAGGTACTCTCGAAGTGGCTCTGATCTTCCTCGAAGGTGGCGCGGCGTTCTTCATCCACCAGCCACGACAGCGGCTCGGGAAATTCCGAGTGCGGATAGTCGGCGGCCGCCAGCCGCTCGGCCTCCACGAACAAGGCCCAGCCGGAACCCAGGCGGCGCAGCGCGTTGTTCAGCCGCGCCGACGTGGCGATCAGCTCGCCCTGCGTCGCGCTGTCGAGGTCCGGCCCGCGAAAGCGCGCCGTGCGCTGAAAGGAACCATCTTTGTTGAGCACCACACCGGGCGCCACCAACCCGGCCCAGGGCAGCCAGTCGGCGAGCAGTGCGGGACGCTGGCGGTATTCGGTGAGGTTCAGCATGACGGCGCCCTCACACGTCCAGCAGCGGCTTGTGCTTGATGTGGCGTGCAAAGACCTGCATGAACTGCGGATCGACACGAGCCCCCCACACTGCCAGCGAGTGGCCGACGATCCACAGCACCAGCCCCGGAATCCACAGTTGCAGGCCGAGACCCACGGCGGCGGCCAGCGTGCCGTTGGCAATGGCGACGGCGCGCGGCGCGCCGCCCAGCAGGATCGGTTCGGTCAGCGAGCGGTGCAGTGGCACCTCGAAGCCGGTGGCGAAGTCGTCGGACACGCTCATACGACAGCCCCGCCGGAGAAGCTGAAGAAGGACAGAAAGAACGAAGAAGCGGCGAACGCGATCGACAGACCGAACACGATCTGGACCAATTTGCGAAAGCCTCCGCTGGTGTCGCCGAAGGCGAGCGCGAGGCCCGTGGCGATAATGATGATGACCGCGACGATGCGCGCCACCGGCCCCTGGATGGAGTCGAGGATCGCTTGCAGCGGCCCTTCCCAGGGCATGCTGGAACCCGCTGCATGTGCCGTGCTGGCCACCAGCAGGAACACCACGGCCAGCAGCAGCCCCTGCCGTGCCGGCGCGGTGAGGCAGCGCAGGCGCGCAAGACGGAAAAGCGGATTTACGGAAATACGGAAAGCATGGGCAGGCGTCATGGCAATTCTCCAAGGTGGGTTGAGGGTGGGGATGCGAGCGGCGCGAGCGCGTCGTCGAGTTGGTAGCCGTTGCCGTCGAAGCCGGTCACGCGGGCGACGGTCTGGACCTGGCGGGCACGGCCGCGCCCGGCGATGAAGACGATGACGTTCACCGCCTCGGCAATCAGCGCACGCGGCGGCGTCATGGCGACTTCGAGGATCAGTTGTTCGAGGCGCAACAGCGCACCGTGCGCGGAACTGGCGTGAAGGGTGGCGATCCCGCCGGGGTGCCCGGTCCCCCACACTTTGATGAGGTCCAGCGCCTCGCCGCCGCGCACCTCACCGACGATCACGCGGTCGGGGCGCAGGCGCATGGTGGCGCGCACCAGTTCGGTCATCGACACCACGCCGGCGCGGGTGCGCAGCGGTACGTGGTCGCGCGCCGCGCACTGCAATTCCACCGTGTCTTCCAGCACCAGCACGCGGTCGTTGGTGGCCGCGATCTCGGCCAGCAGCGCATTGGCGAGCGTGGTCTTGCCGGTGCTGGTGCCGCCGGCGATCAGGACGTTCTGGCGTTCGCGCACCGCGTGGCGCAGGAACTCGGCTTGCTCCGCACTCAGAATGCCGTCGCTCACGTAGTCGGCCAGGCCGATCACGCCGACCGCGCGCTTGCGCAGGGCGAAGGCCGGACCGGGCGCCGCCGGCGGCAAGATGCCCTCGAAGCGCTCGCCGGTCTCCGGCAACTCGGCGGTCAGCAGCGGCTGGCCGCGATGCACCTCCGTGCCGACATGGGCCGCGACCAGGCGGATGATGCGTTCGCCGTCGGCGGCGGACAGCGATTCGCCGGTGGCGGCGCGGCCCGACGACAGCCGGTCGATCCACAGCGCGCCGTCCGGGTTCAGCATCACTTCCACCACGTCCGGGTCTTCCAGTGCGGCGGCGATCAGCGGTCCCATTGCTGTACGCAACATGCGGATGCGCCGATCCAGTGAGGTGGCCGAGGACGACGGTTGCTGCGGAACGGCGTTCATGAGGCCGTCTCCTGGGTCTGCTCCCGCGCTTCGGCGAGTGCGGCCGCATCGTCCAGCCGTTGTGTGTCGGGCTGGATCTCGTCGTAGACCTCGCGCACCAGGCTGCGCCCGCGCAGCAGGTGGCGGCCGAGCTGTTCGATGAACTGCTCGAAACGCGCCTTGCCCTGCGCCTTCGCGGCTTCCTGATGCGCTTCCGGCAGCGGCGTGCTGACCGTCAGGTAGTAGCGCACGAACAATGCCAGCGTCTCGATCAGGATGTTCTGGTCGCGCTCCAGCTTCTCGATCTGGCGCGACAGCCGGTCCAGCCGCTTGGCCATTGCCGCTTCGCGCTGGTCGGCCGCGTCCGGCGACAGCCAGGACGCCAGCGCCGCCGCGACGATGGAGGATTTGGACACACCTTTCTTCGCAGCCAACTCGTTCAAGCGCCTGGCGTGATCGCGTTCGATGAACAGGTTGAGGCGATGGCGGGAATGAAGCTGGCTCATAGTTGGATTCCGTCGTCGGGGTCGAGGGCGGCCAGCCGCGCCGCGCGCTGCAAGCGCGGATCGAACTGGGACGGGAGCGGCAGGTCGTCTTCGTCATCGAGCAGCGCCAGGTCGCTGGCCGCGTGCTCGGGTGCGGGGCTGTAGGCGACGGCTTCGGACAGCTCGGGCTGGCGGCGTGGGCCGCCTTCGTCGGCTGTGTCGGCTGTGTCGGTGATGTCGGCAAGACCGGCAGCGGCCGGCGCGACAGGCGTGGAGGGAATCGCCAAGGCGCTCCAGTCATCCGGCCGCGCGGTCGGCGCATCGGCATAGCGGCCCGCCGCCAGCGCGGGCGGTGGCAACACGCGGCGCTGGAAGTTGGCGTCGGCGTAGTAGCGCAGTTTCTGCGCTTTGATCGGCGGATGGCCCGAGACCATCACCACCGCCTCGTCAGCGGGAAGCTGCATGACCTCGCCGGGCGTCAGCAGCGGCCGTGCCGTCTCCTGCCGCGACACCATCAGGTGCCCCAGCCAGGGCGCGAGCCGATGGCCCGCGTAGTTGCGCTGCGCCCGCAGTTCGGTGGCTGTTCCCAAGGTTTCCGAAATGCGTTTGGCCGTGCGCTCGTCGTTGGTGGCGAAGGTCACGCGCACATGGCAGTTGTCCAGAATCGAATGGTTCTGTCCGTAGGCTTTGTCGATCTGGTTGAGCGACTGCGAAATCAGGAAGGCGCGCAGGCCGTAGCCCGCCATGAAAGCGAGTGCGGATTCAAAGAAGTCGAGACGGCCCAGCGCCGGAAACTCGTCGAGCATCAGCAGCAGCTTGTGTTTGCGCGCCACGCCGTCGCTGCCATCCAGCGATTCGGTGAGCCGCCGGCCGATCTGGTTGAGAATCAGGCGGATCAGCGGCTTGGTGCGGCTGATGTCAGACGGCGGCACCACCAGGTACAGCGACACCGGATGCTCGGCGGCGATCAGGTCGGCGATGCGCCAGTCGCAGCGCGAAGTGACTTCGGCCACCGTGGGATCGCGGTACAGGCCAAGGAAACTCATCGCGGTGGACAGCACGCCCGAGCGCTCGTTGTCGCTCTTGTTGAGCACTTCGCGCGCGGCGGACGCGACGACGGGATGCGGTGCTTCGCCCAGATGATGCGTGGTCATCATCCGGTGCAGCGTCACCTCGAAGGGGCACGCCGGGTCGGACAGGAAGTTGGCGACGCCGCGCAGCGTCTTGTCCTCGCCGGCATAAAGCACGTGCAGGATCGCGCCGACCAGCAGCGCGTGCGATGTCTTCTCCCAATGATTGCGGCGCTCCAATGCGCCTTCGGGATCGACCAGGATGTCGGCGATGTTCTGCACGTCGCGCACTTCATGCGCGCCACGCCGCACTTCCAGCAGCGGGTTGTAGGCTGCCGACTTGGCGTCGGTGGGGTTGAACAGCAGGCAATGCGAGAAGCGCGAACGCCAGCCGGCGGTGATGGCCCAGTTCTCGCCCTTGATGTCGTGGATCACGGCCGACGCCGGCCAGCTCAACAAGGTCGGCACGACCAGGCCCACGCCCTTGCCCGAGCGCGTCGGCGCGAAAGTCAGGACGTGTTCCGGCCCTTCATGGCGAAGGTATTGGCGCTCGAACTGACCGAGGAAGACACCGGCCGGACCGGCGAGACCGGCCGCGCGGACTTCGGCCGCGTCGGCCCAGCGCGCCGAACCGTAGGTGGTGACGCGGCGGGCCAGCCGCGAGCGCCATACCGACATGCCGATGGCGACCACCACCGCCACCAGGCCGCTGGAACCGGCGATGGCGCCGCCCTTGAGGAAGACGT
>PNMC01000028.1 GCA_013823365.1 Parvibaculum sp. | reverse complement strand
AGCCTCCACATCCGTGAAGTCCATCATGATCCGCCCGCCCTCTTCGAACACCACCATGCCGTAATGGTTCGGCGGGTTCATGCTGAAGGACAGGAAGTCCGCCGACCATGACAGGATCTTCGCCTTCTTCTCGGCGAACTTGTAGGGCTCCTGCGTATCGACGGTATGGTTGTTCGGATTGACCGAGATGCGCGAGCGCGGGAACTGGACGACGCCCGTCTCCTTGCACCGCCCGCCCACAAGGCCCATCAGCATGTCTTCATTGCGGTAGAGCGTGGTGAGCGCGGTCTTCTTGTCCTGCTCCGCGCGCATGCCCTTTTCCCACTCGACCAGGCCGTTGAAGGTGAGGAACTTCAGATAGTTCGTTTCCTCGACCCGGTTCTTGAGCGAACCCGCGATACCGCGCTTGCTCGCCTGGCTCGAAAGCTTGTCGGTCGCCTCAAAGACGAGGGCGTCGCAGCCGCCGCCGAAGTGGAGCACCAGCACCTTGTCGCCGGGCTTTGCTTCCGTCTGCAGGGTGTTGATCAGCATGACCAGCGAATGTGCCGCGCCGGTCTCGCCGCAATTCGCCGCCAGCGTGTCCCGCGCCGCTTCCGGTGCAATGCCCGAGCGTTTTGCAAGTTGCTGGGCGAACTTGTCACCGAAGATGCACGGCAGCACGAAATGCTTGATGTCCGAGGCGCTTACGCCGGAGTTTTCAAGCGCGGCCTTCACCGCCTTCGGAACGATCTTGGAAAAGCCTTCGTCGCGGATCCAGCGCTCTTCCCAATTGTAATCAAACTCTTCCGTGTCGCCGCGGAAGTGATCCACGAAGTCGACCGTCAGGCTCGCGCCGCCGAGATAGGTGGCGATCACATTATCCGTGCCCACCATAAGCGCCGCGGCGCCATCGCCGAAATCGAGTTCCTGCGAAGTCACCGCCTTGGTCTTGCGGTGATCGGAGGCGAGCACCAGTGCCTGCTTCGCCTCGCCCGCCTTCACGGCGGAAAGCGCCTGCATCAGCGCCGAGGTGCCCGCCCGCTGCGTCGAGGCGACGTCCACCGCCCGCACGCTCTGCTCGAGCGTCAGCGCCGCGGCAATGATGCCGCTGTTGAGCCGGTCCTTGAACGGCATGGTGGTGGAACCGAAATAGAGCGCGTCCACATGAGAGCGGTCGTCATCGGGGCCGAGCAGGTCGCGCGCGGCCTCGACGGCCATCGTCACCGAGTCCTCGTCCCAATTCGCCATGGAACGTTCGCCCTTCCCCTTGCCGAGGAAGTTCGGTGCCACCCAGGCATTTGCCTGCGCCACGGCTTTGCGCTGCAGTCTGAGGCGCGGAATATAACCGCCATAGGCTGTAAGCCCCACGGATTGCTGGGCCATGCGTCTCCCTTTCCGAACATCTGGTTATTGTTGGCGGAAGTTTAAGGGGGATGGGAGCCTCGCTACAACCGCCACAATGAGCGGCGTGAAACGGCCAATTCGCCCCTGCGTCAATCCGCCTGAGTGGCGCCTCGCGCTATCGGATTCGCCTTAACAGATTCCTCAACTTTTGGGCGCTAGCTGACAGAACAAGGCCAGGGAACGGCAATGGAGCAGGCGGCCCAAAACACACAAGAATTCGCTGAAGCGGCTGTCTCGCGCGAGACACCTCTCGGCACCGCCGTGTATGCCGCCGAACGCCCGCCAACAGGCCAGAAATCCCTCTGGCCGCTGGTTGCCGCTTTCGCCGTCTTTTTCTGCGCTGTGCTTGGCGTCATGGCGGCAGGCTCGTTCGAGCTCGACCGCTTTGCCCGCAGCCAGACACGAACGCTGGCGGAAGCAGCCGTCGCCAAGGCCGTGAGCGAGGTCGCCTTCCTCGTCCGCGACTATAGCTTCTGGGACGCCGCCCTCGAAAATCTGATCGGAAAGCCTGACGAGCTCTGGGCGGATGCCAATATCGGCACCTATGCCTGGCAGGAACTCGGCATGTCGAGGACGCTGGCGCTGGGCCCCGATGATGCTCCCATATTCTCCATGATGAACGGCGAAACATCTTCCGGCGCTTCCCTTTTCGGAATTGCACCGCCGCTTCTCCGTCTCGCCGAAGCGGCCAGGGAAAGCGCGTGGGACGACCCGCGGCCAGCCTCGGCCTTCCTGTCCCTCGACGGCCGGATATTCATCGCCTCCGCATCGGCTGTTACGCCGGAGAAACCGGCGCCGGAGGAGATTGGAACCTATCGTCGCGGCGTATTGATCTTCTTCCGCGAACTCGATGAGAATCTTCTGAAGGATATGAGCGCCTCCTACCAGCTCGAAGGTCTCCAGCTCCTGCCGGAAGAGGCCGATGGAAAAATCGGCACACTGCCCCTCGCCGGCGACGGAGGAAATCCCGTCGCCCATCTCGGATGGGTAAAACCCAACCCCGGTCTCGCCTTCCTGCGGCAGACGGCCCCATGGGTCGCCGCGATCCTTCTCACCTTTGCCGGGCTCATGGTCATCCTCTTGAGACGCGCATATGCCCAGGCCGCTACCGTCGAGCGCCTGAACGGCGCGCTGCTTCGGCGTTCGGAGGAACTGGAGCTGAGCAAGTCCGAGCTGGCACATGCGCTGGAAGAGTCCATCCGGGCCAACAAGGCCAAGACGGACTTCCTCGCCATCATGAGCCACGAACTGCGCACGCCGCTTAATGCGGTAATCGGCTTTTCCGATCTCATTCGCAATCAGACTTTCGGCCCCATCGGGCAGCAGAAATATGTGGAATACGGAAACGACATCTACACGAGCGGACAGCATCTGCTGTCTCTCATTTCCGACATTCTCGACGTAACGCGGGCCAATGAAGGCATACTCGCGCTCGACCGCCGTCCGATCGAGCTGTCTTCGCTCGTGTCGAAGTGCCTGACCCTCGTAACGCCGCAGGCCGTGCGCCGGCGAATTGCCATCGACGTGGCCGAGCGGCAGGCCCCGAACATCGTCATGGGCGACGAGGTTCGGCTCACGCAGATACTTATCAATCTCGTCAGCAACGCCCTGAAAGGTTCGCAGGAGGGGTCCCGCATCCGCATCAGGATTTCCCGGTCCGTCTCGGAGATCGTGCTTCGCGTGATAGACACCGGCCACGGCATACCGAAGGAAGAGCTTGGCGCCATCACCGAGCCTTTCCGTCAGGCGGGCACCTATCAGGCGGAGTTCAATCCCTATTCGTCCGAAAATGCCGGAACAGGCCTTGGCCTCGCCGTTGTGAAGCGTCTCACCGAAGCGCATGGCGGCCGTCTGCATATCGCAAGCAGGGTCGGCCTCGGCGCCGTTGTGGAAGTGAGACTGCCACGCGCCGAGGAAACAGCCCTGCGAAAATCGGGCAACCGGGCGGCGCGCTAGGCGTCGTTATCGACCACGAAACAGGCGATCTTCTGCCGTTCCAGCGCCTTGCACGCCGCTTTCGCGTCGCCGATCCGCCCATAGGCGCCGGCCTGAAGCCTGTAGAACACGCCCTTCTCGCCGAGATCGGCCTTCCGGATCGCATGGCCGCCGCTACCGAGCACCGGCTCCGCTGCCGCCGAAACCTCACGCCAGGCATTCTCCGCCAGCGCTTCCTCCCGGAAGGCGCCGAGTTGCACCCGGTAGCGCGCCTCGGATGAGGCCTGGGCTGCCGGCTTCGTCTCCGCTTTGGTGAGCGCCACGGGCCCACGCTGCGGCAGGGTATCCGTCGGGCGGATCGAACCGGTGATGATCTCGTCATTCGCCGTGGCGGTATCTGCCACGAGCGCGGGTGGCGCTTCCTCGCGCGGCAGCCGCGTCGCCGTGGTGCGCCAGCCGCCAATGCTCGAGATGCGGATGATCTGCCCGCCCTCATGTCCGGACGATGCCGCCTGGAAAGGCGCAACCGTCGAGGGCAGCACCTTCGCCGTCATCTCTTCCTCGGCCCCGCCTTCCTGCGCGGATGAGAGCGCCGCAAGCCTCTCCGAAGCCATCGCAAATTCGGGATCGACGGCGAGCGCCCGGCGGAGATCCGCCTCCGCCTGCTCCCTGTCGCCCAGGCTTTCATGAGCCAGCGCACGCCCGTAATAGGAAAGCCGCTGCTCGCGCCCGCGCATCTGCTCCAGCGCCGCGCTGTAGTGCCTCACCGCGCTCTCATGCGCGCCGCGCCGCCGCTCCAGATTGGCGAGATTGTGATAGGCCGCCGCATAGCCCGGCGAAAGCTCGATGGCCTGCCGGTAGTCCTGTTCCGCCGCTTCGTCCTTGCCGGCCAGCCCATAGGCGATGCCGCGATTGTAATGCGCCCGCGCCAGCACCGGCTGCGGCAGGCTTCGCGCCTCGATCGCCCGCGTATAATCGGCAATCGCTGCATCCTGCTGCCCGGATTTCTGCAGCGCCACGCCGCGATGATGCCAGGCAAGCGCGCGCGTCTCCGGCGTCAGCCCGCCACTGTCCAGCGCATTGGAAAAATCGGCGGCCGCCTTGTCGTAATGGCCCCGCTCGATCGCATCGGCGCCCGACTGCATCAGGGCCGCCGCCTCGATCTCCGCGCTGTTGGCCTCGGCGCGCTCGGTGCCGGGCGGCACCGCGACCAGCGCTCCGCCGAGAACGATCAGGGCAGCAATACGCCGCAATCCGGCCCTGTATCCCGCTCGCCGCATGGGCGGCCCTCCTCGCATAGCGCCACGTGAACTCGCCGGTAATTTACCACGCAGCGGCGCACACCCCGCCCACGCAAGGAGTTTATAAACAATATCAATGAGTTAACCGGAGACTGGAAACCGGGCCGGCAGCAAAACCGGCACGAATCGTCCTATTCCACCGTCACCGACTTGGCGAGATTGCGCGGCTGGTCCACATCCGTGCCCTTGGAAACCGCCGTGTGATAGGCAAGAAGCTGCACCGGTATCGCATTCACGATCGGCGCGATCAGCGGGTCCACTGCGGGCACCTCGATCGTCGCCCAGAGCCCCTCGCCTGCCCGTGCAATGCCTTCCTTGTCGGCGATCAGCAGCACATGGCCGCCCCGGGCGATCACTTCCTGCATATTCGAAATGGTCTTTTCGAACAGCGTATCGACCGGCGAGATCACGACGACCGGCACCGCCTCGTCGATCAGCGCGATGGGCCCGTGCTTCAGCTCGCCGGCCGCATAGCCTTCCGCATGGATATAGGAAATTTCCTTGAGCTTCAGCGCGCCTTCGAGCGCGATCGGATAATTATGTCCGCGGCCGAGATAAAGCACGTCGCGCGCTTTCCCGACCTCCGTACTCAGCATCTGGATCGCCTGGTCATGCGTCAGCGCTTCCGCCACATGCCGCGGCACCTCCATCAGCGTACGCACGATCCGGGCTTCTTCCTCCCGCGTGATCGTCCCGCGGGCAAGCCCCGTGCGCACGGCAAGAACGGCAAGCGTCGCAAGCTGGCAGGTAAAGGCTTTGGTTGAGGCGACGCCGATTTCGGGGCCCGCAAAGGTCGGCAGGATCGCATCCGAGGCCCGGGCGATCGAGGATTCCGTCACGTTCACCACCGAGACGATCTTCTGCCCCTGTTGCTTGCAATAGTGCAGCGCCGCCAGTGTATCCGCCGTTTCGCCGGATTGCGAAATGAACACGGCAAGTCCGCCCGGCGGCAGCGCCGCCTCGCGATAGCGGAATTCGGACGCGATATCGACCTCGACCGGCACCCGCGCATACCGTTCGAACCAGTATTTCGCGACGAGCCCCGCATAATATGCGGTGCCGCAAGCGACGATGGTAATGCGCGGAACGGTCGCGAGATCGACCGGCAGTTCCACCTCGCGGAGCTTGTCGCCCAGCGGATCGAGATATTCGGACAGCGTGTGGCCGATCACCTCCGGCTGCTCGAAGATTTCCTTCGCCATGAAATGGCGGTGATTGCCCTTGTCGACAAGCGCCGCCGAGACATCCGTGATCTTGATCGGACGTTTGACGATGCGCCCCTCGGCATCGTGAATGACGGCACCCTTGCGCGTGATTTCCACCCGGTCGCCTTCTTCGAGGAAGGAAACGCGGTTCGTCATCGGCGCAAGCGCAAAGGCGTCGGAGCCGAGATACATCGCCTCCTCGCCATAGCCGACCGCGAGCGGGCTGCCCCGACGTGCGCCGATCATCAGGTCTTCATCGCCCTTGAAGATGATCCCGAGCGCGAAAGCGCCTTCGAGTTCCTTGATCGCCGCTACCGCCGCCGCACGCGCGTCGAGCCCCTTGTCGAGATAGGACGTCACGAGATGGGCGATCACCTCGCTGTCCGTTTCCGTCGCGAATACTGCGCCTGCCGCGGTGAGCCTTTCGCGCAGCGCGCGGAAATTCTCGATGATGCCGTTATGAACGATGGCGACGCGGTCCGTCGCATGGGGATGCGCATTGCGTTCCGTCGGCGCGCCATGCGTCGCCCAGCGCGTATGGCCGATGCCGATCGTGCCTTCGAGCGGCCACTCATCGAGCATCTTTTCCAGATTGAAAAGCTTGCCCTCCGCGCGGCGACGGTCGATCTCGCCGCGATCGAGCGTCGCGATGCCCGCGCTGTCATAGCCGCGATATTCGAGCCGCTTCAACGCCTCGAGAATAACGGGCGCGACAGGTTCCTTACCGATGATGCCGACAATGCCGCACATATTCACTCACCCGGGGAAGCTTTTTTGATGCCTTCGTTCTTCGCGCGGAAACCCGCCGCCCATCCGGGCTTTTCCATCTGCTTGCCGCGCGCGACGGCCAGCGCATCGCCGCTCACATCCTTCGTCACCACGCTGCCGGAGCCGACATAGGCCCCGTCGCCGATCTTGACCGGCGCGACGAGCGAAGAATTGGAGCCGACAAAGGCGCCCGCGCCGATATCGGTGAAGAACTTGTTGTAGCCGTCGTAATTGCAGGTGATCGTGCCCGCGCCGATATTCGCATGCGCGCCAACGCGCGCATCGCCGATATAGGAGAGATGACTGATCTTCGCCCCCTCCTCGATCTTCGCCTTTTTGGTCTCGACGAAATTGCCGATCTTCGCCCTGGCGCCCACCGCCGTGCCCGGACGGATGCGCGCGAAAGGACCGACCTCGGCGCCTTCGCCGATCTCCGCCCCTTCGAGATGCGAGAAGGCCTTGATCGTCGCGCCCGGGGCGATGCGGCAGCCCGGCGCGAAAACGACATTCTGGCCGACCGTCACATCCTCGCCAAACTGCGTGTCGTGGCTCAGATAGACCGTGTCGGGGTCGAGAAAGGTCACGCCGCCCGCCATCGCCGCAGCCCGCAGCCGTTTCTGCATGGCGGCCTCGGCGGCGGCCAGATCGGCCCGGCTGTTCACGCCTTGAATGTCGCTTTCGGGGCAGATCGTAACGCTGCAGGAAAGTCCCGCGGCCCGGCCATGCGCCACGAAATCGGTGAGATAATATTCGCCCTGCGCATTGTCGTTCGTCAGCGTATCGAGCAGCGCCTGCAAATGCCGCGCCCGCACCGCCATCGGCCCGCCGAAACAGAGCCGGATCGCGCGCACTTCCTCGCTCGCGTCCTTGTGTTCGATGATCCGCGTCACCGTCTCGCCGTCGCGGACGACGCGGCCATAGCCCGTCGGGTCCGCCGCTTCGAAACCGAGAATGACGATGTCGCTTTCCCTCCGGCAGCGCTCCACCATCAGCGCCAGCGTTTCGCGCTGGACGAGCGGCGTATCGCCGAATACCACAAGCACCACACCGTCCTTGTCCGGTATCTGCGCGGAAGCCGACCGCACGGCATCGCCCGTGCCCGCCTGTTGTTCCTGAATGGCGATCCTGAGGCCCGGATGGATGCCCGTGGCATATTGCGCCACCTGATCCATCCCCGGCCCGACGACGAGCACGGTCGCGGCGCCATCGAAATCGCCCGCCGCCGCCAGCACATGGCCGAGCATCGGACGGCCTGCAATCGGATGCAGCACTTTCGGCAGGCGCGACTTCATGCGCGTGCCTTTCCCCGCCGCCAGAATGACCGTGGTAAGGGCGTCAGACGTCATGGCCTCGGCTCGTCTCCGTATATTCCCGCGCTGCCCCGTGCGGAATGTGCCTCCCCGTTCATTAACGGGGAAATAAATTTATATTTCACTATGTTGCCCCGATTCCCTGAGCTTCGAATAGAAGCGGAATATCAGCGATTGCGGGTTGCGAGATGTTTTTCCCAGGCAAGCGCATGGGCCACGATCGTGTCGAGATCGTCATAGGCCGGCTGCCAGCCAAGCGTCTCCTTGATGAGCGCCGGGTTGGAAACCACGGAGGCCGGATCGCCTGCCCGGCGCGGCGCCCGCCGTACCTCAAAGCCGTGTCCCGCCACGCGTTCGACTGCCCCGAGCACCTCACGCACCGAAAAGCCGTGCCCATAGCCGCAATTGGCAATGAAGCTCATACCGCCCTTGCGCAAATGGCCGAGCGCCGCCGTGTGCGCCGCCACGAGATCGCTGACATGAATATAGTCGCGGACGCAGGTGCCGTCCGGCGTCGGATAGTCTTCGCCGAAGACCTCGATATAAGGCCGCTGCCCGAGAGCCGTCTGGCACGCCACCTTGATGAGATGCGTCGCATTCGCCGTGGACTGGCCGACCCGGCCTTCGGGATCGCCGCCCGCCACATTGAAATAGCGCAGCGCCGCGAATGTCATCTCATGCGCCGCCGCCACATCGCTGAGCATCCATTCCGTCATCAGCTTGGAGCGGCCATAAGGCGACATCGGCTGAAGCAGCGTGTCTTCGTTCACCGGCTCGATGCCAACCATGCCGTAGACGGCGGCGGTCGATGAAAAGATGAAATGCTTCACGCCGCCCGCCACGCAGCGCTCGATCAGCGCGCGCGATTTGGCCGTGTTGTTGGAATAATATTTGAGCGGATTCTCGACCGACTCCGGCACCACCACCGAACCCGCGAAATGGATCACGGCCTCGACCTTGTGGTCCCTGATGATGCGGTCGATCAGCGCCGCATCGGCGATATCGCCCAGGTGGAGCGTCGCCCCGCCCTGTACCGCCCAGTCGAAGCCGGTGGAGAGATCGTCGATCACGACGACCTCTTCCCCCGCCTTCAGGAGATCGATCACGGCATGGCTGCCGATATAGCCCGCGCCGCCAGTGACCAGAACGCTCATGTCAAACCCTCGTCCGGAATCGTTACCGGCAAGAGTTATACCTTGAACTTCATCTCCACATAGTTGACGAGCTTCTCGACGGACTCATCGACCGAAAGGGCCGATGTATCGAGCACCAGCTCGGCATTCTCAGGCTCCTCGTAAGGCGCCGAAATACCGGTGAAATCCTTGATCTCGCCGGCACGGGCCTTCTTGTAGAGCCCCTTCGGATCGCGCGCCTCGCAGGTCGCCACATCCGCCTTGACGTAGATTTCGTGGAAATCGCCGCCATTCATGGCTGCCCGCGCGCGGTCGCGGTCGGACCGGTAGGGCGAGATGAAAGAGGTAATGGCGATCATGCCCGCCCGGGCAAAAAGCGCCGACACCTCGCCCACGCGACGGATATTCTCCGCGCGGTCTTCGGGCGAGAAGCTCAGATTGGCGTTGAGCCCGTGGCGCACATTGTCGCCGTCCAGCACGAAGACGTTGAAGCCCTTCTCGAAGAGCTTCTTTTCCAGCGCGACGGCAACGGTCGACTTGCCCGCGCCGGAAAGCCCGGTGAACCAGAGCACGCCGCCCTTGTGGCCGTTCCGGAAGGCCCGCGCCTCCGTGGTGATGCCATGCTCGACGCGCGTGATATTGGTCGAGCGCGCGGTGATGAGATCGCGCTGGTTGGCATAGCCCTCCATCGAGATGATGCCGCCGCCCGCGATGTCGTATTTGTCGATCAGCACGAAACGGCCGGTCTTCGGCGCCGTGTTGAATTCGTCCAGCGCCAGCATGCGGCGCGAGCGCAGCACGACTTCGGCCACCTGGTTGCGCTCCACCTGATGCGAGGAGGTATTCGACAGATCGCTCGTATCGATGATGCTCTCGATGGACTGCACCGTCACCGGTGCTTCCATCGTGCCGAGTTTGATACGGTAGCTCTTGCCCTTCATCATCGGCTCATGGCCGAGCCAGAAGATGCGCGCACGGAACACATCCGTCTCGATCGGCGCATGCTGCACATGGCTGATAAGCTCGCCGCGCTCGACGAAAATCTGCTCGTCGAGCGTAATGCCGACGGACTCACCCGCCGCACCTTCCTGCGGCAAGGGTTTGCCCGGAATGGCCGACCACGCCTCGATGCTCTGCACCCGCGCCGTCTTGTTGGACGGCGAGAAGACGATCTCGTCGCCCACCGCGATGCGGCCTTCCTCGATACGCCCGGCAAGAATGCGGCGCTGGTCGAACTTGTAGACGTCCTGCACCGGGAAGCGCAGCGGACGGTCCACAGGCGAGGCATTGGGCATGAAGCTGTCCAGCGCCCTCACCACGGTCGGCCCCTTGTACCAGGGCATGGCGCCGGTCTGGTTGACGATATTGTCGCCCTCGCGCGCCGATACCGGAATGACGAAAGTCGGCGTCACGCCGATCGAGGCGAGGTAATCGCGATATTCCTGCTCGATGAGATCGAACTGCTCTTTCTCGTAGCCGATCAGGTCCATCTTGTTGACGGCGACGGCCACCTGACGAATGCCGAGCAGATGCAGCAGATAGCCGTGGCGGCGCGACTGTTCGCGCACGCCTTCCGCCGCATCGATGATCAGCAGCGCCGCATCGGACTGTGCCGCGCCCGTGATCATGTTCTTCAGGAATTCCTTGTGGCCCGGCGCATCGATGATCGTGTAGTCGCGCGCATCGGTCTTGAACCAGATCTGGCTCGTATCGATGGTAATGCCCTGGTCGCGCTCGGCCTGCAGCGCGTCCATCAGGAACGCCCATTCGAACGGCACGCCGCGCTTCTCGCAGACGGCCTTGATCGCTTCATACTTGCCGTCGGGCAGCGAGCCCGTGTCGTGGAACATACGGCCGACAAGCGTGGACTTGCCGTGGTCCACGTGACCGACGATGACGATGCGCAGAAGATCGCGCGTGGAGGCGGGATTGTTGTTCACGGCGGCCAGCTTTACCTTGGCTTCGGAGGCTTCGGGCATATTCGGAATTCCTTACAGGTAGCCGTCGGCGCGGAGACGCTCGAACGCATCTTCCGCCTCGTGGTCCATGGCACGGCCGGAACGCTCGGCAACTCTCGTCGTCCGCAGTTCCTCGATGATTTCCTCGATGGTCGTCGCCGTGCTCGGCACCGGACTGGTGATGTCCTGGTCCCCGAGCGAGCGATAACGCTTGCCGTCCTTGGCGAAGTAGAGCGGGATCGTCGGGATCTGTTCGCGCAGCGTGTAGAGCCAGATATCGACTTCCGTCCAGTGCAGCAGCGGATGGACGCGGATATGCGTGCCGGGCGGGAAGTCGGTCTTGAACTGGTCCCAGAATTCGGGCGGCTGGTCCCGGAAGTCCCACTGGCCGGTTGCGCCGCGCGGGCTGAACACGCGCTCTTTGGCGCGGGTCGCTTCCTCGTCGCGGCGGATGCCGGCGAAGAGCGCATTGAACTTGTACTTCTCGATGGCCTTCTTCAGACCGGCGGTCTTGCGCGCCGCGGAGCGCGCGGCTGGCGGCAGCGTATCGTCGATCTCCTCGATGGGCGGACAGAGCTCGCGGATGAAGTTCAGCCCCCACTCCTTCGCGTAGCGGTCGCGGAACGCATACATCTCCGGAAACTTCTTTTCCGTATCGACATGCATGACCGGGAAAGGCACATGCCCGAAGAAGGCCTTGCGCGCGAGCCAGATCATCACGTTGGAGTCCTTCCCCAACGACCAGAGCATGGCGATATTCTCGATCCGGTTGAACGCCTCACGGAAAATGAAAATGCTCTGGCTCTCGAGCTGGTCCAGACGATCCATGGATTGCCTTCCCGCGGGGGGCCGCGCCCTCGCACTAATTTACATAAAGTTCACGGAGTTAACGAGGTAACCCCGAAAGTCCATGTGATTTAATCCGCTCGTCCGGCTTTTACAAGCGGGAAATTGCAGCTCCCCGGAACTGAATCGCCGCCGTCACCGGCCAGTGCGGCGAATACGGGGCGTAGCCCTCGGCGCCGGGCAGCGCGCGGCCGGGACCCGCCGCTCCGAGCTCCTTGAAACCGGCTTCGCGCGGGCTTGGGAGATCGGAATCCGGCCATTGGCATCGCGATGGCCCTTCCCCTCCAGAAGCCGCATCATCCGGGCAAGCTGGGCATTCATCTCGCTCTCCGATTGCACGGCCTCCCGCGCCCGGAGCGAGCGCAGATAAATGAGCTGAACCCCCGTCAGCAACACGAACAAGAAGACGAGACCGGCGGCAATGATCTGTGTCTCCGGAGCGAGGCTCCCGAGAAATTCTGCGACTGACATATCGTTCCCCATTTCTTGGCCCGGCGCATGGCCCGCATGCGCTTCTTTGCGGGAACTTTATGCAGTTTTCGGGCCTTTGCCAGTGCCGCGAAACACCAATACGCCGGGAAACGAAGAACGGCCCGCAGACGCTGCGGCAATAGGCAATTTGACCGAAAAACAGGCATACCGGCCGGAAATCCGTGCTTTTGCGCAAGCCATTGCTTGTGTATGTAGGCCCGCGCGCTAACAACACGGGGACGCTGCCTGCCATGGACGCCGTTGCAAGCCTGATCGCTGGATACCGCAACTTCCGCTCGGGCACCTACCGCCAGAACGAGGAGCGCTATCAGGCCCTGGCGGCACAGCGGCAAAGGCCGAAGGCCCTCATCATCGCCTGCTGCGACAGCCGCACCGACCCGGCCATGGTGTTTCAGTCGGACCCCGGCGAACTCTTCGTGGTGCGCAACGTGGCGAACCTCGTGCCGCCTTACGAGCCGGACAGCCACTACCATGGCACGAGCGCGGCGCTCGAGTTCGGCGTCAAGGCACTCGAGATCAAGGACATCATCGTGATGGGCCATGCCGGCTGCGGCGGTATTGAGGCGCTTTACGACAGCTGCTGCGGCAAGCCCGCTTCCGGCGACTTCATTCCGAGCTGGATTTCCCTCGCCCAGCCGGTCGCCAGCCGCGTATTGGAAAACCATTCGGATCTCGATCGCGCCGACGCCCTGTACAAGCTCGAACAGGAAGCCGTGGTCGCCTCCCTCGACAGGCTGCGCACCTTCCCCTTCATCGCCGAGCGTGAAGAAGCGGGAACGCTCCGTCTCCATGGCTGGTTCTATGGCATCGGCTCGGGAATTCTCTCGATCTACGAACCGGCGGAACAGCGCTTCCGCGACATCACGGACTAGCGCGAACTATCCGCAGCGCGCCGGCTTCTCATCGCTCAGATAGGCGCCGAAGACCCAGCCCGCCGCCCCGTCGGACCGGTCCACACGGGCCCACTGGCCGCTTTCGCTGGTGGCGGAATAACTGACAAGCTCGCAGCCATTGAGCACGCCCACCACGCTGCCGGCATTGCTCGGCTCCGACCTCAGATAGACGTCGGACTTGACGAAGCGCCCGCCTGCGGGCACGGCCGCAGCTTCGGTTCCCGATACACTTTCGGTAACAGGTACTTCGTCTACGGATGAAATTCTTTGTTCTCCGGCCAGGGCATCGAGCATCTGGCCGTGGAACTGCGCCGTCACCGGCGCATCCGCCGGAACGGCCTGAGCCACGGCCAGGGTCTCCGCCGCCGGCGCGGGCGTTACCGGCCTTGCCTGATCCACCGGCACCGAGGCCGTTGCCCGCGCGGCCCCGCTGCGCAGCGATGCCGTCTGCGGCTCGCTCACCGGCGGCTCGTCCGAGAGATCGATAAAGGCAAAGCCGAGCACCAGGGCGGCAAGCACCACACCCGCCGACACATATCCCGCGCGGCGCGGCGACACGGTCCACACGGGCTCGGGCTCCGAATAATCGGCGCTGTCGATATGGCGGTGAATTTCCTCGCCGAGATGCGCAAGCGGTTCGTCGACATCGACCGACAGATAACGCGCATAGGAGCGCGTGAAGCCGAGTGTCTGCGGCAGCGCCGGCAGGCGCTCGAACTCGCCCGCCTCGATCGCCGTCAGATAGACGGGCCGCACGCGAATGGCCGCGGACACTTCGGAAAGCGAAAGTCCGGCAGCCTCACGCGCATCCTTCAAGCGGCGCGCGATTTCCTCTCTATATCCAGTCACTCCAGCACCTCGCCCCGAGAGTTCCAGCAAGAAGCTAGCGGCACATGGTTACCAATATTGTACCGGCTTGTCGTTCTTTGTCGGGCATCTTATCTCCCCTGGATCGGGCCGAAAGCCCCGAAATCCGGGAAATACATGTAAACCTGCGGCATTTCGCGATTTTGACAAGTTCTCGCCGAAAGGTTAATTCAACTTCATGCAAAGCGAGACCGAAAGCCTCTTTCTGACGCCGGGTACGCTGCTCGCGGGACATTAGCCCCGGGCCGGCGCCGCATTTGTGCGCGCAAAGTCCGGGGAGACCTCTCTTTCATCCCAGATCGAAATCGCCGGGGACCTCCGTGTCCGCCGGCATGAGGACTTTCACCATGTCACGCAATGAGAGCGCCGCCCGCGGCGCGCATTCCCTCGCCTCCGCCCAGGAAAACCACGCGCGGCCCCTGCTCGGACTCCATGACTACGGACGGCTGGAAACGGCCGCTTTCGGCCAGCTCGATATCCTGAGCCCCATGCGGATGCGGCTGAACCGCACCCTGCGCGACGCCCGCGTGGTGCCCACTGCGGAAATTCCACCCAATGTCGTAACGCTCGGCAGCACCGTGCGCTACCGCATCGGCGGCGGCGCGATGGAGCGGCGCCTTCTCCTTCTCGAGCGCTACGCCGCGCCGAACGGACAATATGTGAGCGCTCTGACGCCGGTCGGGCTCGCCCTGCTCGGCCGCCTGGAGGGCGAAACGGTCGAAGCGCCCACATTCGAAAGCGGCACGCTCTCGATCCATATCGAGCGTGTCGAACATCAGCCGGAAGCCGAGGCGAGAAGGCGCAGCGCCGCCCGCCCGGAAGGCCCGGACAACAATGGACCGGAGGCAGCATGATGGAGATGAAAATGATCGAACAGGCAGCATCCGCCAAACTCCCGCCCATCATCGTGGCGGAGGAACAGTTCGACGATCTGTCGGAGGTGTCGGAGCGGCTTGCGGATGTCCTGCCGGAAGTCTCGTCCTTCCTCGAGCGTGAACTCGCGCGGGCGAAGCTCATGCCGCTCGCGCGCATTCCCCGCGAGGTCGTGACCCTCGGCGCGACGGTCGAATTCATCTTCGGCATGAAAGAACGGCCGGAAAAGCTCAAGCTCGTCATGCCCTCGCGCGACATTCCGGAAGGCAGCATCTCGCTCGCCTCACCCGTCGGCGTCGCCCTGCTCGGCATGCGCGAAGGCGAAACGATCAGCTGGAGCTCACGCTATGGCGACATCCGCTGGCTGAAAGTCGTGAAGGTCCACAACCGTCCCTGAAACCATCGCGGCGCGCCCTCGCCGGCGCGCCGCTAAACTTAGTGAGAAACAATCACTAAGGAATCCAAACACAATCACGCCGAAGAAATAATGTCCCCGATTTCGCGAAACTTTTCTCTCAGCTTCTCTTGGGTTTCGGAAGATTCTTCAGTCGATTTTAAACTGTCAGCTAGAGCGTCGAAGCTACGTGCTACCTCGTCTGCAGATTGGCCCTCAGTGAACAATGACAAGAATTTTTGCCATGCCCAAAGCGGAATCCCTGCGAGCTTGTCGTTGAAGAGTTCTTCAATGTAGCTGTCCATCGCCTTCGTGCGCGCGAAGCGCCCGAAATTCCCCCCGCCATCGCTGGCGGGGCGATCCGCTATCATATCGCTCTTGCTGGGGTAGTAAGTATTCACACTCGAAAGAAATATGGAATTGTCGCTCTTCCCGCCTTTCGAGTGCTCCCAGTACCAGTTCCGATACTCTGCGGCGTGCCGTGCGGAAATAACGAACGGTGCAAACACCTGCGGCGAACCGGAAATCACTTTAGATAAGACCCACGGAACGACGACAAGAAGGTCGGCCGGCGCGCAAACAGCAGGCGTAACCTTGTATCGAAAGCTCGGTTCGCGCTCCTTTGCAAGCGCGTACCACCCCTTGAGTTCGATCCCCATCAGTACTTTCGGGTTCACGTCCGGCGCGGAGGCCCGCAACACAACATCCGGAAATGTTTGAGGTTGGCGCTCGAAACTATAAAGCGCATATTTTTGCTCGGGATCCCAAACCGATCTGAGTTTATTGAGTGAGGTTACAACCTGCTCCTCGATCGTCGCTCCGAGCGACGAGTTGAAAGCGAACAGGTCCGTTGCGAGGACTCCTGAAATAACCAATTCGGATTCGAATCGGGAAGGCAGTGTGTAGATAGCCTTCTTAACCGCCCTCCAAAGATCAACGTGCTCCCAGGAGGAATCAGGCTCTACGAGGTTTGGCGGCGGCGGCGGATTTTTGCTCAATAAACCGAGCCTCCTGTTCGAGGCGCCTGACGGCTGCCACATAAAAGTCTGAAATAACTTCCGATGCGTAACAATCTCTGCCTGACTTGAGAGCGCCAACCGCTGCTGAACAGAGGCCGCCAAACGGCTCCCAGATTACATCGCCGGGGTCGGTTGAGGCGGATATGATACGATCAATCAGACGCAAAGGCTTCTGATTGATATGCAGCGCTTTCAACCCTTCGCTTTTTACCCGCTCAGCGCCTCTAACTGCTGGTTCGGCCCAGACGTTTGTGACGCCGTGATTGTGGTTCCACTTTGACCTCATTCTAGCCCACTGAGATGCAGTCAATGGAGTTTTTCCGTCCAGAGAAAAATAAGGACGGTCGGTCGGTGCACCGTACTTCGTTGCATACTCTGCAAGAGCCAGCATCTTTTCGGCGGGCGGGAAATACCACATATGACACTGAGTAAAATACTTCCGGGTAGCCGCATTTGCTACACCGCAGGCTTCATTCGTCTTGTACAAGGGGAGACCACTGCGAAGCCATTCATATCGCAGCCATTCCTTCATCGACAGCCGTTCGCCTTCAACGGTGGCAAGCTTTGTTTCGCGGACATACTGAACGCAAATTTCGGTCACCACAGGGAAACCCCTGATGGTATCGCCGTTACAATTGCCGGCGACGTGCGCTATGCCCTTATCCCAGACGTGAGCTGCCTTGTACCGCCATCCGTGAAGTTTCAGAACCGGATGCACCTCAGCCCAGCCCACTTCAGAGCACCAGAACCACAAGGTGGTTTCAGGTAAAGCGAGACGGGACCACTCAGCGATGTGCGGCGTATACCACTCAACCAACGCATCGACGGTGTTGGGCTCCCCTGGAAACTTTCCCAACCCATACGGTCCGTCGGCGATTATGGCGGTCGGGCGTGGCCAATTAGGATAACATGTCAGAGCATCAGCAAGAGAAACAGCAGCTACGGTTCCACTTTTACTCCTAAAAAAAGCAGGAGATTCAGCATCCGCTCTTAGCTTTACAACATTGTTTCGAGTAGACATGCGCACCCGCCAAATTTGGCTGATTCATTTTCAATATGATGTTGCTAAAATCCGTTCTCGGCAACTCTCATCCGCGATGACAAATCGGAGGAAGGACGGATGCCTCAGATCTAGGAAATTTGGTGAGCCCTGATGGGATCGAACCATCGACCTACTGATTAAAAGTCAGCCGCTCTACCGCTGAGCTAAGGGCCCGCCGGGAAAGGCGCGGGAATCTGCCGCCTCTCGGGAAAGGTGGGCGGAACTTAAGGGGCACTTCCCACGGGGTCAACACCGGGATTGCCCAGGGCCAACATATTGTTTCGATTGGCCCTTCCGCCTCTCAAAGCGGGGCGAGATCGCCCGCCGCCTGTGCCGCCTTGAACTCGGCCCGGAAGGCCTCGAACCGCCCCTCGGCAATCGCCGCGCGCATCCCCGCCATCAGCGACTGGTAATAATGGATGTTGATCCAGCTGATGAGCATCGAGCCCAGCATCTCGCCCGACTTCACCAGATGATGCAGATAGGCGCGGCTGTAGTCGCGCGCCGCCGGGCAGTTGCTTTCCTCGTCCAGCGGCCGCTTGTCCGCCGCATGCCGCGCATTCTTGAGGTTCACCTTGCCGCGCCGCGTGAAGGCGAGCCCGTGGCGGCCGTTCCGCGTCGGCATCACGCAGTCGAACATGTCGATGCCGCGCGCCACCGCTTCCACGAGGTCGTCCGGCGTGCCGACGCCCATCAGATAGCGCGGCCGGTCCTCCGGCAACGCGGGCGCCGTGAAGTCGAGCACGCGCAGCATCTCCGCCTGCCCCTCGCCCACGGCGAGCCCGCCCACCGCATAGCCGTCGAAGCCGATCTCGCGGAGGCCCGCCGCCGAGCGAAGCCTGAGCGGCTCATAGGTGCTGCCCTGCACGATGCCGAACAGCGCCATGCCCTCCTTGCGGTGCGGCTGCTTCTCGAAGGCGTCCTTCGAGCGGGCCGCCCAGCGCAGCGACAATTCCATCGAAAGGAGTGCCTCCTTCTCCGTCGCCGGGAAAGGCGTGCATTCGTCGAGCTGCATCTGGATGTCTGAGCCGAGCAGGCACTGGATCTCGATCGAGCGCTCCGGCGAGAGCATGTGCCGTGAGCCGTCGATATGCGACTGGAAGGTCACGCCCTCCTCCGTCATCTTGCGGAGCTTCGACAGCGACATCACCTGGAAACCGCCGCTATCGGTGAGGATCGGATGCGGCCAGTTCATGAATTTGTGGAGCCCGCCAAGCTCCGCCACCTCTTCCGCGCCGGGCCGCAGCATCAGGTGATAGGTATTGCCGAGCACGATATCGGCGCCGGTCGAGCGCACCTGTTCGGGATACATCGCCTTCACCGTCGCCGCCGTGCCGACCGGCATGAAGGCCGGCGTGCGGATTTCGCCTCGCGGCGTCGAGATCGCGCCGGTGCGCGCCCGCCCGTCCGTCGCCTGGAGCGAAAAGGAAAATGCGCTCATGGCTGCTTCCCGTAAATCAAGCAGGCATCGCCATAGGAATAGAAGCGATAGCGCGACGCGACCGCATGCGCATAGGCGCGCTTCATCTCGTCCGTCGAGCGGAGCGCCGAGACGAGCATGAAAAGCGTCGACTTCGGCAAATGGAAATTGGTCATCAGCATGTCCGTTGCGCGGAAGCGATAGCCCGGCGTGATGAAGATGCGGGTCTCGTCCGCGAAGGGGTGTAGCACACCTTGCTCATCCGCCGCACTTTCAAGCAGCCGGAGCGATGTGGTGCCGACCGCGACGATCCGCCCGCCCTTCGCCCGCGCCTCGTTGATGGCCGCCGCCTCCGCCGCCGTCACCTCGCCCCATTCGGCATGCATCTTGTGGTCGTCGGTGTCCTCCGCCGTCACGGGGAGGAAAGTTCCCGCGCCCACATGCAGCGTCAGGCGCACCGTGCCGGCACCCCGCGCCTGAAGTGCCGCCATCAGCTCCGGCGTGAAATGGAGCCCCGCCGTCGGCGCCGCCACGGCGCCCGGTTCCGCGGCATGAAGCGTCTGATAATCCGCCTCGTCGGCCTCGTCCGCCGCACGCTTTCGCGCGATATAGGGCGGCAGCGGCATCTCCCCCGCCCCCGCGATCGCCGCATCGAGCGCCGCGCCCGAGAGCGAGAAGCGAAGCCCCGTCTCGCCGCCTTCCGCCTTGTCCGTCACTTCCGCAAAGAAGCCGCCGGGAAATTCTATCGTCTCGCCCACATTGAGCTTCTTCGCGGGCCGCAGAAAGGCGCGCCACTCGGCAGCGCCCGCGCGCAGGTGAAGCATCGCCTCGATCCGCGCTTCCGCCTCGCCCCGCCGCCGGACGCCGAAAAGCCGCGCCGGGATCACCTTGGTATCGTTGAAGACGAGCAGGTCGCCCGGTTTGAGAAATTCAGGCAGCTCGCGCACGCCCCCGTCGTTGAGCGCGCCTTCCTCCGGCCCGATCACCAGCATCCGCGCCGCATCGCGCGGCCGCGCCGGCCGGAGCGCGATCAGCTCCTCCGGCAGCTCGAAATCGAAATCGGAAACGCGCATCGTGTTGCGCCCACTCCCTTAAAACGTCATGGCCCGGCTTGGCCGGGCCATCCACGTCTTTCTTGCTTCCGTCGAAACCGCGCCTACGCCGCATCCGCCGCGACGCGCATCGAGACGATGCGGTCCGGCTCGCGCACGGGCTCGCCGCGCTTGATCTTGTCGACGGCATCCATGCCCGAAACCACCTTGCCCCAGACCGTATATTGCCGGTCGAGGAAGGTCGCATCGCCGAACACGATGAAGAACTGGCTGTCGGCGCTGTTCGGGTCCTGCGTCCGCGCCATGGAGCAGACGCCGCGTACATGCGGCTCGGCGGAAAATTCCGCCGGCAGCTTCTTGCCCGAACCGCCCGAGCCGGTGCCCGTCGGATCGCCGCCCTGTGCCATGAAGCCGTCGATCACGCGGTGAAACGCGACGCCATTATAGAAGCCTTCGCGCGCCAGTTCCTTGATCCGCGCCACATGCTTCGGCGCGAGGTCGGGGCGCATCTCGATCGTCACGGTCCCATGCGGGATTTCCATGATGAGCGTGTTTTCGGGGTCCTTGATATCGGTCATGTGTTTCTCGATTCCGTTTTACTCGGCGTCCGCCGCCACCTGCATCTTGACGATCTTGTCGGGATTGGCCGGCGGTTCGCCCGGCGCGATCATATCGACGAATTCCATGCCTTCCGTGACGCGGCCGAACAGCGTGTAATTGCCGTCGAGGAAAGTCGAGTCATCCGTCACGATGAAGAACTGGCTGTTCGCGCTGTTCGGCTGGCTCGACCGCGCCATGCCTACCGTGCCGCGGATGAAGCTCACCCGGTTGCTCGCCTCGAGCTTCACATCCGGCTTGAACGAACCGCCCATGCCCGTGCCCGTCGGGTCGCCCGTCTGCGCCATGAAGCCCGGGATCACGCGGTGAAACACGATGCCGTCATAGAAGCCCTCGCGCGAGAGTTCCTTGATGCGCTGCGCATGCGCCGGCGCGATATCGGGCAGAAGCTCGATGACGACGCGCCCGTCCTTCAGGTCGAGATAGATCGTGTTCTCCGGATCGGCGGCAAGCGCCGCGCCCGAAAAGCCGGCAAGGGCGAAAAGCGCGATCAGCGCCGCTTTCAGTCCACGCATGTCTGACTCCTTCAAAGCTTTTTCTTCTGCTGCTTCGCCACGGCGGCGAGCACCTTTTTCTTCACCGACGCCGGAACGAAAGGCGTGATGTCGCCGCCCATGCCCGCAATCTGCCTCACCAGCGTGGACGAGATGAACTGCGTCTCGGGCGAGGCGGCGAGAAACACCGTCTCGACCTTCGGGTTCATCACCCGGTTCATGCCGACCATCTGCGTTTCGTATTCGAAATCGACCGCGCCGCGCAATCCGCGAATGATGACATTGGCGCCGAACTCGTCGGCCGCATCCACCACGAGGCCGGAGAACGAAGCGGTCGAGATTTTCGCGCCGAGCTTCTTCGCCGTCGGCGCCGCTTCCTTCTCGATGAGGGCGAAGCGTTCCTCGAGCGTCAGCAAGGGCACCTTGGTCGCATTGATGCCGATCGCGACGATCAGATGATCGACCAGCCGGAGCGACCGGCGGATCACATCGATATGCCCGTTCGTCATCGGGTCGAACGTGCCGGGATAGAGGCCGATCCGCGCCATGAACTCTCCTATTCCTCGTCCGACCCGGTTTCTTCCACGCGCTCGACCGAAACCACGCGCTCGCCCGGATCGGTGCGGAAAATGGTCACGCCCTGCGTCCCGCGCGCCTGGATCGAGATATCGTGCACAGGGCAGCGGATGAGCTGTCCCGCATCCGTCACCAGCATGATCTGGTCGTCATCCTCCACCGGGAAGGACGCGACGAGCCTGCCGTTCCGCTCGGTGATGTCCATCGCGATCACGCCCTTGCCGCCGCGTCCCTTCGCCGGATAGCGATAGGAGGAGGAGCGCCGCCCGAAGCCGCGCTCCGTCACCGCGAGCACGAACTGCTCCTTCGCGCCGAGTTCCGCATAGCGCTCCGGCGAAAGCGTGAGTTCCTCCGAAGGCGCATCCTCCGCATCCTCGTCATCGGTCTTCGTCAGGCCTTCTTCCGCCTCCGCTTCCGCATCGCCGGACATGGCCCGGCGCATCGCGGCCGCCTGCTTCAGGTAAGCCTCGCGCTCCGCGCTCGTCACCTCGACATGGCGCAGGATCGACATGGCGATCACGGCGTCGCCCGTATCGAGCTTGATGCCGCGCACACCGGTCGAGGTGCGCCCCGCGAACACGCGCACATCCGCCACCGCGAAGCGCGCCGAGCGCCCGCCCGCCGCCGTCAGCAGCACATCGTCATCCTCGGTGCAGATCTGCACGCCGATGATGGAGTCGTCCGCGTCTTCGCCCTCGAACTTCATGGCGATCTTGCCATTGCGGTTGATCTGCACGAAGTCCGACAGCTTGTTCCGGCGGACGCCGCCATTCCGCGTCGCGAACATGACGTGCAGGCTCTCCCAGCTCGCCTCGTCTTCCGGCATCGGCATGACGGTGGTGATGGTCTCGCCCTGCTTCAGCGGCAGGATGTTGATCATCGCCTTGCCGCGCGCCTGCGGCGTCGATTGCGGTAAGCGCCACACCTTCAGCTTGTAGACCATACCGGTCGAGGAGAAGAACAGCACCGGCGTATGCGTGTTCGCCACGAAGAGGCGTGTAACGAAATCCTCTTCCTTGGTCGACATACCGGAGCGGCCCTTGCCGCCACGCCGCTGCGCCCGGTAGGTCGAAAGCGGCACCCGCTTGATATAGCCGTGATGGCTGACCGTCACGACCATGTCCTCGCGCTGGATCAGGTCTTCATCCTCGAACTCGTCGCCCGCATCCGCAAGCTCGGTCCGGCGCGGCGTCGCGAACTCGGCTTTGATCGCCGCAAGCTCCGTCCGCATGATGCCGAGCACGCGGTCTCGCGAGCGCAGGATGTCGAGATAGTCGGAAATCCTCTCGCCAAGCCCCTTCAGCTCGTCGCCGATTTCGTCGCGGCCGAGCGCCGTCAGCCGCTGCAGACGGAGGTCGAGGATCGCCCTCGCCTGCTCTTCCGACATGCGGATCGTGCCGTCTTCCGACAACCGGTGCCGCGGATCGTCGATCAGCGCGATCAGCGGCGCGATATCCGCCGCCGGCCAGTCCCGCGCCATCAGGGATTCCCGCGCCGTCGCCGGGTCCGGCGCCGTACGGATGAGCTTGATCACCTCGTCGATATTCGCGACCGCAATCGCAAGGCCGACCAGCACATGCGCCCGGTCGCGCGCCTTGGCGAGCTCGAACTTCGTCCGCCGCGAGATCACTTCCTCACGGAAGCGCACGAAGATTTCGAGGAACTGCTTGAGGTTCATCAGCTCCGGCCGCCCGTGGTCGAGCGCCAGCATGTTCGCGCCGAAGCTCTGCTGCAGCGGCGAGAAACGGTAAAGCTGGTTCAGCACGACATCGGGCACCGCATCGCGCTTCAGCTCCACCACCACGCGCATGCCGTTGCGGTCGGACTCGTCGCGCAGATCGGAAATGCCCTCGATACG
>PNMC01000027.1 GCA_013823365.1 Parvibaculum sp. | reverse complement strand
AGCATTCGCCGCATCGTTGAAACGATAGGCCTCGAGCGCCAGCGTGATTTCCGACGCCGTGCGCGCCGCCTCGCCCGTGATCCACTTGTTGACGGTCTGCCGGACGGCGGCGGGATCGAAGCCTTCCACCCGCGCGCATTCGTTCATCTCGCAGAAGCGCGCCGCATTCCAGAGCTTGGTGCCGAAATTGCGGTAGCCCTCGACGCGGCTCGTCGCGAGCTTGATGTCGCGGCCCTGCGCCGCCATCGCCGCCAGCGTGAAGCGCAGCGCATCGGCGCCATATTCGTCGATCAGTTTCAACGGGTCGATGACGTTGCCCTTCGTCTTCGACATCTTCTGGCCCTTCTCGTCGCGGACCAGCGCATGGATATAGACGGTGTGGAACGGCACTTCCTTCATGAAGTGCAGCCCCATCATCATCATGCGCGCAACCCAGAAGAAGATGATGTCGAAACCGGTAACGAGCACATCGGTCTTGTAATAGCGCTTCAGCTCCGGCGTCTCATCCGGCCAGCCCAGCGTCGAGAACGGCCAGAGCCCGGACGAGAACCACGTGTCGAGGACGTCCTCGTCGCGCGTCAAATCGACCTTTTTGCCGTAATGCTTTTCCGCATCGGCCGCCGCTTCCTCGTCGCTATAGGCGACGAAAACATGGCCATCCGGCCCATACCACGCTGGAATGCGATGACCCCACCAGAGCTGGCGCGAAATGCACCAGGGCTGGATGTTTCGCATCCATTCGAAATAGGTCTTCTCCCAGTTCTTCGGCACGAAGACGGTTTCGCCGCGCTCCACTGCATCGATGGCGGGCTTCGCAAGCGTCGCCGCATCCACATACCACTGGTCGGTGAGGTAAGGTTCAATCACGACCAGCTTGGACTTCTCGTCATGGGGAACCATGACGGTCTTGTCCTCGATCCGATCAAGCAGCCCGAGTGCTTCAATATCCTCAACGACTTGCTTACGCGCTACAAAACGATCAAGGCCTGCGTACTTCTCGGGGGCCGCCTCGATAGTCCCATCAGATTTGATGAAAGCCTTATTGATCGCAGCCGTGGACGTGAAAATATTGATCTGTTCAAGCCCCTGCCGCCTGCCGACCTCGAAGTCGTTGAAGTCATGCGCGGGCGTAATCTTCACCGCGCCCGAGCCCTGCGTCGGATCGGCATGTTCGTCGCCGACGATTGGAATGCGGCGGCCGACCAGCGGCAGTTCGACGAACTTGCCGATCAGCGATTTGTAACGCTCGTCCTCAGGGTTCACGGCGACGCCGGTATCGCCAAGCATGGTTTCGGGCCGCGTGGTGGCCACGACGATATAGTCGCGCGTCTCGCTGCCCGCCGGATTGCCTTCCTCGTCGAAGAGCGGCCATTCATAGGTGACGCCATCGGCGAGCGGATAGCGGAAATGCCAGAAATGCCCCTTCACCTCGATGTTTTCCACTTCGAGGTCCGACACCGCCGTCTGCAGTTCCGGGTGCCAGTTCACCAGCCGCTTGTCGCGATAGATGAGACCCTGCCGGTATAGCTCCACGAAGACCTTGAGCACGGCCTTGGAGAGACCGTCATCCAGCGTGAAGCGCTCGCGGCTCCAGTCGCAGGAGGCGCCGAGGCGGCGCAGCTGGCCGATAATCGTGCCGCCCGACTCGCCCTTCCATTTCCAGACACGGTCGATGAAGGCATCGCGCCCCATGTCGCGGCGGCGGACATTCCCCTCCGCCTCAAGCTGGCGCTCCACGATCATCTGCGTCGCGATGCCCGCATGGTCGAGCCCCGGCTGCCACAGCACATCCTTGCCGCGCATCCGCTCGAAGCGGATCAGCACATCCTGCAGCGTATTATTGAGCGCATGGCCCATATGCAGGCTGCCGGTCACGTTGGGCGGCGGAATGACGATGCAATAGGGCTGCGCCCCCGCTTCCGCCCGCCCGCCGGCACCGGCCCGGAAAGCGCCGCTTCCCTCCCAGAGTTCATAGAGCCGTGCTTCGGCTTCCTGCGGGTTGAAGTTCTTGTCGAGCATCTGGGGTCACGTCCGTGAAATAGGCACAAAAAAGGGCGGCGCGGGCCTGTGTTACACAGGCAGCGCCACCCTATCAAGCATCTGGAAAGAAAGGCGATCCGGCGGATCGCCCGATAGCGGCAGCGTCAGCCCTTGCGCCGCGATACCCGCTCGATTTCTTCGGCAACCAGCCGCTCGACCAGCGAAGGCAGGTTCTCGTCCAGCCAGTCCTTGAGCATGGGCTTCAGCATGTCGCTTACGATCTCCTCGATCGTGCGGCCGCCGCTGCCCGAGGCGAGCGAGCTTGCCAGCACGCCAAATGCGGCGGACGCCGCCGCCTCCGCGTCGCGGGACAGAAGGCCGGACTGGGGACTGGTGCTCATGACAGGCTCCTCGATCGCAGGTTCGGCAGCCGCAACGGGCTCCGGCGCGGGTGCAGGCGCGGCAGCAAGGACAGGCTCCGGTGCCGGCTCGTAGACGGGCTCCGGTTCAGGTTCGGGTTCGGGTGCAGGCTCGGGCTCAGGCTCCGGATCGGCAAACTGGACATCGTCGAGCAGCTCGGCGACCTCTTCCGGTACAGGGGCAGGGGCAGGCTCAGGCTCCGAAACAGGCTCGGGCTCGGCGACGGGCGCCGGCTCCTCGAAAGCTGCCTCCTCCGGAAGCGCTTCGGTAAGCTCCAGAATATCGTCGTCTTCGGGCTCGAACTCAGGCTCGGGTTCCGGCTGGGCTGCAGGAGGGGGAGCGGCAGCCGCCTGGCCTTCCTCCGGTCCGCTGTCCTCGGAGATGATCCGCCGGATGGAGGCGAGAATTTCCTCCATCGTCGGTTCCTGTGCCTGGCCTTGATTGCTCATGCCTCGTCCCGCTCGCTTCGCTTCCGGATCGATCCGGATTCCATCAATAACAAGAGAACCTTAGGAGAAGTTGAACGAATTTGCCAACTTCCCCTTAATATCTCCTGAAACCGAAAGAACTATTCGTCGCCCGCCGTGCCGAAGCCGATCCACTTGTCGCGGACCTCGCCATAATTCCGCTGCGGATCGTAATACTCTACCGGCAGATCGAGCGCCCGGGCGGTGAGTTGCCCCATCGCGGCAAGAAGCCCGTATTCGGCGACCGCGAGGTCGCGCTCGGCACTGACCAGCGCAACGCGCGCATTGAGATATTCCTGCTCCGCATTGAGCACGTCGAGCGTGGTCCGCGCGCCCACTTCGGATTCCTGCTTCACGCCTTCGAGAGCGATCTCACTCGCGCGGACCTGTTCGGTCGTCGAGGTAATGCTCGACCGTGACGCCCGGAGCACTTCCCAGGCATTGCGAACCGCCTCGTCCACCTCGCGATGGGCGGCCATCACCTGCATGCGGCTTTCATTGTTGCGCTCCTTGGCCTCGCGGACCCGGGAGTATTCGACGCCGCTTTGATAGAGCGGGATGGTCAGCACGCCAAGGATCGAGCTTTCCTCGACATCCCGGATCGTCGACGAGGGGTCGCGGCCATACCGGTATTGCGCCTGAACGTCGAAAGTCGGCAGAAGTGCGCCCTTGGCAACATTGATGGCGCTGCGGCTCGCCTCCTCGGCATGCCGCGCAGCGCGGAGCGACGGATTGGCCGATTCGGCGAACTGCCGCGCCTCGGCTTCGCTCTGCGGCAGACCGGCAACATTCGCCGGCCGCTCCAGCGTACCGGGCGCCTGACCCACCACGCGCTCATAGAAAGACCGGCTGGCCGCAAGCTGCGCTTCCGCCAGGGTCAGGTTGGAGCGCGACTGAGACAGGCGGGCTTCTGCCTGCGCCGTATCCGTGCGCGTGAGTTCGCCGACCCGGAAGCGGTCGCTTGTGGCTTCGAGCTGCCGGTTCAGGACCTGGACGTTGTTCCGGTTGAGCTCGACCACGCTCTGGTCGCGGATCACATCCATATAGGCGCGTACGGCATTGAGCAGCGTGTTCTGCTCCACGCTTTCAAGCGTGGCGCGCCCCGCACGGACTGCCGCTTCCGCCTGGTCGGTCGCATTGACCGTACGCCCGCCGGCGAAGAGATTCTGGCTCAGCGTCACGGCGCCCGAAAGCGGACGAAGGCTGTCCTTGCTCTCGATACCGCCATTGAGCTCGGTGCGGGTCTCGGTGGCGCCATAGCTCCCCTGCGCCTGAAGGTTCGGGCGCCAGCCGGACAGGGCTTGCGGCACCTGCTCGTCGGTCGCGCGAAGCTGCGCGCGCTGGCCGTGCAGGACGGGGTTCGTCTGGTAGGCCGCGGCAAGCGCATCCGTCAGCGTATCGGCGTTGGCCGGGACCGTAACAGCCATCGCCGTCAGCGCTGTCGTACCGAGCGCAACAGCGAGAATACGGAAGGAATGTCTGGAAATCAGGGACGTGAACTCGGGTCGCTTCATTTTCGTTGCTTCTCCGCTTACGGCGGCTTCGTCCCTCAACGCTTCCGCGGGTTGGAAATTACGTTCGGCAGGCTAAATGTAGGTGACAGGAAATGCTATTCCCATATGGCACAGTATTTTTCGGGAATAGGCGCAATCTGCCAGCAAATCTCAGAAAACGAAGGCCTCAACGGGCTCGAATCCGGGCAGGAAGCGGATATTCGCGTCGAATGCATCCCGGCCGCCAAAGCCGCCACCCGCCTTGATATATACCCGCGCCCGGCCGGATACGCCGTCGCCGACGACAGTCACGAGCCGGCCGTTCTCCCGGAGCTGCTGCTTGAGTGCATCCGGCACCGAACTCACCATGCCGTTGATGAAGATCACGTCATAGGGCGCCTGCTTGGCATATCCTCCGGCAAGATCTCCTGCCACGACGACGGCATTGTCGACGCCGAGATCGCTCAGCGTTGCGCCGGCCTGCGCCGCAAGCGCCTCATCGCTCTCGAGCGCCACCACCGTTCCGGCAAGGCGCGCAAGTACGGCGGTCGAATAGCCCGTGCCGCAGCCGATTTCGAGAACGAGATCCTCTGCCGTGATTTCCGCGAGCTGCGCGAGCTTCGCAAAGACCCGGGGTTCCATCAGGAAGCGCGGCGCCGGGCCGTCCGAGATACGGATGTCTTCGTCCATATAGGCGAGCCCCTGCCGCGAAATCGGGACAAAACGCTCCCGCGGCACAGCCGCCATGGCGGCGATCACCCGCTCGTCTGTCACGGCATTCACGCGAACCTGGCTCTCGACCATGTTGAGGCGGGCGGCTGCGAAATCGGTCATGATCGGTCCTGATGGCTGTTCCGGAGGGCAATCCGGGACGGGGTGCTTCGCGGGCGTTTATAAAGCGGGCGGGCTCCAAACTCAATTCGCCCTTGCCCCGGGAAAGCCCGGTTTACCGCCTGTTCAGGCGATTACGCAATCATCGTTGTACCCGGGCCGGGGAATTGCTATACCCCGCCCGCCTTCCTTCGGCCCGCCTCCTACCACAAGGCGTGGCATTTTCGGGCAAAGGCCACGTGGCGGAGTGGTGACGCAGCGGACTGCAAATCCGTATACCCCGGTTCGATTCCGGGCGTGGCCTCCAATCCTTCCGGGAAAATATCGCCTTGCGGGCCGTCAGGCCTGAAATCCGTCCGCGCGGGCCGGCATCGCCATGACGGGTTGCATCCGGGGCATGAGAATCGGCTGCGCCGCCCTGCCCCGGAATTCGATCGCCAGCACCATGCCCCACATACTGCCCATCAGCATGAAGAAGTGCCGCCAGGTCACGATATCGATGATGAACGCCTCGGCGATGTGACCGGCGAACGCCGCAAAAATGACGATGAGGAGCCCCGTCTCCGGTTCGCGCCGCCCGATCGCCCGCCAGCCCCTGACCAGCGTCAGCAACAGGAAACCGATAAAGGCAAATCCCGACAGGAAGCCACCCGCGACAAGCACGTGCAGATAGACGTTATGTGTGTCGAGGCCGTTGATGATCGCCCATTGCGCGGGGCCGATGCCCAATGGCTTTTCAAGCACCGTCTGGAAAGCACGCGCCTGGCTTTCGAACCGGCCAAGCTCGGGATCGGTGTCGTAGGACTGCGTGAGAGACGCGCGCTCGGCAAAAAGCGCGGAGACTTTCGGATCCGCCAGCGCCACCGTGATCACGACAAGGCCGAGAAAGGACATCAACGTACCGAAGCCGATGAGCCGCATCGTCTGCTTCGCCGATTGCGATGTCGCAAGCGTCAGAACGAAAAAGAGAATGCCGGCGAGCGCGAGATTGCCCCAGGCGCCGCGCGAGAAGCTGAGAAGGATCGCCAGGACGAGAACCCCGAAAGGCGCGGCCATCCACAATGCCTTCAGCGAACCCGCCTGGCTGAGTTTCATCGCGAGAAAGAGGATCGGCGCAACGAGAAACGGGCCGAAGACATTCGGATCGTTGAACGTGCCGGTCGCGCGCCCGTACTGCGTGAAGATTTCCGAACCCGGGAAGAGTCCGAAATAACCGGCGATACCGGTCGCGGCGGCGAGCGTCGCGGCGCCGGTATAGGCCCACATGGATTGCGTCACGCGCCGCACGGGATCGGCATAGACCCAGCAGGTGAAGAAGATGAAGGTGCCGACGAGATAGACCGTCACAAGCAGGGACGGCCGGACGCGATCCAGATAGATCGCATTGAAACTGCCGATCACGAAACCGATGACGACAAACCCCCAGAGGGCCGCGGGCATGCCGAGCCCGCGCGGCAAACGCAAACCAAACAAAAACATCAACGCCACCGTACCAGCCATCATCAAGTCGTAAGGAGTGGGATTGTCCTGCGAAGGATCGGACTTCACGTAGAAGCTCGTCAGCAGAACGAGCATGACGAGTATCTCGGCGGCATAGGTCGCCCATCCTCGCCCCGCCGCCACCTGCGGCAAGCGCCGCCCGCTGTCGATCCGCCACCCGTCCATCGCTAGCGCCCCGCGCCCGTCCACTCCGCCTTGCCGCTTCCCCCGCGCGGCGCGGAATGCATCGCGAGCCTCGCGCGCTTGCGCTCGACAAGACCTGCATAAAAATCGTCTATGAATCCGACCATACGCTCGACTGTGAACTGGGCCGCGATGCGGTTGCGAAGCGTCAGTGCCTCGGCTGTCATCGCAGCGGGATCGGCAAGCGCGGACGTCATCGCCGCGGCAAGGGCCGGTGCATCGGCGGGCGGAATCAGACGTGCGGCGGCCGGACCGAAAATCTCGGGTATCCCACCGACGCGGGTGGCAATGAGAGGCAACCCGGCGGCCGCCGCTTCGAGTACGACATAGGGAAACGATTCATTCCAGGAGGGCATGACCACAGCCCGCGCCAGCCTGAAGGCATCGCGCGCAGCCATGGCGCCAAGAAACTCGATCCGGACATGAGATGCGGCCTCCCGCGCCATCTCCTCGAACCGCGCGCGGTCGGGCCCCGCCCCGACAATACGGATATGGACCGGCCTTCCCATCAGCGATGCTGCTTCGATCAGCGTGGAAACGCCCTTCAGCATCCGCAATTCGCCGATGAAGAGAAAATCCGCAGCGGACGCATAGGTCGCAACCGGTTCGAATTCCGGCTTCGACACGCCATTATGAATAATGGCTGCTTCGCCCCTTGGTGTTCCCACCTTGGCGAGATAGGCATCCCGGCTGAAGGCGGATTCGAAAATAAGGCCGTCCGTCCGCGAGCGCATAAGGCGCTCGGCACCGTGATAGATCAATCCTTCAAGGCTCGCGCTGTCATAATGCAGAGACCCGCCATGTGGCGTATAGACGCGAACGGTCTCGCGCGGCGCGGGCGTGAGCCTCGCAATCAAACCGCCTTTCGCACCGTGTCCATGGATCACATCGGGCTTGAGCCGCGCAACAAGGGCCGCCGCCTCGCGAAGATTGGCAAGATCGCCAAATCCCGGCAACCGCGCCATCTGCATTACATGAAGACCGAGCCCGCAGTGATGTTCGAGTTCCGAAAGCCGCGCCGCCGAAATGCCGTCATCGGGCGGCGAGGCGCAGATCAGCCCGGCCGCAATTCCCGTTTCCTGCTGACCTTGAACGAGATCGCGCACATGACGAAAAAGCCCTCCCATCGGAAGGCGCATCACATGCAGCACGCGACGGACGGGAAAATCCCCGTCTGCCGTTCCCATCAGAAATACCGCTCGCGAACGAGGATCGTGTCGCCCGGCATCACCACGGCCGTACTGTCCACGCCAAGCTCGACGATGCGGTCGCCCTTGCTTCGCGTAATGGTGACGCGATCGACATTCGCCCGGTAGGTGAAGCCGCCGGCGATCGCCGCTGCGCTCTGCACGGTCATGCCGTTAACATACGGATATTGCCCGGCATTCTTGACCTCGCCCAGAATGAAAAAGGGCCGGAACTGCGTCACCTGAATGCTGACGTTCGGATTGCGCAGGAGCTTTTCGCCGAGCTCCGCCTCAAGCGCCGCCGAGAATTCATCCGCCGTGAGGCCGCGCGCATAGATCGGCGGCAGCAAAGGCATGGCGATGGCACCTGTTCCGTCCACTGCATATTCGCCGCTGAGATCGGCCTGGCCGAACACGGTGATCCGCAGCTTGTCTCCCGTATCCAGGAGATAGGTGTCGCCCTCGGTCGGCATCGGACGCTCCGCGATGACGCCACGCGGCGCGCAAGAGGCGAAAAGGACACCAGCCATGATCAGGACGAAGAGGGAACGGAGCTTCATCGCCGCAATTCTCCGGACGAAAACAATTCGCTTAAAACTATGCCCGGAAGGGTTAATTTTCCGGCAATGCGATGCGGCAGGGACCACCCCAACGGCCCCTGTTTCTCCCGGAAATCCGCGCAGAAGGCGGTCGTTGCCGGGCTGCCGTTAAGTCTTCCGTTACCTAAAGGCCTTCTACTGGGATCGCAGTTTTACGCGGCTTCGTTCTGTACGGACCGCGCGGGGCGTGGAAGGCATGAACGGAACCCAGTCGAATACAGTCGTCGCATTTGCGGACCGCCGCCGGTCTGCGCCCGACGAGAACGCCATCGGCGATCTCTCGCCTTGGGAGGTGCTGCGCGGTATATGGGCCCGCAAGCAGATAATCCTGCTCGCCTTTGCGGCTTTCATGACGCTGGCCGTGATATGGCTCGCCACGGCAACGCCGACCTATACGGTCGAGGCACGTGTTCTGCTTGCGCCACGCTCCGGCGAAATTTCGACATTCGACGCGGACAATACGCCTTCGCTGCCGGATAACGAGACGCTGAACAGCGAGATTCAGGTCATTACATCTCGTCCGCTGATCGCCCGGCTGATTACCGATCTCGGGCTCGCCTCAAATCCGGAATTCAATCCGGCGCTCCGCGCGCCCGGATTCTTCGGCCGCATCGGCGTGGCGCTTGGACTGCGCGATGCCAACCCGTCGACCGATATCGAAATCGTGACCGACGTCGTTTTGTCGCGGCTTGAGGTGTTCCAGAAACTCAACTCGCGCGTCATTGCCGTCGTCTTCACTTCGGTCGACCCGCGCATGGCCGCGATCGTCCCGAACCGTCTCGCCGAACTCTATATCGCGCAGCAGGTGGAACAGCGGACCGGCGTGAATTCCGAAGCGACGCGCTGGCTCGCCGAGCAAATTCGCGAATTGCGCATCAAGGTCGAGGAATCGGAAGCCGCGGTCGAGGCGTTCCGTGCCGAATCCGGCTTGTTTCTCACCAATGGCTCGACCCTTCCGCAGCAGCAGCTGACCGAACTGAACACGCAGCTCTCGCAGGCCGAGGCCGAACGCGCCGTCGCACAGGCAAAGCTCGGCAATGCGCGCAACCTTCTCGCTTCCGGCACCGCCGTCAACACGGCGGCCGAAGTCCTCCAATCGCCGCTCATCCAGAATCTCCGCCAGAAGGAAGTCGAACTGCGTGCGCAGATCGCCCAGATGTCGGAAACACTCCTGCCTACCCATCCACGCATGCAGGAATCGCAGGCGAACCTTGCCGATCTCGAACGCGAAGTCGAAAAGGAAGTTCGCAAGATCATCGAGGCGCTGGAAAACGAGGCCCGTGTCGCAGGCGCACGGGTAGAATCGCTGCGTTCGAATCTCTCCCGTCTCCAGCGCCGTATGGGCCAGCTCAATCAGGACGAAGTGAAGCTGCGTGCGCTTCAGCGCGACGCGGACACGAACCGCGCTCTGCTCGAATCTTTCCTTCTGCGCTATCAGCAGGCTAACGCACGTGCCGAAGCCGATACTCAGGCATCGAACGCCCGCATCGTCTCCCGCGCGCAACAGCCCACGGCACCAACCTTCCCGCGCAAGGGACCGGCGCTCGGCTTCGCGGCCATTGCAGGCCTCATCTTCGCATTCTGCGTAGCCTTCCTGATCGAGGTGTTCCAGCGTGGCTTCCGCACGGGCGAACAGGTCGAGCGCAGCACGGGCATGCCCTTCCTCGGCCTCGTGCCCGAAATTCGTCACGGCCAATCCGGGACGCAACCCGCAAGCGAGATGATTCGCGATCCGGCCGGGATATATGCCGAGAGCATGCGCACGCTGCAGGGCCATGTGCTCCTCGCCCGGATCGGCGAGCGGCGCGTGCGCTCCGTGCTCGTCACGTCTTCCGTCTCCGGTGAGGGAAAGACGACGGCAGCCGCAAGCCTCGCCCGTGCCTTTGCCACCGGCGGATACCGGACGGTGATCGTCGACGCCGACATGCACAAGCCGGAGATTCCCGACGTGCTCGGCATGACACGCCAGCCCGGCCTTGCCGATCTGCTGATGGGCCGCGCCGCCTTCCATCACGTGATCCGGAAAGACCCGATCAGTCAGGCGCATGTCATCCAGGCCGGCACGCCCATTCCGAACCCGACGGCAGCGCTTGCTTCATCCCAGATGCAATGGGTGCTGACGGCACTGCAGCAGACCTATGATTACGTGATCATCGACTCACCCGCAGCGCTCGCAGCGGCGGACGCGCAGGTACTGGCGAAACACGCCGATGTAACCGTGCTCGCGGTGAAATGGTCGGATACGGACCGCAAGACCGTTGCCCGCGCCCTGAAGCTCCTCGCTGCGGCAAGCAGCCGCCGCGTCGGGCTCCTGCTGACGCAGGTCGACCTTCAGCGTTACCGGCGTTACAGCTCCGACCCCGTCGAGGAATACCCGGTGCGGGCACCGCGCCGCACTGCTGCGGCGCGGTAATTCTTCAAAATTCAGTTTGTCGCGACGGCGCTTGCACGCCGCCCAAAGATCGCGAGCGCCTTGTGCCGGCCACCCGCGATGCGCTTCAGCATGTCATAGACCGGTCGCAGCATGTTATAGGCCGCAACTTTCACATCGTCCCAGAGTGGTCGCGCGCCGGTCTCGCCCTGCGGCAGGCCGAGCTTCCTCATCACCGCATTGATATAGGAGAGCTTCACCAGCCGCTCCGTCTCTTCCGTATGCCAGGTGATCGAGAAGGAAACCGAGACTTCATCGCCGTTCTGCACCCAGTGCGGCGCGAAGATCGGCACGAAGATACCTTCGCCCGGCTCGATATGCTGGTGCATCGCCTTGGCCTCGAAACTCTCCTCATATGGCAGGTTGCGATGCTTGCCCGGATAGAGCTCCGAATTCTCCGCGCTCACGATCTCACGGTCGGACGGGTCGAACAGCGACATGCGCTTGTTGCCGCGCACCTGCAGGAGGAAGTTGAGTTCGGGATCGGAATGGAACGGCGTTACATTGCCGGGCGATGTCACGAAAATGAACGCCTGCCTCTGGCGTGCACCGCCCATGAGGCCGCCGGTCTGCTCGGCCACCTGATCGAGACAGGCATCGAGAAGCGCCTTGTATTCGGGATCGCTTTCGACGTTCTTGAGCACCATCCAGGATTTCGCCTGTTCGATCCGGCGGACCGTCTCTTCCGGCGTCATGCCATTCGACGGCGTCAGGTTCGGATCCTGATGCGGCGCGACCGGCCCGTTGAACTCCACATGGTCGGCAGGAAGCGAAGCCGCAAGCCGCGCCAGCCGGTCGAGCTGAAAAAGCGGATGACCGTCGAGCCGGTGCGCCACGCGGAAGCTCACCTTCGGCATGGAGTCCGATACGCTGCCGGGCGTCACTTCAATCATTCTTGTCATTTTCCATCTCCTTGCGGAACGCATGGTAGTGCTTGCGCAAACGCGCGCGGATTTTCTCGGCGAGCTTCGTGGCACCGGACACATAGCGTGTCGCGAAATCGCCGAAAGGTTGCGCGCCCGAAACGACGACGCTTCGCATCTCCCGCCGCTCTGCCCAGATGTGGTCGATCATCGGATGGCCGGGAACGGCACAGGAGTCCGCCCAGGCCGCGCGCTCGTCCTTCAGCACCTCGCCGATCAGTTTCAACATCAGAAGAGTGCCGGGCGAAAACCGCGCATAATCTTCGTCAAACGCGATCTTGAACGTGTAGAGCCCGTCTCCGGCACGGAAGCTCGACAGCATGGCGACGGGTTTGCCATCGAGTGTCAGTTCTGTGCAATGCAGCTTTCCTTCCGCCTGCGCTCCCCGGCACAATTTCTCGAAATAGGCCCGCTGTTCCCGGTCGGCCTTGAGCGCCGTGCCGCGCTTGCCTTTCCAGCCGGCCGCCTCGAGCCTCAGAAAGCGCTTGAGCCAGTCCTCGACATCCGTCCCGTCATGCGTCGAGAAGCGGACTTCACCCAGCTCGGAAAGCCGGTTCCAGAGCCGGTTGAACTCCTTGCGCTTCTTCTTGCGGATGTGAGTCGAGAGATATTCCTCTTCGCCCAGATCCGATTTGAGGAAGGCGCGCTGATGCCGGTCGGTTTCTTCCACGCGCCGCATCTGCTGTCCGGTCACCTCGTCGAGCGCCTGTGTAAAGGCACTCTCCGCCTCGAACATCGGGAACTCGATAGCCGCGGCGCCTGCGTGGTCGGCAAGCGACAGGAAGCGCCGAAGCGCTTGCCGTTCATGCCCGCGCTTCAGCAGCGGCGTACAGACATAGCTGTGAATGTGATACCAGACGCGCCAGACAGGCAAAGGCAGCCCGAAACGGCCGCGCGACACCACGTAAGGCACAGCACCGATCAATTCGCGCTCGCCACGCTCGCTCGCGTCGCTCCAGAGCAGCGCCAGGCGCACATCGGAGCCGCCCTCAAGATGCTCCATCGCGGCGGCCAGCGCGTAATAGTCATACTGGCTGTTCGTGTCCGCGGAGGTGGCCGTCAGCGCCTCGATCTCCGCGCGATAGGGCGTCAGGGCATCGGCACTCTCGAGAATGATCACATCGGCGCTCGGCGGCCGGTCGCGCATGAAGCGCACCGCTTGTGCGAGCGTCTCCACGACGGGCGCCGTATCGCCTTCACGGGTGGCGCGCGACAGTACGAAGCGAAAGAGCGGTCGGCGTATGTCGGCCATGAACAAGTCCTTCTTCAGCCAGCAGAGCGCGTTCGCACGCCGCTCCCCGTAAGGATGAATGCGGTGATACCGAGCCGGCGCCGAACCACGACGGCAAGGGCGACCGTCGAGAGGAGAACGGAAATCGCCGTCGCTGCCGCGGCTCCAGCTGCACCCCAGACAGGAATGAAGCTCAGGTTGAGCGCGATATTGCCGGCGGCCGCGCCGCCATAGACGATCGCGACGATGTTCTGGTTGCCGGTCATGTTGAGGAGATATTCGGTCGGCCCCGTCGCTGCCCGCATGAGGAAGCCGAGCATGAGCAGAACGAGCAGCGGATAGCCCGCGTCGAATCCTTCACCGAAGAGCCCGAGGATGAACTGCCCCGCAACAAGCAGCACCGCGCCGGCGGCGAGCGTCGGCCAGAACATGGCGTGGATCACGCCCCGCACGAAGCGTTGCAGCTCATCATGCTTGCCCGCCCCATGCAGCTCCGCAAACTTCGGCACGGCAAGGGCATTGAGCGAGAAGAAAATAAAGGCCATCAGGTTGGCAATCCGCGTCGCCGCGAAATAGATGCCGACCTCATCCGGGTCCACGAAGTAACCGAGCAGCACGATGTCCGTATTGGTCATCAGGAGATAGAGACCTTCGACAAGCACCAGCGGCGTCGACGCTGCAATCCAGTATTTGGCGTGATAGACGGGCTTCACCTTGGGGACGGAGCGGCTGGCCCGATAGATAAAATAGAGCCTTTGGCCGAGCATCGTCGCGGTGGAGGCCGCGAGTGCGCCAAGCGCCACCTGCAGTCCCGTTGCACTGCCCGTGAAATAGAGAATGCCGCCCGCCGCCGCGACGATCAGCAGGGGACGGACGATGTAGGGAGGAATATAGGCGAGGTTCACCCAGCCAAACGCGCGTGCCGCGCCTTCCTGCCAGTCCGTCACGGCGAAAGCGGGCACGCAGAGAAGCCCGATCGCAAGCGGCAGAACGTAGTGGCTTTCGATATGACCGCGAAGTGCCCATAGCAGCAATAGCCCGGCAAGCGCCGTCATCGCGCTCACCGCCAGCACGACACCGAAAGATGTGCGGATGAAACCCGCAAGCCGCGCCCAGCGCTCCTTTGCCCGGTATTCGGGAATGAAACGCAGCACCGACGTACCGAAGCCCATCGGCACGATAATCCCGAGCACGATCACCCAGACCCAGACATAGGAGTAGATGCCGTATTCGAAGGCACCCATCCAGCGCGCCAGCATCACCTGGCTGAGCAGCGCAATCGCGGCCCCCGCCACACGAATGCCCATGACGAAAGCCGCGCCGCGCACGACGCCGCGCAGATGTCCGTCTCCCAGCCGCGCGAGCAACGGCGCGGCTGCCCTTTTCAGCGGCTGTGGCAAGGTGGCGGAAATCATCGTCATGCCTCTCAGGCCCCGGCGGAACGGAGCGCGGCGATCCCGCCGGCAGCCGCGCGCAGCCGGGTGAATCCCTGCCAAAGTACCGGGGTCTGCTTGACGAAGCGTTTAACCTGCAGATAGGCGATATGCGGTGCGATACCGGCCCATCCCGCGAGCGTATTGGGCTCGAAATAGTCGTAGAGCGGTACTTCCACCTCGCACCAGCAGTCCTTGTAGGCCTCGTCGCCGATCGTGAAATCGAACACCTGATGACCCGTTTCCGCCGCGTGCTTCATCAGCTCCATGAGATGGATCACGCCAGGGCCGAAGCGCGCTGCCTCCGCCTTTTCGTCGTAGCTTGCCAAAACGTAAAAATAGCTGCTGCCCGTGCTGAGGCCGCAGCTTGCCGCCGCAACCTCGCCGCCCACCGTGAGATGGCTGAGATGAAGGAACGCCGCCGTCTCGTCATTACCGGCGAGATCGCGATAGAAACCGAGATGACCCGGCTTCTCGAAAATATTGGCAACGCCCATGCGCGCGAAGGCAACGGATTTCTGCGCAACGAGAGTTTCAAGCGTTGCAAGCCGTTCCTGGGCCGTAGCCGGCGCCACGAAGCGGACCTCGCCCAGCTCTTCGACCTTGCGCCGCTTCTGCCGGTCGCGCTTCTTGCTGCCCGCCGAGCGCTTCTCCGAATAGTAGGACTCCCAATCCGCCTTGAGCATGGTGAGATGCGCCGACGAGGCATGCCGGCGCATGGAGCCCAGCGCCATGAAGGGATTGGCCTGCCCGCCGATACGCTCCGGCATCCGCCTGAGCGTCACGATCTGGTGCGACGGCAGCATGCCCCGGATCGCTTCCCAAAGCGCCGGAAACTGCGCGGCGCTCACATGCCGCGAAAAATCTTTCGAAAGCAGGAGTCCCTGATAGTCGCAGAGCCCGTCGCCCAGCCAGACAAGCTTGTTAATCACGATGCCCTGCTGAACACCGAGAGGAAGAATAAAGAGAGCGCCGCCCTCCTCGTCCCATCCCACGACAATGGCCGGTTTGATACGCTGCGCCGTCCCGATATGGCGCTGCCAGGCGGAAAGCCAGATAAAGCTCTGGAACGGGGTTGCGTCGCCCTTTCGCTCCAGCGCCTGCCAGACCGCCTTCAGCGGCTCGATATCTTCATGCAGCGACAGCAGGATTTCGGGTCTTGCCGAACCGAAACCCGCCGAAATCCCTGATTTTCTCTCTTCCGTGCGGGAAAATGCCGCCTCGGTGCCGGTATAGGTCTCGAACGTCGTTGTCAGCGGCGTCATTGGGGGGCCTCGCCTTGCTGTAGTCTGTGCAGACAAGGCGCGAGCGATCGGTTCCCGATTCTGGACGCGTCCTGTCTTCTGAAGACTGGATTGCAAGGCCTGTGCAAGTTGCCGGGCGTTAACCTTTGTCCGTCAAAATGGACCCATGATCGCGGACACGACCAGCATCCCGGCGCAAAAGCCCTCGCTCATGGGGCAGGCGCTGCTCGCCCTTCACCGCAGCGGTGCCTGCCGCCTTGCGCCCCGCTCCTTGGCGGGCAGCGGCGTCATCTTCATGCTGCATCGTGTCCGCGCGGATGATGGCCGCGCCTTCGCGCCGAACCGCATCCTCGAAATCACGCCGGACTTCCTCGACGAAACTATCCGTCTGGTGAAGGAGCGCGGCTATCGCTGCCTTTCGCTCGACGAGGCGGTAAACCGCATCGAAGCCGGCGACCGCTCGGAACGCTTCGCCGTTTTCACGCTCGACGACGGGTACCGCGACAATCTCACGGACGCCCTGCCCGTTTTCGCCCGCCACGAAGTTCCTTTCACGCTCTACCTGACCACCGGTCTCCCGGACGGCACCGCCGAAATCTGGTGGGTGGCTCTCGAGCGCGTCATCGACCAGGCGGAGGAGATCGAGGCAAACCTGCCGGGCGGCGCGAGGCGTTTCCCAACCCGCACCGCCGAGGAAAAACAGACCGCCTGGAAGGGCATCTACTGGCCGCTTCGCCAACTGCCGGAGGCGGACCTTCGCGCCGAAGTACGCCGCCTCGCTTCACTGCACGGCATCGACGTCGCCGCCATCACACGCGAGCTCGCCCTGAGCTGGGACGAGGTCCGCAGGCTCGCCGCTCATCCCCTCGCCAGCGTGGAGGCACACACCGCCGCGCATTTCGCCCAGGCCGGTCTTTCGGCACATGATGCGCGCATCGACATCGAGCGAGGGCTTGAGCGCATGGAAGCGGAACTGGGCCGGCGCCCACGCCACTTTTCCTATCCCTATGGCGATCCCTCCTCGGCCGGCGAACGCGACTTCGCCCTTGCCGAGGCGCTTGGCTTCCGCTCGGCCACGACCACCCGCAAAGGCATGATCCACCCGGCCCACGGGAAGCGGCTCTGGAGCCTGCCGCGCCTCTCGCTCAATGGCGATTTCCAGGACCGCCGGATGCTCGATGCCTTGCTGAGCGGCCTGCCCTTCGCACTCGCCCGGCCGATCCGCTCGCTCGGCATCGACTGACGCCTATCGGCCCTCGTTACGGCGACGCCGCTGCCGCCGTCCCCAGCGTACCTCGATCCGCCGCCTGATCCGGCGCACCGGATGCAGATCGACCGACAATACGAGCACGCCGAGCGGCAGCATCCAGAAGCCGAGAACGGGAAGGAAGCCCAGAACGCCGCCAAAGATCAGCGCGATACCGACCACGATCCGCAAAAGCGGCGGGCCGGGCACATGTATCTTTCTCCTGCCGAATCGCACCGACGCCATATATATCTGCTCTTCTGATCGTCCACCCCCAGCCGCACTGGAGCCCTCGGCCAGATAGTGCGGAAAGGTGGCAACAGCAAGACATTTGGGCTGGCAAGGGCCCGATCTTCTTGCTATACGCAGCCCTCATCGGCGCGCGCCATCCGGGCGCCTGCCGATCTGCTCCCCGGTAGCTCAGTGGTAGAGCAACCGGCTGTTAACCGGTTGGTCGCTGGTTCGAATCCGGCCCGGGGAGCCATTTTTCTCCTGAAATTGCGTTCTGCCCCCAAACGCCCGCGCCCCATAGCCGGCGCTTGAGCCTTTGCGCGCCTCCCGCCTGAACCGCCCATTCCCCAGCCGCGTACCGGAAAGACTGGGCGCGGAACATTTCCTGCCTATACTTGTTGGGAGACCACGAAAGGGAGGAGGCCGGAGGCGATGAACCACCAGCTAGCCGCAACCAATCGCGACTTGGGGGGGGTTGTCACCGTCACCCCGGAAAACGTCTCCAAGATCGGCGGCATTCCCCGCCTGGCGAGGCTCATTTTCAGAACGCTGGCCCGCGTTCGCCACGGCTCCATGACCGTGACCCTGCCCGATGGCCGCCGCCTCCTCTTCCGGGGCACGGAGCCGGGCGAAGACGCCGAAATCATCATCCGCGACTATGGCCTCACACGGCGCTTCTTTGCCGGCGGCGATCTGGGCGCGGCCGAGGCCTTTCTCGACGGCATGTGGGACAGTCCGAACGTCACCGCCTTCCTGCAATTCTTCATCCGCAACAAGGATGCGTTACAGGACAAGCTGACCGGCATGCCCGCAATCCGCTTCCTCTCACGGCTCGGCCACCTGATGCGCCGCAACTCGAAGAGCGGTTCGAAGCGCAACATCGAATACCACTACGACCTCGGCAACCGCTTCTATGACCGGTGGCTCGATCCGACGATGACCTATTCCTCGGCGCTCTTCGAGCATCCGGATCAGGAACTCTCCGAAGCCCAGACCAACAAGTACCGCACGCTCGCCCGCAACATGGACCTCAGGCCCGAGCATCACCTGCTCGAAATCGGCAGCGGCTGGGGCGGCTTCGCGGAGTATGCGGCAAGCGAGATCGGCTGCCGCGTTACCGGCATCACCATCTCGAAGGAACAGCTCGCTTTCGCGCGTGAGCGCATGGAGAAGAAGCAGCTCGGCCACAAGGTCGATATCCGCTATCAGGACTATCGCGACGTCGAGGATAAATTCGACCGCATCGCATCGATCGAAATGTTCGAGGCCGTCGGTGAGCAGTACTGGCCCGCTTATTTCGGAAAGGTCCGCGATTGCCTGAAGCCCGGCGGCAAGGCGGGCCTGCAGATCATCACCATTGCCGAGAGTTCTTTCGATGCCTATCGCAAGCGCGCCGATTTCATCCAGCGCTATATTTTCCCGGGCGGGATGTTGCCTTCACCCTCGGCGCTGCGTCAGCAGGTATCTCAGGCCGGTCTGTCATGGGCGGGAAATCTCGAATTCGGTCTCGACTATGCCGAGACGCTGAAGCAATGGCGCGACCGCTTTCGCGCCGCCTGGCCCGACATCCGCCATCAGGGCTTTGACGAGCGGTTCCGCCGCATGTGGGAATATTATCTCTCTTATTGTGAGGCAGGTTTCCGCGCCGGGAATATCGACGTGACCCAGGTAACGCTCGCCCGGCCCTGATCCTCGCTTTCAGGCCGCGCCGATCACGGCGAGAAACGCTCCGCCATAGCGTTCGATCTTCGCTCCGCCGATACCGGGAATATCGGCAAGCGCCGCTTCGTTTGCCGGCCGGCGCCGCGTCATCTCGCGCAGTGTCGTATCGTGGAAGATCACGTAGGGCGGCACACCCTGCTCCTTCGCGAGCCGCAGCCGCTCGGCACGAAGCGCCTGGAACAGCATTTCATCTTCCAGCGAAGTCCAGGCTTCGGCCTCCGCGCTCGCACCATCTTTCCGCCTTCGCCTGCCGGACGACACAGGATCCCGCCTGAATTCCACCCTCTGCTCGCCGCGCAGCACCGGCCGTGCCTCATCCTCCAGCGTCAGCGCGCTGTATCCGGCGTGATCGACCGCGATAATGCCCCGCGCCGCAAGCTGCCGGAAAACCGACTGCCAGCCCTTTCGGTCGAGTTCTCGCCCCACGCCGAATGTCGGCAATTCATGGTGCCGCCCGCGCTCCACCTTCTCTGTCATGTTGCCGAGCAGGACATCGATAATGTGCCCCGCGCCATAGCGCTGTCCGGTCCGGTAAATCGCAGACAGCGCCTTCCGCGCAGCCTCCGTCCCATCCCACAATTCCGCCGGTTCGAGACAGGTATCGCAATTGCCGCATTCGCCGCCATGCGCCTCGCCGAAATGCGCGAGCAATGCCTGCCGCCGGCATGCCACCGTTTCGCAAATGCCGAGCAGCGCATCGAGCTTTGTCCGCTCGACGCGCTTCACATCGTCGGGCGACGCTCCTTCTTCGATCATTCGCCGGCGAAGCGCCGCGTCGCCCATGCCGTGGATCATCCATGCCGCGGCGGGCAGCCCGTCGCGCCCCGCCCGTCCCGTTTCCTGATAATAGGCCTCGACGCTCGACGGCAAATCGAGATGCGCCACGAAGCGCACATCCGGCTTGTCGATCCCCATGCCGAAGGCAATGGTTGCAACAAGCACGACCCCGTCTTCCTTGATGAAGGCATCCTGGTTCGCGTCCCGCACCTCGCGGTCGAGCCCGGCGTGATAGGGCCGCGCCGCGAAGCCTTCCTCGGCCAGCCAGCTCGCCGTCTCCTCGACCTTCTTCCGGCTCAGGCAATAGACGATGCCGCTCTCGCCTTTCCGCGTCCGCAGAAAGTCGCGCAACTGCCGCCTCGCATTTTCCTTCCGCGCAATCGTGTAGGAAATATTCGGGCGGTCGAAACTCGCGGAAAACACCTGTGCATCGTCAAGCCGCAGCCGGTGGATGAGATCGTCGCGTGTCTGAGGATCGGCCGTCGCCGTCAGCGCCAGGCGCGGCACGCCCGGGAACCGCTCCTTCAGCGCGGCGAGCTGCAGATATTCCGGCCGGAAATCGTGCCCCCACTGGCTGACACAATGTGCCTCGTCGATGGCGAAGAGCGCGATCTCCTGCCGCGACAGGAAATCGGTGAAGCCGCCGCTCACCAGCCGCTCCGGCGTCACATAGAGAAGATCGAGTTCGCCCACCGCGAGATCCTCACGCACCCGGCGCGTTTCCTCCGGCGTCAGCGCCGAATGAAGCGCCGCCGCCTTCACGCCCGATTGCCTGAGCGCCTCCACCTGATCTCGCATCAGCGCAATGAGCGGCGAGACCACGACGCCGACACCCGCGCGGCAGATTGCCGGTATCTGATAACAGAGCGACTTCCCCGCCCCTGTCGGCAGCAACACCACCGCATCGCCGCCCTGAACCACATGCCGCACGATCTCCGCCTGCTGGCCGCGGAAGGAGGAAAGGCCGAATACCTCCTTCAGGACCGCTTGAGCTTCGGACATCGTCTCTCTTTCCCATATGGCGCCGGAGCGACTCAGTGGCGCGCAGCGTAAAACTACCACCCGGAGCTGCAGGGCAAACCCGAAACACCAGGAGAATATCCGCAGAAGTCTCGCGCAGAACGCGCCCCGCCTGCTAGCTTGGCCCTCCGCCCATTTCCACCGGAGCCTCCATGGAACCCCGCCTCGTTCCAACCCCGCGCAGCCTCGCCGATATCGACCTCAAAACACGCGAAATCATCGGACGGGGCTGGGGCCGGATCGAGCGGTTCGTCTTCCGTCACAGGCGCTTCGATGGCGCCTGGTCCGACGAGGTCACCCGCGACGTCTACACGATCGGCGAGGTCGTGAACGTGCTGCCATGGGACCCGAAACTCGACGCGGTGTTGCTGATTGAGCAGTTCCGGACCTGCGGCCTGGTCTGGGGTGAGCCCACCTGGCTCTTCGAGACCGTGGCCGGCATCCGGGAGCAGGGCGAGGCCCGCGAGGACGTCGCCCGGCGCGAGGCGGAAGAAGAAGCGGGCTGCCGGATCGACCGCCTCCACCCGGTTTCCACCATCTGGGCCTCCCCAGGGGGCCATGGCGAGCGGGCCACGCTTTTCGTCGGAGAGGCGGATCTTTCCTCGGCGGGCGGCATCCATGGCCTGGCGCACGAACATGAGGATATCAGGGCCGTCGCCGTGCCGCTCGATGAAGCCTATGCCGCAGTGAAGGACGGGCGCATCGCTGATGCAAAAACAATCATTCTCGTTCAATGGCTTATGCTGAACCGCCGAGATATCGCCTGAGCTGCAAAGTCGCGCTCGCGTCTTGAACCGGCTCTCCCCCCTCCGTATGTTCCATCTCGCCCTGCCTTCCGGCGCGGCACCGCTCCACAAAGACAGAAACGAAGCTCATGGACATCAAGAACGGCCTCGTCGACTCGATCGGCAACACCCCCATGATTCGCCTGAAGCGCGCCTCCGAGGAAACCGGCTGCGAGATTCTCGGCAAAGCGGAGTTTCTGAACCCCGGCCAGTCCGTAAAGGACCGCGCGGCCCTCTACATCATCAATGACGCAGTGAAGCGCGGCGCGCTGAAGCCCGGCGGGGTCATCGTGGAAGGCACAGCGGGCAACACCGGCATCGGCCTTGCTCTTGTCGGCAATGCGCTCGGCTTCCGCTCTGTGATCGTCATCCCGGAAACCCAGTCGCAGGAAAAGAAGGACATGCTCCGGCTCTGCGGCGCGGAGCTGATCGAGGTCCCGGCCGTTCCCTACAAGGACCCGAACAACTACGTGAAATATTCCGGCCGTCTCGCCGAGGAATTGGCGGCGAAGGAGCCGAACGGCGCCATCTGGGCAAACCAGTTCGACAATGTCGCCAATCGCCAGGCCCATATCGAAACCACCGGCCCCGAAATCTGGGCCCAGACCGACGGCAAGGTGGACGGCTTCATCTGTGCCGTCGGCACGGGCGGCACGCTGGCCGGCACCGGCATGGCACTCAAGGAGCGCAACAAGAACATCCAGATCGGCCTTGCCGATCCGATGGGCGCAGCTCTCTACCACTACTACAAGCATGGCGAGTTGAAGGCCGAAGGCACCTCCATCACCGAAGGTATCGGCCAGGGCCGCATCACGGCGAATCTCGAAGATGCCCCCATCGATCAGGCCTTCCAGATTCCCGATGAGGAGGCGCTGCCCATCGTTTTCGATCTTCTCAAGCATGAGGGCCTCTGCCTCGGCGGATCGAGCGGCATCAATGTCGCAGGGGCAATTCGCCTCGCCAGGGAGATGGGCCCCGGCCATAGGATCGTCACAGTGCTCTGCGACTACGGCACGCGCTACCAGAGCAAGATGTTCAATCCCGCTTTCCTGCGCGAGAAGAACCTGCCGGTCCCGGACTGGCTTTGATGAAAGGCAAGGATGATGCCGCAGCCCGCTTCCCCGCTTGTGACAACCGAATGGCTGGCCGCGCATCTCGACGCACCTGACATCCGCATCCTCGATGCCTCCTGGTATCTGCCGCAAATGCAGCGCAACGCGAAGGCGGAATATGCGGCGGCGCATATCCCCGGCGCGGTCTTCTTCGACATCGACGAGATCTGCGATCTCGAAAGCCCCTACCCGCATATGCTGCCGAGCCCGGAGAAATTCTCCTCCCGTGTCCGCGCCATGGGCCTTGGCGATGGCAACCGCATCGTCGTCTATGACGGTGCGGGCCTCTTCAGCGCCGCCCGCGTCTGGTGGATGTTCCGGGTCATGGGCCATGAGGATGTCGTGGTTCTCGATGGCGGCATGAAGAAGTGGAAAGCGGAAGGCCGCCCTGTCGACGACCGCACACCTCGCCACTCTGCCCGCCACTTCACCGCCCGCCGCAACACCGGTCTCGTCCGTGACCGCGCCTCCATGCTCCACAACATCGACACCTGCGCCGAACAGGTACTCGATGCCCGCAGCGCCGGGCGCTTCAACGGCACGGAGCCGGAGCCTCGCGCGGAGCTTCGCGGCGGCCATATTCCCGGCAGCTTCAACCTGCCGGCCGGGGAACTCGTCGCGGCCGACGGCACGATGAAGAAACCGGAGGAATTGAAGGCACTCTTCGAGAAGGCAGGAATCGACATCGCCCGCCCCGTCGTCACCACCTGCGGCTCGGGCGTCACCGCCTCGATCCTCGCCCTCGGCCTTGCCGTTCTCGGCAAGCCGCAGGTCCCGGTCTATGATGGCTCATGGGCCGAATGGGGCGCCATCCGGGAGCTTCCCGTCGAAACCTGAAAAAGAGACCCGAGA
>PNMC01000026.1 GCA_013823365.1 Parvibaculum sp. | reverse complement strand
TGGTGCTGCGCGCCGCCGCGATGCGCGAGCCACCGCATGATGGTCTTGTCCCGTCCCAGCACCTGCATCCGGTAGATGCCGAGATTGAAGTCGTCTTCCTTCGTGCCCTTCGGCCCCTTGGTCACGACGAGCGGCCAGGTGATGAGCGGCGCAGGCTCCCCCGGCCAGCAGGTCTGGACGGGAAGGGCGGTCAGGTCGATATCGTCTCCCGTCAACACCACTTCCTGGCAGGGCGCGGAGGAAACCGTCTTCGGCTTCATCGCCATCACGGTCTTGAGGATGGGCAGCATGGAAACTGCCTCGCGGAAGCCGCCCGGCGGTTCGGGCTGGCGGAGAAAGGCCAGCGCCTCGCCCACTTCGCGAAGGTCGCGTGCCCGCGTCCGCTCGATGCTGCCCCCGCCGGCAAAATTCGCGGTCACGCCCCGCGCCACCCGCTCCACCGTACCGAAGAGATTGACGAGAACGGGCATCGAGGCCCGGCTTCCGTCCGGCATCAGCGGCGCCTCGAACAGAACCGCAGGCCCCTCCTCGGCCAGAAGCCGCGTCTGGATCTCCGTCATCTCCAGAACGGTCGAGACAGGCTCCTTCACCCGGACGAGGTCGCCCGTCGCTTCGAGCTTGTCGAGGAATTCGCGCAGGGAGGCATAGGACATTGGCTTGCTTGGCTTTCCGCGGATTTTTCAGGGCGCTTGCGGGCCTGAGAATGCCGCAAAGCCCGGCCAAAGCCAAAGGCGGTCCGCGACGGCTCTGAAAAATAATGTGTCGAAATGGGCGCTCCCGTTAAGGAGCCGCCAACCCTTACCCGAATAATCTCGCTGAAGTGACACGGGATTTGCGGGGAACGGCCTTGATCGGCGAGGAAGCGGGTCAGCAGAAGAAACGAAAACGCATCTGGCGCGGCGGTGAGCTGGACGCCGATCCATTTGCTCTGCCTGCTCACGTTGCCATCAAGGCAACGGCTCTCTCGGAGCGCGCGCTCGGCTTCATCCGCTTCGCCACCATCTATCGCGATGCGATCACAGCCTATGACAGCTCGCCCATCCTGGGCCGTTTCGAATGGTCGGAGCCGGCTTCGGCCTATGAAGGTGTCGCGCTTCGCATCCTCCCTTGCGACCGCCACGCGACGAATTTCGTTGCCGTGGTCGAATTGAGCCACCGCCACAGCGAAGCCCGGAACATCGTGGTTTATGCAGGTGAGGACGGCGTGGATGCGTCTGCGCGCTGGCGTGCCTGGGGCAGGGCGCTGAACCTGCCGTTACTGATCGAGGACCGGGAGGGCAGGCTTCACCCGGCCGAGCGCCGCCTGGGTGCCATCCAGGTCTCCCACCCGCAGCCCCATGCCGGCGCGAATCCGCTGACCGCCCGCCGCCCGCTGGCATTTGGCCAGTCCGGCCAGCCGCGGCTTTGGGGCCACCGCCTCGCCGTTGGCGGCCGTCCCCACGCCTACTGATTAAAAGTCAGCCGCTCTCACTCCGCCGCCTGCATCGCCTGTGGCCCGTGATAGGGCGCCCGGTTGGCCGGTTCCGGATACCGTCCTTCCGCCCGCGCCGCGAGATAGCGCTGGATGAGCCATACCGGCTCTTCCAGATGGCTGAGCCGCCCGCGCACCACACGCGACGATTTCAATCCGCGCTGCACGGCGGCATTCACCACCATGTCTTCCGAATGGAAGGTGCGCAGCATCTCGCCTTCGCTCACAAGCGCGCTTTCATAATCCGGGTCTTCCTTGGCGGACGGCGCAACAAGCGTCGTCGTGAGCAGCTTGCAGCGCCCTGCCGAAACCGGCAGCAGCCGGTACCAGATCGCGCGGTCATGCGTCGTCAGGAACATGAAGCAGGGAAAGCCGAGATAAAGCCCCCATTCATTCGCCTGAGTGTCGTTGAGCCCCGCAATGGGTTTGAAGCCCGGCACTTTCGGCCCCTCGCCCGAGGCGGAGGCTTTCAGTTCACCGCGGAGCTTCTCCGTATAGGGAAGATGCGCGCGGATGAAATAGGGCCGTTCTGCATCGGCCCAGGTAAGTTCGCCCGGCATGCTTGGATTGAGCGTCGTCGCATGCGTGCCGATGTGATGGTATGACTCCATCCAGTTCTCGACCATCACCTTCCAGTTGAAGTCGCATTCCCATTCGAATTCGATGGCGATTTCCATATCTGCGACATGCCAGGGCGCGGTCAGGCGAGCGAATTCCTCATACTGCTCTGCGAGCGGCTTGGCCTCACCGTCGAAATTCACGAAGACGAAGCCGTTCCACACCTCGCTGCGAAACGCCGAAAGCCGCCAGTCCTTCTTCTCGAAGCCTTCCGCCTTGTGCATTTGCGAGCAGCCGCGCAGCGAGCCGTCGAGATCGTAGGACCATTTGTGATAGGGGCAGACGAGAAGCCGCGTCTCACCCTCGCGCGGAAAGGTGGGATCTTCCGGCATGATATCCATGGCGCGATGCGCGCAGACGCGAGACAGCACCCGGATCTGCTCATCATGGCCGCGCACCACGACAAGCGGCTCGTCGAACAGGTCGATCGCGATGAAGCTGCCGGGTGTCTTCAGCTGCGAGACATGCGCGAGACACATCCAGTCCTTCTTGAAGATATTGTCGCGCTCGAAGGCGAAGAACTCTTCGTCGATATAGGTCTCGCGCGGCAGCGTCACCGCACGTTCAAGCGGCAGCGCGGCAACCGTGGCAACATCCTTCAGGATCGCATCGAGTTTTGCGGAAGCGGTCATGTGAGTACCTCCATCAGAGATCGAATTCCTTGCGAAGCGCGGCAGTGATGCCGTCGATATGATCCGTCGCGAGCCATTCGCCCTTCTCGGCGCTTGCGCCTGTTGCCCGCGCGAGAACGCCGGTCGAGGGCACAAGGCCGGGCCGCACCGGATAGCGGTCATATGTCGGAAATTCGGCATGGCCGTGCGTCGGCGTCTTCGGCACGTCCACGAGATCGGGCCGGATCAGCAGCATCAGCGATGTCTCGATCAGCGCTGCATGTTCGAGGTCGATGCCCGGATAACCATCGGGGAACAGCCGGTCGAGCGTTTCGGGCTTGATGAAGTCCCAATATTCAAGCCGCACGATTTCCGCATCGTCGATCCCGTCGCGCCGCATCTCGCGCAGCGCAAGATCGATCCCCTCGATGATCGGCCAGGCATTTTCCACATGCCCGTTCACCACCACGAAACGCCGCGCGCCATGCAGCGCAAGATCGTGCAGCACGTCGCGCACGACAAGCGTCAGCGTGTTCGCGGCAAGGCTCGTCGTGCCGGGAAAGGCCTGTCCGCCGCCGGAGCGCGGCTGCGATTTGTAGCCATAGGGAATGGTCGGCGCGACAATGCCGCCGATCCGCTTCGCAACTTCCTTCGCCATATGCGTCGGCAGAAAGACATCCGTGCCGAGCGGCAGATGCGGCCCGTGCTGCTCCGTCGCGCCGACAGGCAGGAAGAAGGGCGCGCGCGCCTTCGTCTTGGCCTCGAAATCGGGCCAGGTGATTTCCTGCATCAGAACGGAACTACTCATGGGTTACCTCATCGCAGCGCCGCCATCGACGCCGATACATTGGCCGGTGATGAAGCCCGCCTCCGGGCTCGCGAGAAAGAGAACCGCGCCCGCGATCTCCTCGGGCCGGCCAATGCGGCCAAGCGGGTTCGATGTTTCGAGCGCCTTCAGCGCCGGGTCCATGTTCTCGAAATCGAGGAGCGGCGTATCGACGGGTCCGGGCGCCACGGCGTTGACGAGAATGCCGGGCGCGAATTCGCGCGCCCATGAGCGCGTCAGCGAAAGCATCGCGCCCTTCGTCGCCGCATAGACGGACGATCCGGCACGCCCGAGAAAGGCAAGTTCGGACGCAATGTTGATGATGCGGGCATCCGGCGCGAGATACGGCAGAGCCGCGCGCATGACGAGGATGGGCCCGCGCAGATTGACGGCAAGCATCCGGTCGAGCGCCAAGGTTTCGAGCGCCCCGATGGTCGACTGGATCTCGATGCCCGCGCAATTGACGAGTACGTCGATCCCGCCAAGCCTGGCCGCTGCCCCCGCGATGCCCGAGTTCACCGCCGCCTCGTCCGTCACATCTGCCGCGAAAATGTCGTAGCCGGCGGCTGTCGCGGGTTCGAGGTCGAGTCCGATCACCTGCGCGCCCTCGCTGGCGAAGGCTTCCGCAATCGCCTTGCCGATGCCGCTTGCCGCGCCTGTCACGACGACCCGCCGCTCCTCGAACCTTCTCACTCGCCGGCTCCTTTCTGTTCCGGCCAGACTGGCAAGGGTGGGGCATCGGTCGAAGACGGAAACGGTCAATGCCGGGCATTGATTGAATTTATGGGAGAGCGCAGGATGGGGTAGCCTAGCTCGAAAGGACGTCCCCTTGCGCAAGAAGGATGTACGCATCGACCCGGCCCTGTTTCACCGGATCGACCTCAACCTCTTCAAGATATTGCTGGAAATCGCCCGTTCAGGCGGTGTCGGCGCCGCCGCGCGCCGGCTCAACCTCCAGCAGCCCGCGGTCAGCCTCGCGCTGAAGCGGCTGGAGGCCCATCTCGATGCCGAGCTTTGCCTGCGCAGCCCCCGCGGCGTGACCCTGACGCCGGAAGGGCGCATTGTGGCGGCTTTCGCCGAGCACTTGTTCCAGCAGGTGCAGGCATTGCCCCGGGAAATGGCCTCCGTCGCAGGCGAGGTGGAGGGCCTTCTCACCATCCGCTCCGTCTCGGCGGTGCTTTCGCCCGAGCTCGATGCGACGCTCGACACGATGCGCCGCCGCCATCCGCGTATCAGGCTGCGGATCGACATCGCGCCCTGTCATATGGTGGTCGAGGCGCTTTTGAAGGATGAGGCGGAAGTCTGCATCGCCTTCGACAGCGCCCCGCGCAGCGACCTTCTCTACGAGCCGTTGATGCGCGAATTCCAGCAGCTTTATTGCGGCCGGTCTCATCCGCTTTACGGCTCCTGTATCCAGAACCCGGAAATGCTCGGCAGCGAGCGTTTCATCGTCGCCGGTTCGGACGAGCCGGACGATGTCCGCCACTTCCGCATGCGCTACCGGCTGGGTCTGGAGCCGGCCGGCGAAGCGGAAAATCTGGAGGAGGCCAAGCGCCTGATCGGTGTGGGCGTGGGAATCGGATTCCTGCCGACATCGGTGGCGAAGGCGGCCAGGCGCGACACGCTCTGGCCCCTTCTGCCGGCACCCATGCTGCCGAGCTATCTGCTCTACCTCGTCACCCGGCCTGCGGCAGACCAGACGCTGCCGACGCAACTCTTCCTCGCGGAGATCCGCCGGCGCCTTTCGGCCTTGGGCGGGCCCCTCTAGGCCTCAGCCCGCCTTGGAGAAATCCGGGGTCCGCTTCTCGAAAAAGGCGCTGATCGCCTCCTTCACTTCCGCCGACCGGAGCTGGTTGGCGAAATGGGCCCCTTCCTCGGCCATACGCTTGGCAACGTCGGGCCGCGATGCGCCCCGCAGAAGCTGCTTGGTGAGTTTCACGGCTGTCGGTGCCTTGGCGGCAAGTTCCTGTGCGATGGCGGTTGCGTGGGACAGAAGTTCGGCGTCCGGCAGCACATCCGCGACCAGCCCGATGCGTTCGGCCTTCTCCGCATCGATCTTTTTGCCAAGAAGGAAAAGTTCGGCTGCTTTTTGGTTGCCCACAAGGCTCGGCATCAGCAGCGTGGACCCCGCTTCCGGCACCAATCCCAGATTGACGAAGGGCGTCTGAAAGGTGGCGCTTTGGCCCGCATAGACGAGATCGCAATGGAGCAGCATGGTAACGCCGACTCCTACGGCAAGACCATTCACGGCGGCGATCAGCGGTTTTTCCGCCGTGGCAATCAACCGGAGAAAGCGGCCGACCGGGCGTTCGCCCTCATTAGGATCCACGGGCTTTGAGCCCGCAGCGGCAAAATCGCCGAGATCGTTGCCTGCCGTAAAGCTGTCGCCGCTGCCCGTGAACAACACCACCTTGACCGACGCGTCTCTAGCCGCCGCTTCCAGCGCATCACCCAAGGCTGCATACATGGCCTCGGTCAGCGCATTCTTCTTGTCCGCGCGGTTCAACGTGATGGTCATCACGCCCTTGTCGATCGCCCTCAGCACATGTTCGGTCATTCCGTCCTCCTCTCGGCGGATATAGATGCCGCAATAAGTTCTGTTTTGGAATTATCACCCGAGGCAGTGGCGGGAAAGCCGAAACCACGCAACAGCCTGTGCAAGGAAGAGGCTTCGGCCGATGAAATCTGAACACTCAACCGGGCAGCACGCGCCAGACGCTCGTATTGCGGACATCCGTGTCCTCAAGCTCCCGCGTTGTCATGACGGCATAGGAGACGATCTTCTCGAGCCCGGTCTTGGGCAGGTAGGTCCGCCCTGGATCGCCGATCAGAACGGTGACGCCTTCCCCGGCAAGTCGCCGGAGCCAGGCTTCGATTCGTTCGGCCAGCGGCTGCTCGTAGCACATGTCGCCCACGAGAATGACCTCCCAGCCCCGGTTTTCCACACCGACAAGATCCTCTGCCGTCGCTTCCACCGTGACGCCATTGGAGGCGGCGTTGATCCTGATTGCTTCAACGGCAAAATTATCGATATCCGCCGAGAGAACGAATTTTGCTCCGGCCTTGACGGCGGCAATGCCGATCAGGCCCGAGCCCGCACCGAAATCCAGCACGTTTTTGCCGCTGACGATCTCGGGATTGTCGAGGATATAGCGGGAAAGCGCCTGCCCGCCGGCCCAGGCAAAGGCCCAGAAAGGCGGCGGAAGGCCGGATTTCTCCAGCTCTTCCTCGGTCATTTGCCATATGGGCACAATTTCGGTTGCGAGGTGCAGTTTCACTTCTGGCACCAGCGGCGGCTCGTGCAGCGCCGTGTTGCGGCGGATGAATCCGGCAGGGTCGGCGCTCGCGGCGCTCATGTGCCCTTGGGTAGCGCGGCGAGGATTCCGCGCGCTGTCTCGCTGTCCCTGGCGATCTGCGCCTTCAGGCTTTCCAGCCCGTCGAACTTCCGCTCTGGCCGGATGAACTCGATAAGCGAAACGGCGGCATGGGCGCCATAAATATCGCCCCCGAAGTCGAAAATATGGGCCTCGAGCAGCACGTCCTGCTTGTCGAAGGTGGGGCGGCGGCCGACATTCGCGACCCCGTCGTAGATGCCCTTATGCGGCCCGTCCTCGATCTCGACCTTCACGGCATAAACACCGAGCGCCGGCTCGACGTGATCTTCAAGTGGCAGGTTCGCGGTCGGGAAGCCGATGGTCCGGCCGCGCTGGTCGCCCTGCTGGACATGGGTCTCGACCGTCCACCAATGGCCGAGCAGTTCCGCGGCACCTCGTGGATCGCCCTGGCCGAGCAGCTCGCGGATGCGCGTCGATGAAAAGGTCACGCCGCCGTTCTTCACCTCGTCGACGATGTCGACGCCGAATCCTTCCATTTCGCCCATATAGCGCAGTGCTGCTGCGTCACCGCCCCGCCCTTTGCCGAAGCGGAAATTATACCCCGCCACCACATGCACAGGCTGAAGCCCGTTCACCAGCACATCGAGAACGAATTCCGGCGCCATCATTTTCGACATGCGATCGTCGAAAGGGAGAGCGGCCAGCACATCGACTCCCATGCGGTCGAGCAGCCGGGCTTTGGCGCGGAAGGGCGTCAGCCGGAAGAAGGGCTGGTCCGGGAAGAAGAATTGCCTCGGATGCGGCTCGAAGACGAGCACGCCGAGCGGCACGCCAAGCGCTTGTGCGATTTCCGCGGCCCGCCCGATCACCTGCTGGTGGCCGCGATGCACGCCGTCGAAATTGCCGAGCGCATAAACCGCGCCCCGGAGACCGGGCGGTACCTGCTCGTAGTGACGGATGATCTTCATGGACGGGGCGGGTGCTCCGGGCGGAATGTCAGGTGAAAGGTCATGGCGGATCGGCCGGGGAGCGTCAAGTGCGGCCCGCGCACCATTCATTGCGCCAAAAAGGTTACCAGACGAGCCGGGGCATGGCGCCGACGGCCCGGACCCCTGCACGGGTAAGCACATGAGTGACGCGTTCTTCCTCGGGAGCCTCAACGGACGGCCCACAATCCGCCGCGGCAATGCCGCCAGTGATGAAGAGCGCATCGATACCGGTGTCGTTCGCGCCCTTGATGTCGGTCAAGGGCCCATCCCCCACGGCAAGGATACGCCTGTCGGGAATTGCCGCACCCGCAAAACCGGCGAGCCTTTGCCGCGCAATGTCATAGACCGGGCCGTGCGGCTTGCCGAAATAGATGACTTTTCCGCCCAGCTCGCCATAGAGCTTGGCGAGCGCGCCGGCGCAATAGATGTGGCGGTCGCCACGCTCCACCACGATGTCGGGATTGGCGCAGATCAGCGGCAGGCGCCGCGCCGTCAGTTGCTCGAAACTCGCACGGTAATCTTCCGGCCCCTCCACCTCGTCGTCGAACGGGCCGGTGACGAGGATGAATTCCGCCGAGGCCTCGCCCACGCGCTCGACTTGCGTACCTTCGAAAAGCGGCAGGTCGCGCTCCGGTCCGATGTGATAGCAGCGGGCGCCGAGCGCTTGGGAGGCAAGAAAGGATTTCGTGGCATCGCCCGAGGTCAGGATGCCGTCATAGACGTCTTCCGGAATGCCCATCTGGCGAAACATGACGGGCAGCGCGTCGGAAGGCCGCGGTGCATTGGACAGCAGCAGCACATGCCCGCCCTTGGCGCGGAACCGAGCCAGCGCATCGGCAACGCCCGGATAGGCCACACGCCCATTATGCAGTACGCCCCAGACATCGCAGAGCAGCGCATCGTAATCATCGGCAAGGGCGGAGAGGCCGGGAAGAAGGGTGCTGGATGTTCTCATGCGTGCTTGCTCACTTGGATTTTACTAACATGTATTCTGCAACCTGCAGGAGGGCGATGATGGCTGGTCGGGAAGATTTGAGAAACTGGGTCTATGAAGCTGTCCGAGCAAATGGCGGCAAGGCAAGTATTGTAACTGTTGCCAAGCACATCTGGGAGAATCATGAAAGCGAGCTCAGGCGATCTGGAGACCTATTTTACAAATGGCAGTATGAGATGCGGTGGGCTGCACAGCAGCTTCGTAATTCGAAGAAGATGAAGCTCGCCGGGAAGGATTGGGCGTTAGTCTAGCTGCATGAAAATGATTTCCGTGTCGCGATAGCGCCGCCGGTCGACTTCCTCGAAACCTTCCGGCGCCTCGAAATCGGCAAGCGCGCTTTCTTCGACAACGCAAAGCGCGTCCTCGGTGAGCCAGCCGCCTTCGCGCGCGGAGAGTAACGCCGCGCCGCCGAGCCCCTTGCCATAGGGCGGATCGGCGAAAAGCAGGTTGAATGCGGGACCGACACTGCCGGGCCTGGGCCCGAGCTTCGTTGCATCGCGCTTGTAGATTTTCGCGTTGCCGTTGAGCCCGAGCGTTTCGAGGTTTTCGCGAATGGCGGCGCGGCTCTCAGCATGTTCCTCGACGAAGAGGGCGAAGGAAGCGCCGCGCGAAATCGCCTCGATGCCGAGCGCACCGGAGCCGGAAAAGAGATCGAGTACCCGCGCGCCTTCAAGCGCGAAGCCGTCGAAATCGGCATGAGCGAGAATGTTGAACAGCGCCTCGCGCGTGCGGTCGCCCGTCGGCCGCACGAGATCGCCCTTCGGTGCCACGATGGCACGGCCTCTAAGGGCGCCGCCGACGATCCGCATGGGACTTTCCTTTTTGCGCGGGGCCTTTTTGTTCCAGACCCTTCTTTCCCGGCGCCCCGCGTTTGCCCGGAGCGGCCTTCCTGTCCGGCCCGCCCTTTTTGTCGGGTCCGCCGGCGCGATGCGGTTTCGGGGCCTTGCCTGCAGGTTTGCCGCCGCCGGGTTTTCCAGCCGGCCTGCCGCCGCCGGGGTTCGACCCCGAAGGCTTCATGCCCGTATGACCCTGCTTTTGCGCATGGCGCGGCGCGGCTGTTTCCTGCTCGAACTGCGCTGCATGGGCGCCGAGCTGGTCCATCAGCACACGGTTCGGCACCTGCTTTACTTCGCCGGGCTGCAAATCGCCGATCTGGAAGGGGCCGAAGGAAAGCCGGATAAGCCGGTTCACGCGAAGCCCGAGCGCGCCTAGCACACGCTTCACTTCCCGGTTCTTGCCTTCCTTGAGGCCGAGCGTCAGCCAGACGTTCGAGCCCTGCACCTTGTCGAGCGTCGCGTCGATGGAGCCGTAGCGCACGCCTTCAACCGTGATGCCGTCCCTCAGACGGTCCAGGTCGGCCTGGGTAACGACGCCAAAGGCCCGTACGCGGTAGCGCCTTGTCCAGCCTGTCGACGGCAATTCGAGGAGCCGTGCCAGCTCGCCATCATTGGTGAGGAGCAGCAGGCCTTCGGTATTCACGTCGAGCCGGCCAACCGAGACGACGCGAGGCATTTCCCCCGGCAGCTTGTCGAAAACGGTCGGCCGTCCTTCCGGGTCGCGCGCCGTGGTGACGAGGCCGGGTTCCTTGTAATAGCGCCAGAGCCGCGCGGGCTCTTGAGCGGGCAGGTCCTTGCCGTCGACGGTGATCTTCTCCCGTCCCGTCACATTGAGGGCGGGGCTCGAGATGACCTTGCCGTTCACGGTCACGCGGCCATCGGCGATGAGCTTTTCCGCCTCGCGGCGCGAGCAGATGCCCGCGCGTGCGATCACTTTCGCAATGCGGTCGCCTTCGGGTGTGGCGGCAGGGGAGTCCGGGGGTGGTGTCATGGCCCCTCTTTATCAGGCGGAACGCCGAACCGGAAGCTGGTGCTTGCCAAGGGCCCGGGCCCGGGGCAGGGTCCGCCCATGACGAAGGAAACCGACGCCGCATTGCGCCCCATGGACCTTGCCCTCACCGAGGCCGAGGCGGCGGCCTCGCGCGGCGAGGTACCGGTGGGCGCGGTGGTCGTCGGTCCGGAGGGGCAGATCGTTGCGCGGGCAGGTAACCGGACGCTCGAACTGAGAGATCCGACGGCGCATGCCGAAATGCTGGCGATCCGTGAGGCCTGCAGGGTTCTCGGCAGCGAACGCCTTGTCGGCTGCGACCTTTATGTGACCCTGGAGCCCTGCCCGATGTGCGCTGGCGCCATTTCCTTTGCCCGCCTCCGGCGCCTCTATTACGGCGCCGCCGATGAGAAGGGCGGGGGGGTGGACCATGGGCCGCGGATTTTCGCCCAGGCTACATGCCACCATCGTCCGGAAATCTATGGCGGTATCGGCGAAACCGCCGCTGCTGCGCTGCTGAGAGATTTTTTCGCACTGCGGCGAAGCTGACCCGCCCGCGCTGTTCCGTCGCGGCTTTCCGCGTGATTTGCCACCGTCAAACCGTTAAAGTGCCGCCATTCGACATTGCGACGGCAGGCGCAATCCTGCTGCCCACAAGAACTGAAGGGGAGACAGAATGAATTTCGAACATAACGACAAGACGAAGGAACTGATTGCCCGTCTGGAGAAATTCATGGACGAGCATATCTATCCGAACGAGAAGACCTATAACGACCAGATGGAGGCCTTCCGCAAGGCGGGCAATCCCTGGCAGGTGCCGCAGATCCTCGAGGATCTGAAGCCGAAGGCGAAGGAAGCCGGTCTCTGGAATCTCTTCCTGCCGGAATCGGAGCGCGGCGGCGGTCTCACCAACCTCGAATATGCCTCGCTCTGCGAGATCATGGGCCGCGTCGGCTGGTCGTCGGAAGTCTTCAACTGCGCGGCGCCCGACACCGGCAACATGGAAGTGATCGAGCGCTACGGCAACGAACGCCAGAAGAAGGAATATCTGGAGCCGCTGCTCGAAGGAAAGATGCGCTCCGCCTTCCTCATGACCGAGCCGGATGTGGCCTCGTCCGATGCGACCAACATCTCCACCCGCATTGAGCGCGATGGCGACGAATACGTCATCAACGGCCGCAAGTGGTGGTCGTCGGGCGTTGGCGATCCTCGCTGCAAGATCGCGATCCTCATGGGCAAAACCGATCCGAAGGCCGACACCTATCGCCAGCAGTCGCAGATCCTCGTGCCGATGGACGCGCCGGGCATCGAGGTCGTGCGCATGCTTCCCGTCTTCGGTTATGACGATGCACCGCATGGCCATGCCGAAGTGATCCTGAAAAATGTCCGTGTGCCGGCCGAGAACCTGCTTCTCGGCGAAGGCCGCGGTTTCGAGATCAGCCAGGGCCGCCTCGGGCCGGGCCGCATCCATCACTGCATGCGCACCATCGGCGTTGCGGAACGTGCGCTCGAAATCATGGTGAAGCGCCTTCTCACCCGCGAGGCTTTCGGCAAGAAGATCGCCGAACATTCGGTCTGGGAAGAGCGCGTTGCCCGCGCCCGCATCGACATCGAAATGGCGCGCCTGCTGACGCTCAAGGCCGCCTATATGATGGACACGGTGGGCAACAAGGTCGCCCGCGCCGAGATCGCCATGATCAAGGTGGCGGCGCCCAACATCGCGCTCAAGGTCATCGACGACGCGATCCAGGCGCATGGCGGCGGCGGCGTGACCACCGATTTCGGTCTCGCGAAAATGTATGCCGGCATGCGGACGCTCCGCCTCGCCGACGGTCCGGACGAAGTGCACGCCCGCACCATCGCGAAGCTCGAGTTCAAGAAGCATCAGTCGAAGCTTCGCGCGGCGGCCGAGTGATCATGGCCATGTGCCGCGTTTTTCGCGAGGCGCGTGCCTGCGGCTGAGTTGAGGAATGGCGGCCGGTCCCGAAAGGGCCGGCCGTTTCCTTGATGTGCAGAATGTTTCAAGCGGATGATGAGAATGGGCCTTCCGACCGGCATGAAAATGTACAACTCGCAGCTCTCGCCCTTTGCGGCGCGCTGCCGTGTTGCAATCTATGCGAAGGATCTCGATGTCGAACTGGTAGACCTCGCCGACCCGTCGGACGAAACATTCGCCCGGATCGCACCCATGCACAAAATTCCCGTGCTCGTCGACGGCGAGACGGTGGTACCGGAATCGGAAACGATCTGCGAATATCTGGACGACAAGGGTCTCGGTGTTTCCCTTCGGCCGGACGATCCGGCCTTGCGCGCCCGGATGCGCGTCATATCGCGCATCGCCGATCTCTATGTCATGGGCCCCATGGGGGAACTTTTCGGCCAGATCAATCCGGCCGGACGCGACCCGCAACTGGTCGCGCGGGAAATGACCGAACTCGCAAAGGCCATGGCCTGGCTCGAATATTATGTCGAGGGGCCGGAATTCGCTGTCGGCGGAAGGCTGACGCTCGCCGATTGCGAACTCGTACCTATCCTCTTCTTCTTCAAGGAAATCGGCCCCATGTTCGGGCAGGCGCAGCCTTTCGCCGGACTGCCCCGCCTCGAGACCTATTATGCTGCGATCCGCAAGCATCCCGCCGCGGCGAGAGTTCTGGCCGAACTCGACGAAGCCTTGCGGCGGATGATGGCAGGCTGAGTCTTATCCGGCTGCGCGCTGCGTTTCATCTGGAACCGGCTCCGCCGTCTCGCGCGTACCGACCTCGCAACTTGGCACTTTCGGCAGATCGATCGTCACCTCCGTGCCGGCGCCCGCCTCGCTTTCGAGCGTCATACGGCCGCCATGCAGCTCGACAAGCGAACGCACCAGTGCGAGGCCGAGCCCTGTCCCCTGCTTGGCCAGCGCCGCATCGGTGGCGATCTGCTCGAAGGGCTGGCCGAGCCGTGCAATCTGGTCCTGCGGGATGCCGCGCCCCGTATCGCGCACGATAAAGCCGATCCTGTCATCGCTTGCATGCGCTTCGATTGTGACGATGCCCTGCGCCGGCGTGAACTTCACCGAGTTGGACAGAAGATTGAGCAGGATCTGCTTCAGGGCGCGTTCGTCCGCCATGATCGTCCCGCCCGCGGCACAATCGATCTTCTTGACCAGATGAATCCCGTTTTCCTCCGCCCGCCCCCGCATCAGACGAACACAGGCTTCGACGACATGCGCTGCGTCGAGTTTCTCAGCGTGAATCTCGTACTTCCCGGCCTCGATCTTCGACATATCCAGAATGTCGCTGATAAGGTCGAGCAGAAGCGCACCGCTCTCATTGATGAGTTGCGCATACTCGTTGTAACGCGGATGGCCGAGCTCACCGAACATCTGCATGCGCAGGATTTCGGAAAAGCCGATGATAGCGTTGAGCGGGGTCCTGAGTTCATGGCTCATATTGGCGAGGAACCGCGATTTGGTGCGGTTCGCGGCTTCCGCACGTTCGCGCGCGTCCAGAAGATCGATCTCGTAATTCTTGCGCTCGCTGATGTCGCGCGTCACGCCGATCACCTCCGCCATGCGTTGCCCGTCGGCGCCCACGGCTCCGCGCATGGTGGACTCGAGCCAGACGTAGCGGCCGTCCTTGTGCAGGTAGCGGTAGTCGAACTGGACGGCCTCGCCGGTCGTCACGCATTGCACGAAGGCATTGCGGGCGCGTGGATAATCCTCGGGATGGATATGGTCCTCCCGGATGGGGCGGCCGATGAATTCTTCGGGCAGCCAGCCGAGAATATATTCCACGGCAGGCGAGATGAATTTGACCTGCGAGAGGGAGTCGTAATGCGCCACGACGTCCGTCGCCTGCTCCGTCATGAAACGGTACTTTGCCTCGCTCGCCTTGAGCGCTTCCGCCGCTTCCACCTCTTCGCTCACATCTTCGGCAAGACCTACCAGCGCGCCGACTTCGCCGAGAGCGTCGACCTCCGTGTAGGCGTGCGTTTTGATGTGACGATAGCTGCCGTCGCCCGAGCGGAAACGGGTGACGCAGGCAACGGGGACATGGGTCTCGAATGCGTCGAGAAACTTGGAGAGCAGCTCGTCCCGGTCGTCGGGATGCACGAGATGTTCGTGCCAGTCGCCGCCGGCGGGAAGCGTTTCCTCATCGATCCCGAGAATTCGCGCCACGCCTCTCGACCATATCGGCGCCGGCTCGCCCTTCACCCAGCGCCAGTTGCCAAACCGGGCAAGCTGTTCGGCTTCCCGGAGCTGGTTCTCGAGGCGATGCGTTTCTGTCACGTCGCGCGAGACACAGAGAATGCCGGCCACATCGGGGTCATCGAGCAGGTTGCGCCCGCGAGTTTCGACGAGACGCCACGTGCCGTTCTTGTGCGACAAGCGCAGGATGTCGATGAACTCGGAACCTGGCGTCCGCGCACATTCCTGTATCCGCTCCAGAATGCGCCCGCGGTCGTCCGGATGCATGAAGTCGCCGGCCTTTTTCCCCGCGAATGAATCTTCCGTCATCGCGAGCAGGGGGCGGACGGCGGGATTTTGAAAGAGGACCGTCCCGTCGCGGTCGAGAATGGTCAGAATATCGCCGGTATTCTCGATCAGCGCGCGATAGAAGCGTTCGCCGGATGCCGGGCACGAAGCGGCCATGGCGCATTTCGGCGCCTGGCCTTCTGGCCTGCTGTCGACGGGTCGTTCCATCGGTTTCCCCACCACCCGGCATTCTGCCGGTCTCCGCGCGGACGATCATTGTCCGTAATGGGGAAACCCTAGTGCGACTTCTTTAAATTTTTCTTGAACGCCCGCCCCGGTTTAACCGCTTGCTAACCCTGTCTGCGGCGCGAGCCGATTAGTCCGGCCGCTGAAGAATCTTGCAGGCGAATTCCGCCAGTGTGCGGCAGGAGTCGCCAAGCGTCATTGCCCGTTCGGAACTCGCATTCCCGTCGAGCCCGCGTTTGTAGACGCCCTGACTGATCGAGGCGAGGCGGAACATCGAGAAGGCGAGGTAGAAGTTCCAGTGGGGAATGCCGTCGCGTCCCGCATGACGGCAATACTCGGCAACGAATTCCTGCTCCGTCGGAATGCCGGGCGTCGCCGTCCGATCGACGGCCGTAGCGCCGCCTGCAACGCCCAGCAGATCGTACATGCAGCAATAGGCGACGTCCGCAAGCGGGTGACCGATGGTACAGAGTTCCCAGTCGAGCACCGCGATCATGCGCGGCTCGGTGGCGTGGAACATCGTATTGCCGAGGCGATAATCGCCATGGGCGATGGTAACGGACGGCTCGTCGGGTATATGCGCCGGAAGATAGTTGATGAGCTCTTCCATGGCGGGCACATCGGTCGTCTGCGCGCCGCGATACTGCTTGATCCAGCGGCCGATCTGACGCTCGAAATAATTGCCCGGCTTGCCGAAATCGCCGAGGCCGACTTTCTCATAGTCGACCTTGTGGAGCTTCGCGAGGTTCTCGGCCAGATTGGCATAGACGGCCCGCCGCTCTTCCTCGGATGAGTCCGGCATGACGGATTCGCGGAATACGCGGCCTTCGAGATACTCCATCACATAGAATGAGGTGCCGATAATGCTGTCATCCTCGCATAGCGCATACATATGCGGCACGGGAACGCCGGTGCCGGCAAGCGCCTTCATGACGCGATATTCGCGGTCCACCTGATGCGCGCTGGCGAGAAGCTGCCCGGGCGGCTTCTTGCGCATGACATAGCGCTTCGTGCCACCCGCGCCGCTCGTGGTGAGGAGGAAGGTCGGGTTCGACTGGCCGCCCTCGAACTGGCGTACATCGAGATCGCCGCTGAACCCTTCAACCGCGTCTCGGCAGTAGGATTCGAGCCGCCTCACATCGAAGCGATGCGCCTCGCGAATGGGTGTGGTTTCCAGTGCAGCGGGTCCGGCCTCGGCCATGTTTCTCTCCCCAAAAGAAATTCTGATTGGAGAGAGACTTATCATGAGGCGCTGGACCCGCAAACACGGCGGCGGCGGACGCAGCGTCGGCCTGAACGCAGCTCAGGCCGCGTTCTGGTCCTCGGTGAAACCTTCCGACGTAATGCCGGAAACACGGCGCTTGCGGGCGTTATGGATCACCTCGCCCCGCTGGTCTTCATCGTCGGGCCGCGAGGTCGCCATGCGGAGAACCTGCGCATAGCCATCCTTCGTTTCCATGCGCTCGCCGAACCCGTTGGCGATGAGGAAACGGCGTGCCATGGGCAGGTTGTAGCAAGGCACCCACATCATCAGATGGTGCTCGACATGATAGTTGACCCAATAGGGCGCGATAAGGGCGCGTTCCGCGAGATTGGCAAGCGTCGTGCGCGCATGGCGGAACGGGTCGTCATTGTCCGGCACCATCGCATGTTCGGCGATATTGCGGATACGCGTGATCGCCTGGTGCCAGGTGAGAAAGGGAACGAGCCAGAGAATAAAATAGAGGTACCAATGCCCGCTCGCGGCGAGCACGCCGAAGATGGCGAGCTGCGCCAGCGTCGCCTTGCCAAGCTTCTGCCAGTAGTTTGAGAGCCTCTGCGAAAGCGGCCATTCGGCAGGGCCGATGGCATTCAGGATTTGCGCCTTGCGTTGCTGGTATCCCGTTTGCCCGGTGATGTCGCGGACCATCTTGCGTTTGAAGCTCTTGCGCGTGATGGGGAAGGGGGCGGAGAGGATGAGGTCCGGGTCTTCCTTCTGCTGCGTGTTCGCATGGTGCTTCAGGTGATAGCGGCGATAGGCGCCGGTCTCCGCCATCATCGGATAGGCGCAGAACCACTGGCTGAGGAAATTGTTGAGCTTCTGGTTCTCGGTCAGAATGCCATGCGCACCGTCATGCATGAGGATCGCAAGGCCGAGCTGCCGCGCACCGATCACCATAACGGCAAGCAGGAAGGTCAGCGGATTGGGGAAGGCGGCAAAGACCGCCATCGCACCGAAGATCACCGCCCAGGCATGGAAGACCAGCCAGATGCCGCGAATGTCGGAGCGCTTGCGCACAAGCGCGATCTGCTCGGGGCTCAAGAGATCCTTTGCCAGAACGCTCATGCGACGGTCCTCCGTTCCCTGTTCTGTTCTTGCCCCGCGGCCAGCGTGATGCCGACACCTGCGAGACAGAATTTGACGATTTCCTCGACCACGCGATCGGGATTGCTGTCGAGTTCATGCGATTGCGGGGCGAGTGGGCCGATCAGCGCGGTCGGAATGGCGCCCGCGATGCAGGCCGCCGCGATGCGAACATCGATATTCGGTATCTCGCCATTCTCGATTCCGTCTTCGAGAATGCTGGCGAAGATTTCCGCATGGGTACGGCGGAAGAAGGCCCGCTCTTCGGCAAGGTTCACATCGACAGGTTCGGCCAGCAGCGCATAGGCGAGGCGGCGCCCCTTGACGGCGCGTCCGGCGAAAGTGCGCAGCACCTTCACCAGCCTTTCGCTTGCCGGTTCATGGCTGGAGGCGATGGTTGCGAGCATCCCCATCTCGCGCGCCGAGACCTCGCGAAACAGTTCCCGGCAGAGCGCCTCCTTGGAGGAGAAATATCGGTAAAGCGTGCCCGTGGCCACGCCGGCCTGTTTGGCGATTTCGGACATTTGCACTGCAGCAAAGCCGCCCTCCGCAACCAGCCCTCGGGCGGCGGCAAGAATAGCGGCGCGCGTTTCGGCGAGCCGGGCGGCGACCTTGTCTGTCTGGCGGTATGCCAAGATGTGAACCTCCATTCACTTTGAAGAAGTGAACCATGGTTCAGGGTGTGCGTCAACCGCTCGGGAGTAAGGTGGTGTGACCGGAAATGACGAGGCCCCGGTCCCGCGCCTTGTCGAAAAGGCGCGGAAACCCGGGGCCTCGGCCAATAAATCCAGCTTAGTCGGCGGCGCGGAGAACCGGCGCAAAGCCTTGATCTTCGCGCGCCTTGGCAGGCTCGCGGCGGGCCGGTGCGGCCTTCGCTTCCTCAAGCGAATACCACTGGGCCTGACCGGTAAAAGCCGCTGCCGCGAGGGCGGCGCTGTGGAGCCACTGCTTGATAAAACTCTTCATGATCGCCTCCTTACGGAGATTGTTGCGCTGCACAATATGTAACACTGTGATGACGGAATTCAATCCGCAGGCCCTGCGGCAAATCGACGTGCGCGCTTTGCAGGCGACTTGCGCTGTGGCTTCGGGCATAACGGCAAAAAAGCAACGGCCCGCCCATGTCCGAAAATCCAGCAAGCGCAGAAGCGACAACAGCCGCCCTTTTCCGGCTGCGCGACTTCAACCTCTACATTTCGGCGCGCTTCCTTGGCACGCTTGGCATGCTCATCATGTCGGTCGCGGTCGGCTGGCAGGTCTATGACATAACGGAGAGCGCGCTCGCCCTCGGCTATGTCGGCCTGGCGCAGTTCCTGCCCATGCTGCTTTTCACCTTGCCTGCGGGCGATATTGCCGACCGTATCGACCGGCGCTACATCGTCGCGGCGGCGGGGCTTCTGGAGGCTGCGGCCGCCGGCTGGCTCATTCTCTTGACGATCACGCATTCGGGCGACGTCACCTGGTTCTATGCCGCGCTCGCGCTTTTCGGCACCGCCCGCGCGATCATGGCGCCCGCGTCGCGCTCCTTCGTACCATTGCTCGTACCGAAGGCGCAGCTCGCCCGCGCGATTGCGGTGAGCTCCTCCACTTTCCAGATGTCTGTGATCCTCGGCCCGGCCATAGGCGGCTTTCTCTACCTCTCCGGTCCCGTCACCGTCTATTCGACCTGCCTCGCGCTCTTCTGCGGCGTCTCGCTCGCCTTTCTCGGCATTCGCACGCGCTCGAAGGTGGAACCGCAAGGCCCGGCCACCAGCGCCTGGGCGCGCGCGGTCGCTGGCATTTTCTACATCCGCCGCTCGCCCATCGTGCTCGGCGCAATTTCGCTCGATCTTTTCGCCGTTTTGCTCGGCGGCGCGGTGGCGCTGCTGCCGATCTATGCGCGCGATATTCTCGATGTGGGCCCGACGGGGCTTGGCTTCATGCGCGCGGCGCCCGCCGTCGGCGCCATCGTGGTGAGCCTGCTGCTCGTCTGGCGTCCGCTTGGCCGCCGTGCCGGACATATCATGTTCGCCTGCGTCGGCATCTTCGGCGCCGCGACCATCGTTTTTGGCCTGTCGGAAAACTTCATCCTCACCCTCCTTGCGCTCACCGTCATGGGCGCATCGGACATGGTGAGCGTGAACATCCGCTCGACACTGATCCCGCTCGCTACACCGCAGGAAATGCTCGGCCGCGTGACGGCGGTGGAAATGCTGTTCATCGGTGCATCGAATGAGCTTGGCGATTTCCGGGCGGGCGTCTCGGCGGCGCTCTTCGGTACCGTGCCGGCCGTGCTGATCGGCGGCGTCGGCACACTCGGCGTCGTGGGGCTCTGGATGTGGCTCTTCCCCGCCCTGCGCAAGGTTGACAGGCTATCGGATGTAAAACCGGCCCAGGGAGATATGATGGACGGGTGACCGCGTCCGGAATTGGCGAGACGATGGACGCGCGGTTCGTGCACAAGAATCTCCCGCAATCAGGAGGTTCCGATGAACACGACAGATTACAAACAAGTAGCGCTGGACGCTTGGGCCAGCTTTTCGACACGCGATCCCGAGAAGATCAAGGCAGCGTTGACTACCGATGCTGACTGGTTCGCACCGCCATTTAATCAGACGGCCGTGGGTCTGGGCTACACTCACCACATGACCGGGCCGGAGATGATCGCGGATTTCATCGTGAACCGGTTCAGGCGCATGTACGTCGACAATGTTACGATCGATGTCACGGGCGTTTTCGCGGATGGCTCCACCGTCATCATCGAGCAAACGCTAACGGCGACTCTCGTCAACGGACGCGACTTCAAAAACGAATATTGCTTTATCCTCGAAATGTCGGGACATCAGATCAGGCGAATTCGTGAATACATGGATACGAGGAAGGGCCACGAAATGGCCTTTGGCGATACGCCACCCGGACCTCTCGTGTGATCTTCGCTACGCCACCTGCCCGGCCACGGCGGCAGCGAAAAGAATGAGCCCGAAATCGCGGTTCAAGCGGAAGAGGCGAAGGCACCGCGCCGGATCGTTTATGTCGAGCGTGACGATCTGCCAGACGAGAAGCGCCGCGCCCGCAGCGAGTACAGGATAGAAGAAGGGGCCAAGCCCCGCCGCCGCGCCAGCGCCCGCGAAGGCAATCACCGCAATCCCGTAGAAAAGCCACAGCCACTTCTGCGTCGCCTCGCCGAATTTCAGCGCCGTCGACTTCACGCCGATCAGCGCATCGTCTTCCTTGTCCTGATGCGCATAGATCGTGTCATAGCCGATGGTCCAGGAGACCGCGCCGAGATAAAGTAGCAGCGGCGCCGTGGAGAGCGAGCCATGCACGGCAGCCCATCCCATCAGCGCGCCCCAGTTGAAGGCAAGGCCGAGCACGAATTGCGGCCAATAGGTGATGCGCTTCATGAAGGGATAGATCGCGACGAGGAGAAGCGATGAAAAGCCGAGAAGAATGGCGAAGGAATTGAAGGAGAGAAGAACGGCAAGGCCGATCAGGCATTGCAGCGCGAGGAAGGCGAGGGCGCCGGTGAGTGTCACCGCGCCGGAAGGCAGCGGACGGGAGCGCGTGCGGGCGACTGCAGCATCGATATCGCGGTCAACGATGTCGTTCCAGGTGCAGCCCGCGCCGCGCATCGCGACGGCACCGATGAAGAATAGAACGAGAAGCGCGAGAGGCGGCCAGCCCTCGCTCGCGAGCGCCACGGACCACCAGCAGGGCAGCAGCAGCAGCCACCAGCCGATCGGCCGGTCGAGCCGCGCAAGCCGCGCATAAGGCCGCGTCCATGCGGGAGCATACCTGTCCACCCAGTTCTCGGGCGGCGCATCGGCCACCCGGGCCTCATCCTGCTTCATCTCGTCCATGGTGAAAGTTCTGCCCCTGATTCGCTTTCGATGCCACCCCGCTCAGGGCGCAACCGCTATCGGAGCGGCCGGAATGTCCCCGGCGATAAGGCCGGGCAAATGACGTACCAGCGAAGTCGGGAAGATGGTTTCGGTGGTCGCCTGGAGCTCGGCGAGGCTCCACCAGCGCATGTCCTGAATGACCTGCTGCTCGAGTTCGGTCCATCCCTCCCTGTTGAGGGATGTGGCGCCGGTCCGGGCAAGGAGAAACGTCTCCTGCATCAGCCGGTTCTTGCCATGTACGCAAAGGACATGTTCCGTGGTCCAGACGGGCGGGCCCAGCAGGACATTTGTCAGGCCTGTTTCCTCCAGCACTTCCCGCCTTGCCGTAGTGGCAATGTCTTCGCCTGCTTCGCTTTCTCCGCCGATCGTCACCCAATAGGCATCGCGCAGCACCCGGCCCGCAGCATCCCCGACATCGGGATCGTGCATACGGATGAGAAGAAGGCGATCCGCCGGGTCGAGCAGGAGGAGGCGGACTGTCTTGCGAGGCTGCATGGGCATCTCGAATGGCTGCACGGGACCGGAAAAGAATGGATACTCCGCCCATGAAGAATCGTGAAGACGAAGATGGCCGGGACGAAAATCCCCGCTGCGCGAGCGGCAAGGCGAGGCTCTATATAGAAGAGGCCCTCTGCGCAGGTGCGAGCCTGACGCTGGACAAGGACCAGTCGCATTACCTCGTGAACGTGCTCCGCATGGGCGAGGGCGAGCGCGTGCTCCTTTTCAACGGGCGCGATGGCGAGTGGGCGGCGCGGATCGTGGAGGCCCACAAGAAGACCTGCGTGCTCGCGCTTGAAGGCCAGACGCGGGCGCAGGAGCCTCTCCCCGATATCTGGCTCCTCTTTGCCCCTGTAAAGCGCGCCCGCCTCGATTTCATCGCCCAGAAGGCGACGGAAATGGGCGCCGCCGTGATCCAGCCCGTCATGACGGAGCGCACGGTGGTGACGCGGCTCAAGGACGAGCGGCTGCAGGCGAACGCCGTGGAAGCCGCCGAGCAATGCGGCCTCGTCGCCGTGCCGGAAGTACGCGAGGCGGAGAAGCTTTCGAATCTTCTCGCAAGCTGGAACAAGATCGCGCCGGGGCGGTTCATCTTGTTCTGCGACGAGAACGAGGGCCCGGGTGCGACCGGGGCCGCGCTCGCTCGCCTCGCGGAGGAGGGAAGTCGCGGCACGGCGCTCGCCGTCCTCATAGGCCCGGAAGGCGGCTTTTCCCCCGCTGAACGTGACATGCTCCGTAACCGGAGCGACACGCTCGCGATCTCTCTGGGGCCCCGCATCATGCGGGCGGACACGGCTGCCATCGCCGCGCTTTCGGTGGTGGGGCTGATGCTGGGAGACTGGTAAGCCCCGCCATCCTCTCATGGAACCCTGTGGAACCCGCGGGCGTTTAATACCCGGACCGCTTCTGACTGCGACGCCACTCGCAAGAAATGCGGGCCTTGGTTCAATCATAGGAAAGGAAGGAAATCGCGCCATGCGCGTGCTGGTCGTCTATTGTCACCCGAAGCCGGAAAGCTTCACCGCTGCCATGCGCGATGCCGTGGTCGAAGGGCTCAACCAGGCGGGCCACGAGCCGCAGGTCGTCGATCTCTATGCAGAGAATTTCGACCCGCGTTTGAGTGCGGAAGAGCACGCCTCCTATGAAGATCCAAATTCCAACGGCAGGGGTCTTGAGCACTATATCGACGAGATAAGGACGACCGAGGGTATCGTTTTCGTCTTCCCGACATGGTGGTACGACATGCCTGCCATGCTGAAGGGCTGGCTCGACCGCGTCTGGGTGCCGGGCGTCGCCTTCGATCTCCGCGATGGCAAGACGATCGAGCCGAAGCTGCAGAACATCCGCTTCATGGGCGCGGTGACGAGCTGCGGGGCGCCCTGGTGGTGGTCGAAACTCGTGGGCGAGCCGCATCGCCGCATCCTGATGCGCGGCATGCGGGCGCTTTGCGCGAAGACCTGCCGCCAGGTCTGGCTCGGCTGCTACCAGATGGATCACTCGACGCCGAAAAAGCGCGCCACCTTTCTCGCCGCCGTACGCCGCCGCATGGCAAGGGTTGCCTGAGGCGGCGGTTCCATCCCGGGCCATCTTCTGCAAGCTTGAATTACTCCAGATTGCGCCGGAAGCCTGTCTCTCCGGCGGACATGTCTGTTGAATTTTGAACCGTCATTGGCGCTTGCCATGAGGCATGGGCGCTCCTACATCTGGGCGACGCCGGAACGGTGAGTGACCGGCGAATGAGAGGACCGTCGTCGGGCTGGTGGCTGGCCCCGCGAGCAACAAGGTCCACGGATG